>NZ_NIZW01000007.1:0-300000 GCF_002727185.1 Rhodopirellula bahusiensis
GCTCAATCGCTTCCGAGCGATCCTAATACGATGGGATAAGAAAACTCAAAACCATCTTGCTGGGCTACACATCGCTCTGGCCTATTTTGTCCACAGTAGAATCGGGGTTCTCGGATAGGTTCTTAGTGAGGTTCGGTGCTCCATCTCGTTGCCACAATGCGGGCAGTCCGTTGGAATGTTCTGAATCAAATTGCGGATCCAATATATCAGCCATGAAACCGACTGTTCAAAGTCACCGATTGGCCCATCGGAAAAGGAAGCCCTTCGCTCCGGCCTGGCAATGTCGTTTAGCGCGTGCAACTCGCGGGTCCAGCTTAGTATTTGCGGATCACAAAACGTTGCAGCAGTGAGATCGTGTGCAAAACGATTACGAATCTTGCGTACGAAGTGCAGACTTGATTTCGTACCTGATGGAACCAGACCCATCCGGAAGGCGAGTTCGATTTTGGAGCTAAAAGTTCCAAGCGGAGCGTTGCCTCCAGAGAACAGGGGGTCATCCTTCTTTGAGGCCGGTTTAAGCGTCACCGCAAGCAATTGATAGAGCAGTTCGTCGAGGTAACACGCAGATAGAATGACACGTGCCCGCACGCTTTCAGTTTTTATTGAAGCGTCAAAATGATCAGACCATTGCCCCGCAATGTCATCATCCGTTTGGGCGAGTTCGTCAGTCACGGTGCAGGCATAGGATCGTAGGGTATTTGAGTCGGATAACGTTAACGATCACGTGGTCGCCGCGAACGATGCACCACTTCAATAAACTCAGCTCGGCGACTCACGTGCATCGTCTGGTTCGCCGCCTTCACTTCGATTGACGGCGAGGTTCGGTTTCCAGTTGTTGAGGAATTCAGACCGATCAATTGAGAAAGGTCCGTATTCATCAGCCTCCAGTGGGACGATCGATCGTCCGCCAAAGCTGTCCTCATCGCACGTTTCATCGTAGATTAGTAGCTCACCATTGTCGAATCGTTGGATCTGCCGAGCAACCCATCCGTCGGGATGGACCTCGAATAGGAAGTGCGATCCACCCCAACCCGAACAAAGTCCGCCGGAGTCCTCATTCCAATAGCGTCGGTAGTACTGGCATGGCGAAAAGCCAACGATGCAGTCCAATCGTGGTGGCGTAGATCGCTGGATCGCAACAGGATCGCCAGGGCCAATTCGGAAAACGTCGCGAGCGACAGTGTTGGGAACAGACGCGTCGCATTCGACACCGCAGTTCAATGCAACGCGAAATACGTTGTTGTTTTTGTGCTCAATCACATTGCCGTATAGGCCTTCACGTTGTGTTTGAGGCATGATGCAACGAGGGGCTTCGCATTCTCAGGTCGGCGAACTTGTTTCTCACCTGCTGGACAGGTGGGAATTGGTGTGGAGAGTTATTCTACACGGTTGATGTTTGGGAATCAGGCTCGGACTTCGGACTTGTTCTCATCGGTTGGCGCGGACCTCGCCAATGCTTCGCAACGCTGGTTGTAATTGGGTATCAACATCTGTTGGATCAAGCGTGCCTGAGCACTGCGATTCATTGACGACTGGGATTCGCATGCATGTCCGAAATCCGGACGAGGCCAATGGGCTCAGCCGACAGGATCGACTGGTGCAAATGCGGGAATTGGCCGAGGTCGATGCGAGGAGGGCGGAGTGGTGATGGAGAGAATCCCCAGGCGGCAAGCCTAGCCACTATTGAAGCATTGGCTCTCGCGTCAGGTGAGACCTGACCTACATTTAGCACTGCACCCATGCAGAGTCAGACGGACGTTTCCTCGGGATCCTTCAGCACTCGATCGGCTTGATGGATGGCATCGACCAAGGTCTGAAGCGCCGATGAAACTCGATTGAGAGTCGGTGCCAGATCGGCCAAGCACTGTTCTTCGAACTGACGGGCCGGTTCGTCACGCCACACCGATTTGGTCCGCTGCCACTGCTCCGCGAATTCGCTGAACTCGTGCCGCAGTTGATTCTGGGTCTCTTGGATCTGGCCGGTACCAAACGGTTTCATCGTTGATTCACTCCGAGATTCCGTTGGGATTGAAAGTCCGCAGCATCTTACGGCCCTTGTACAAGTGGAACAGATCTTCGGGCTGCGGCGGACGCAACCGTCCACCGGTGGGCAAATCGATCGTTTCCAAACCGTCGGTCACAACCACACATTCTTTCTCGTTTCGAACCGCGGTGAACACACCCGCCGTTTCGTCCAAGAAGAAGCCGAGCCGATCAATCTTCACTTCCTCGTACCCGACGCGTTCCAAGTACGTCTGCAACGGCTCAACGATTCGTCGCTGAGCTTCGTTGAATTCTTTGGAGGGCACCGTGAAAATGTCTTGGTGATCGGCATGCCATCCCGCATAAATCGCGTAGATGTCTTCCGGCGGAAAGTCCGCGACGTCGCATGAGATCGCAAAGATGGTTGGTCCGGTCAAACCAATGTTGCTGTATTGTCGTTCGCCAAAGTTGTATTCAAAGCGGACCAAGAACACGTCGACCGGATCTTCAAAGCTGGGCCACAGCATGCGGCGAGAGTCCACCACTTCGACTCCTGTCGGTGGCACTCCCATCTGCTGAGGCTGAGTCAACCACAATGCCATTTCGGCTTCCGCGATTGCTCGTGGTTCACGATGTTCTTCATCGATCAACTCCTCCAGTCCCAACTCGTCCGCGTAGGCGATCGCTCGCAGTCGAGCGGCTGGTTCGCCCGCCAGTTCGGCCAGGCGTTCTTTACCAGTTTCTTCTCCCAACTTCGCCAGCGCGCCCGCTGCTTCGCATTGAACTCGGCGATGTTTCAAATCCAATGTCTTGTTCAGCTCGCCAATCGAACTTTCTTCGCCGATCAAACCAATCGCATCACAGAGCGACACGGCCAATGCCACCGCTTCACCCAAGACCGCTTGGACCTGTTCCACCTCGGTACCAAAGCTGCGCGGGTCCTCTTCGAACTTCGCCAAACGTCCCGCAACATGACCGAGCAGGGCATTGAGCGAGCCAATGCGACCTTTGGCGGGATGTTCGTTCACCAATCCGGTTCGAGTCACGTGGCCGGCCAAATCCAAGATGGGCGCCGCTAGGGATGGTTCCGAAATCGAATCCAACAAGGACGGGAACACCGCGTCGATGGACCAATCGTTGTGCTGCATCAAAGGGCTGAGAATTTGAGCCGCCGCCATCCAACCCTTGGGTGGTGACTGAGCCAATTGAGTGACCAAGACCCGCAAAGAATCCGGTGTCCGCTGCATCGCCAACAATTGAAGCATCAAGTGCCGATTGGAGACTTCTGGTGAGAGCGATCCGATGATCTTCCCGAGGGTCGCGGGCTCGATCTTCGACAGAGGATCCCCTTCGCCTTTCAGGGTTTTCAGATGAATCAGGCGAAGCAATCCACCGGTGATCGCAGGATCCGCGTCCATCAATCGAGCGGCATCTTCCGCGAGAGCAGCAACCAGCATGGGACCGTCCAAGTTGGGATCGTCCGCCAATTGCTTCAATGCCACGCCAGCTTGAACCGGGTCGGCACCGGCGGCAAGAATTGGGTCAAAGGAGATTTCCGACAAGGTCACGGTTCCAAAGTTTGAAGAGTAAGAATGGGGCAGGGGAGGGCAGGGCAGAGCAGGGTGGTAACGAGCAATGATGATTGCAACACCAGCTCAAGAGTCGTCCGACTCGGGTTCATACGTCAGATCGGGATTCACGGCGTCCGACCAACCCAAGCGATCGATATCTTCCAACGTCGCCCAACGGTTGTTGCCTTGGTAGAGCGGCGACTGATCGATGGGGCACTTCGGTGTTTCAGCATCCGCGTAAATATGCACGCCGTTCAAGTTCGGCTGCAACCAAATGGCTTCGCATTCATCGCAAACCACCAAGCCGTACTTAGGCTTGTTGTCGACCAAACCACAGGCACGGATCGAACACAAACCTTGCTCGCAAATCGGGCAAGAACCGACGCTGTATCGGACACCAGAATTTGAATTCAAGTTGGAACTCGAATTATCGGGAGGGACATCGGAGCTGGAATCAGGGTGAGTCACAGAATTGACTTCCAAACAGAAACGGGATGATTCGGGAGGAGCATCGCTGAAGGTTCAACTTCAAAGCGATGCTTTCGCATATCGAGCAATCAATGCGGAACAGGAACTACAGCGGGAACGCGGTGATCAACCGATTGCCTTCCAATACCAAACGCACTCGGCGAGCCATCGGGTTGCGACTGCGTTGACCATCGCGGCCGCCGACAAAGCCAACTCGTTTTCCCATGTCGACGGTGTAGATGGTTCGTTTCCCGTCGACTTCTTTGGTCGTTCGTTGGTTCGCCTGAGCTTTTTCGTACGCCTTGTCGATCGTCGCGAGGGCTCCCTCCATCTCGCCATCAAAAACCCCGTGTTTGCCTGAACGATTGGGTTGGTCTTTGGTATGACGGCGCAGGTGTTCGAGGCGATGACCTTCGGCACTGCCGGGCGTGTATAGCACGCCCGCCGGTGACATGAACCGGTCGGTGCCAATCTCTCTCAGCAACCCGTACTTCAGATCCGAAGTGTCCTGCGTGGCTTGAGCGGACGCTGAATCAGCACGCGAATCCGGATCTCCGCGGGTCATCTTCGACGCGAGCGGGCCGGGTGATTTGGCGGTCTCGTTCCGCTGCGGCTGCGTTTTGGCCTCACCCCGCGAAGGCGACGATTTCGACGACTCAGCCGGTTTGGGCACCGAACGCGGGTTGGCGGTTTGGTCCGAGACGGGCGAGGGCGAGTTCTCTGCCACCGAGTCTTTGGCGACTTGCTTGCCGGGCAAAGCCGGCAAATTCCAGCCCGTTGCTTCGTTGATCGATGGCCGAAGCAGCGTGTAGCCGCCGATGACGACCGCGATGACGATCCCCGCCACCGTTGTCTGTTTGCCTTTTTTGCCGCCCGGCCGACGGGGCCCGGAGCGAGATTCAGCAGCGTTCATTTCGGTTCAATCAAGCCAGCAAGTTCGAATTCGGTCGTCAATGACCGCCAACTTACCAGCCGATCCCAAAACTGGCCAACCAATGAAGGCTCAGGTCTCCAGGATTTCGCTCACCACTCGCCCGTGGACGTCCGTCAGACGAAAATCGCGACCAGCGTAGGGATACGTCAAACGCTCGTGGTCGATTCCAAGTTGATGCAGCATGGTCGCGTGCAAATCGTGCATGTGAACGCGATCGCGAACCGCGTAGTAGCCATAGTCATCGGTCTCACCGTACGTGATTCCGCCGCGAATCCCGCCACCGCCCAGCACCATTGAGAATCCCTGCGGGTTGTGGTCGCGACCGTTGCTTCCCTGAACAACGGGCGTCCGTCCAAATTCGCCGCCCCATACGACCAATGTGTCTTCCCAGAGCCCGCGTTGCTTCAGATCCGCGAACAATCCTGCGATCGGCAAGTCCGTCTTGGCGGCATTTTTCTGGTGCCCGTTCTTCAAGTTGCCGTGCTGGTCCCACACTTGGCCGCTGCTGACGGTGATGAATCGAACACCGGATTCTGCCAACCGACGCGCCATCAAACAACTGCGTCCAAACGAGTCGGTCGTCTTCTCACCGATCCCGTACAGTTTCTTGGTCGCTTCGGTTTCCTTCGACAAATCCATCACCTCCGGCGCGGTGCCTCGCATCCGATTGGCCAAGTCCACCGCCTCGATCGCACCATCGGTCGCTCGGTCTCGTCCGGCAGATTGAACATGGCCGCGGTTGAGCTGGTTGACCAAGTCAAACTGGTGTCCTTGAGCCGCATCGAGATAGGCAATTTTCCCTTCGCCGATTTGACCGTTCTTGCCGACCACGGTCGCTTGATGCTTGGCCGGCAAGAACGCGGCCCCGTAGTTGCGAGGTCCACCATGGGCCGTCGCGGGTGCGATCGCAACGTGAGCCGGCAAATCCGGATGCCCGGCCCCCAATGCATAACTGATCCATGCACCAACACTGGGGCGAACAAAGTTGTCGCTGCCCGTGTTCACCATCCCGACCGCTTGGCCGTGCGATTGGCCGCGAGTGTGCATGGACCGAACAACGCACAGTGAATCCAGATGCTTGTTCATCTCCGGCAATAAATCGGTTGCCCATAACCCAGCCTCACCGTGTTGCGACCATTTCCAAGGGCTCGCAAGCAATGTCGGTTTGGCACTGATTTGAGGCGGCAACTCGAACGGCAAATCCTTTCCGTTGTCGGCGATCAACCGCGGCTTGTAATCAAACGTGTCGACATGCGACGGTCCGCCATGCATGAACAAGAAGATCACGCGTTTGGCCTTCGCCGGATGATGCTGCACGGGAGTCTGCTCACCCGCACTGTTCGACCAAGCGTTGGAAGCAGGAACCGCAGAAGCAGTTACGGCCAACGCACCAGTCGTCCAAGTCGATTGGACCAAGCAATCTCGACGGTTCAGTTTCATCAGTTTCGCCTCAATCCAAGAATCGAAATTCGGTGCTCGCAAACATCGCCGCGATCCATTCGCGATAACGTTCTTCGTCGCTCGACATGGCCTTCGCCACATCGCTTTCCAACCAAGCGTGCAAGATTTGTACGTCGACCGGTCGAGGGTCACGAGAGAACAACACGGCGCAGGCCCACCGGACACGCTGTGTGTCGTCGGTTGTCTCTTTCATCATTCGCTTCGTCGTTTGCATCGCCCATCGACGTACCTCGGGGCTGCCGATCAACGTCAACGCTTGCGCCGGCACGTTCGTTGTCGGTCGTTTCCCAACCAACAAATCCGGATCCGCGGCGTCCAGGTTCGCCAGCAACGGTGGCACTTCGGATCGAATCAATGGCAAGTAGATTGTTCGCTTCGGATCATCCAGCCCAAACTTGGTGGTCGCTTTGGAGTTGGCGTTGTTTTGACTGACCAAGGTCGCGTAGCTGTCCATCAAGTTTTCACGACCGCTGGGGTCGAGCGTGCCGGCAGCAACCAACATCGCATCGCGAATCGCTTCCGCGGGAATGCGTCTGCGAACGGCCCGACCTCGCCATCTATTTTCAGGATCAAGTGAGACTCGCGGATCGTCATCCGAAACCATCGATCGTGAATACGCGTCGCTGCAAACGATGTTTCGAATCAAACGTTTCTGACGCCAACCGTTGCGTACAAAGTCGATCGTCAACGCATCCAGCAACTCGGGATGAGTCGGTTTCTCGCCCCGAACGCCGAAGTTGTCGACGGTCCGCACCAGTCCTTCGCCCATCAGGTGCATCCAGATTCGGTTGACACTGACCCGCGCGGTCAGCGGGTGATCAGGATCGGTCAACCACTGTGCCAACTCCAACCGACCGCTTCCTTCCAAGGGTTCAAACGCGGTGGTGGATTCGCTGAAGACCTGCGGAATGCCTCTCGGGACGATGTCGCCCAGATTGCTGACCTCACCCCGAATATGAATCGGGCAATCCTCCTGCTCATCGCTCGGTAAATCGGCCAGCGCCATCGCGGTCGGAACGGGGGGCGGAGCATTGGCGACCAAATCGGCTCGTTGTGACTTCAGTTGCTTGAGTGTCTGAGTCAACGTGGTTCGCATCGCGATGGTTTGTTCAATCGCCGCGTCTGATTCACCCGGGTCCTTTTCGCCATCGACCTGAACCCACTGCACGGCATCGGCGATCACATAACCATCCGTCCCACGGTTCGAAAGGGTGACCTGCGACTGAGTTTCCGCCTCGCACTCAAAATCCTTCAGCACGCTGTACGTGCCCGTCGTCGGAGGAACCGTCTGATTCAAAACCAGATCGTGAGTCTCGTCGTTCAACTGCACCGTGACAGGCAGATTCGACGCCCGATTGCCGCTGGAGTTGTAGTGAACCCGAAGCTCATACCGTCCGGCATTGGGCAAGACTGCGGCAAACCGGATCGACGCCTCGCCTTTGTTTCGATTTTCGTCGTGCACATAACCTTTGCCAACAAACCCAGATTTGTACGTCGATTCAACCCAGTGACCTTCACGAACGGCATCGACATCATCGATCGTGATTCCTTCGAGTTCCGTCTTCTCTGCCAGAACCTTCAGTTCCGACTCGACTGCTTTGATCTCTTGATCGAGGTCTTGCAGCGATTTTTCGTGAGCACGAATGGACTCCTTGTGCTTCATTGAAATCGGAAGCGGAGTTTTCTTCCAAGTGCTGACGTATTGCTGCGACTCACCATGCAGTGTTCGCGTGCTGCGAAAGATCCCCGCCATCGCGTAGTAGTCTCGCGTGGTGATGGGATCAAACTTGTGATCGTGACAGCGAGCACAACCAAACGTCATGCCAAGAAAAGCACGTCCGACCGTGTCGAGTTGCTCGTCGACCACATCCATCCGCAACTTGGTTTTGTTGCGTTCACTCAGCATCTTGGTGCCGATCATCAAGAACGTGGTGGCGACCAACTTGTCACGTCGATCTTCATCGGAAGAGGCCGGCATCATATCACCCGCGATCTGTTCGCGAATCATCCGGTCGATCGGCATGTCGTTGGCAAACGCCCGCACCAAGTAATCGCGATACCGCCAAGCGTCGTGATGGGTCGCATTGAAATCGCTGCCGTTGCTGTCGGCATAGCGAGCCACGTCCATCCAGTGCCTCGCCCAATGTTCCGCGAACTGCGTGCTGGCCAGATAGCGATCCACCAATCTCCGCCAATGTGCGTCGCTGGGATCCGCTTGAAATTGCCGAAGCGTTTCAGGATCAGGTGGCAATCCTGTCAGATCAAACGCCAAACGTCGCAGCCGCACACTTGGGCTTGCGATCGGAGTCGCGGTCAAACCTTCCGCGTCCAAGCGTCGTTGCAGGTAGGCATCAATCGCGGAATCAGAATCAAACGCAACCGGCGACTCGCTCGCACGTGGAGGCTGAAACGCCCAAAACTGCCGAGCCTGCTCCCAGTCGAATGACTTTGGCTGAGAACTTGTGAGCTGTTCCTCTTCATCCATCAATCTTGGATCAGCCGCACCATCGCGAATCCATTTTTCAAAATCTCGCACCACGTGGTCGGGCAGCTTTCCCGAGGGTGGCATCTCGGAGGACTCGTACCGAATCGCCGCCATCAGTTCGCTTGCTGCGGGATCGCCAAGTCGGATGGCCGGCCCACTGTCACCGCCAACTTCCCATCCTTCCTTCACATCCAAACGCAACGAACCGCCCAGGTCTTCCGAATCCTCCGCATGGCATTCATAGCAATATTCGATCAGAACCGGACGAATGCGAGCTTCGAAGAAGTCAAAGGATTCTTCGTTCGATTCATCCGCGGAAACCATCGCCGCACAACCGATGGTTAGCCAAACAAAAGCCAGCATCCATCGAGCGGTCGGCCAACGATTGGCGATCGAACAACATCGATCGCGGTTTGATTGAGCGATGTCGTAGTCAAACGAGGGCGGGGCGAACGGACTCTTCATTACAGAACCGTCGATCAAAAGGTGGGGGAGAGGCGGGCCCTATAGGGTACACCATTCCCAACAACCGTGTGCCGCGCGAGTCATCGCACCATCAATCAGTTGGAACCAGAGGTCAAAAGTCGACCATTCCGCTGCAAAATCGTTTCAACCGGCACGAGCGGGCGAACCACTGTCGCAGTCGCACAATTTGCAACCGGGGATGGCTCACAAAAGCCCACCTGCTCATTCGTGACCTAGTGTTTGTGTTAGCGACGTTGTGGGCTTCCGATTCGACATTCAAGAAAACGGCAAACCACGTGTAAACGTGGGACGCAAAGTCATGGATCCATGTTGAAAAACTTGGACTGCCAGACCGCCCTGGATGCTTATCGACATCGCGAGAAGATGTGGTTGTCACATCGAGCGGGGGGGATTTCCTGCTCACACCGAAGGCGCACACCATGCGGAACGAACTTGCCCTTTCAAAGCTACTCCTCGCGAGCCTGCTGGCCTTATGGGGTTCACTCACTCCAAGCGACGTCTCTGCAGACGATCGTAAATCGATCTACTTCATCGAAGAAAACTGGGAACTGACGCTGGGCGATCCTGAGCCTGACATCAATTCGCCACAAGTATCGTTTTTCGTCTTTCCGAACCGAGACGACGAATCTCGCTACTTCGAGTTGCAACTGAACTATGCCGCGGATGCAACCTATTCAAGCGGAGGGTTCCGCGTCACGGCGGCGGTCAACGACAAGGCGGTCGACCACGAACGCGGCGGGAACTTCCAAAACTGGTCCGCAAGCAACGATTGCATCCGATGGACAACCGTCATGGCCGTCAAGAACTCTCGCTATCTCTTTGCGATCAAAAATGGTGAGTCGGCTGATTGGGGAGCCTTTGGAGGCCCCGACTACTTGGTTGAGATGCCGCATGAAAGCGGTGATGGTCTGATGAAATATCACCCCGATACAAGCCTCGCGAATGTCGACATCGGATTCGGAGCCAATCGTGTTCGTTCAATTCGATTGAAAAGTATCCGGGTCGTTTTTGAGGATGGCAGTGATCAAGTCATCACAATCAATCTGACACCGACGTCGATCAATTCGTGATCGAACGATCGGATCAACGTATCGTGCCCATGCACAGTGGACGAATCTTCAGAAGATTATCCGTTCGTCTCCAACCATCGCGTTCTGCCATCATCCAGTTGAAATCAAATGTCATCCAAATCGATCATCCAACTCCGCTATTGCATTCAAGAGCCTGAATCCCGACGCGGCGCCGCGGGAATCTTTGGCCTTATTCTCTGTGTCGCATTGTTCACCGTTCTGGCGGTCGTTTCAGAATTTGCCTACATCAACACCGCAAGAACAGAACTCTCCAGGTCCGCCGATTCTGCTGCACTCGCGGGAGCCTGGGCGTTGTATGACGCTCGCGTCAACGGGGACCACGATGGCGTCAGCCAGGTAAAGTCTTCGGCAGACCTAATCAGCTCAGCCAATCACATCGGACAAGTCCAGGCTCATGTTGGCTCAGTCGATCACGCAGTCGAGATTGGGTCTTACGATCATGCGACTCTAGTCTTTGAGCCAATGAATGATTGGGCGTCGGCCAACGCGGTCCGCGTGAATCTCCATCTGACAAACTCGGCTCATGGCGAACTTCCGTTGCAGCTGGCTGGATTGACTGGACGAAAATCGCAATCTCTTCGTCAAAGCGTGACTGCAGCATTCCAACACAATATCAGCGGGTTCAAGCGTCCACCGAACAATGGAACCAAGATTGACATCTTGCCCATTGCTCTGGATGAGGAAACTTGGCAACTGGTCAGTGACAAACAAACTTCTGACGACTTGATGTACTTCAACGGATCGGTCGTGGAAGGAAGCGACGGCTTCCACGAATGCTCACTCTATCCAACGGGAACCGGTGCTCCTGGTAATCGTGGCACGGTCGACATTGGTTCATCCAACAACAGCACCAGCGATCTTCGCCGCCAGATTCTCTATGGAATCTCGCAAGATGATTTTGATGCTTTGGGACGTGAATTGGTCTTTGATGAACACGGCGAACTGTCCTTGAACGGCGACACGGGAATCAGTGCGGGAATCAAAGCCGAACTCAGCTCCATCATCGGTGAGAAAAGGATCATTCCGATCTTCCGCAAGGTGCATGGCAACGGCAACAACGCCAATTACACGATCGTGCGGTGGGAAGGGGTGAGAATACTCAGCGTGAAGCTAACCGGCCCGATGAAGAAGAAGCACCTAACGATCCAGCCCACCCCGATGATTGCGAGAGGATGCGAATTCGACTTCGCAGGCAATGTCCACAGCGAGTTTTTGTACTCTCCTGCAATGTTGGTGGACTGATCTCATGAAACGTTCATTGAAAGGAAGACCTGCCAGCCGGCGACCCGCCGAGTCTAGATTCTCTTGGGAACGAAGGTCTCGCAAGAAGACGGAATGCAATGCCAGCACATCTCGACGATCGTCTTTGTTGCGTCATGGGGCTGCGGCCGTCGAATTCGCATTCATCGCCCCGTTGATGATCTTCTTGACCTTCGGGCTGATCGAACTTGGAAGACTCAGCATGCTTCGTGACAGTGCGATTCATGCCACCCGCGAGGGCGCTCGAGTTGCAATCAAGCCATCGGCAACGACGAGCGAAATTTCCTCTCGAGTGGAGGAAGAACTTGGTTTGATGGGGATCAGTGGCGGCAGCTCAACCGTCGATTTCACGAGCGACGGTTCCACCGGAGTGGAATTGGTCACAGTCAACGTTTACATCCCAATTGGCGAAAACAGCTGGCTACCAAACACTCTCGCGATGGGACACACCAACATTGAAGGATCCACGACCATGCGGCGTGAGAGCAGCAACTGATATTGAGTTGAATTCCCAGGAGCTCGCTCACACGACTACCGCTTGAATATGAATGTTCGGCGTTGCGTCAACCAACGCCGAACATTCCTTCAAAATCCAAACTTCAATCTTCTGATTTTGCAGCTTCCTCATCCGATGCGTCCGACGGTTCCTCTTCGTCCTTCGCACTCGCTGCAGCTTTCTGTTCTTGCTGGCGACGCTCTTCTTCACGTTGCTTGCGTTCTTCTTCCAAAGCCGCGTTGGCTTTGTCCAAGCTGGCCTTCGCGCTGGTGAGCTGCTGTTGCAATTCACCGGTTTGAGCTTCCATGTCCTTCTTCAACGTTGCGACTTCTTGCTGAAGCTTTTTGCGTTGTTGCTGAGCGATAAGCTGGGCTTGCTCGGCTAGCTCCCGAGCGGCGTCAGACTGTTTCTCAGCCTTCTTGGCTCGCTCAGTTTGGGCTGCGACATCGGCTTTCAAGGCAGCGAGCTGCTCTTCCAATGAAGCGACCTTCTCGTTTGCTTCCGCGATCGCAGCGTCTTTCTCTTCCAACGATTGATTGGCCGCCGCGACTTCATCTCGCAATGCAACCAACTCGGTCGTCAGTGCGACGTTCAACTCGCTGGGATTGTCCATTCCACCCATGTCGTGAGCGGTCATGCCACCGGCGACCGAGGAACATTTCGTCACCTCGGTGGGACACGCGGGAGCGGTCACGCACTTGGGGGCACAGGTGGTTTTGCGAAAAAAATCGCCCGCGAAACTGGGTGCGGCGAATGAAAGGGCCAGCGTGAATGCGGCCGTCGAAGTCTTCTTCATCATGGTGTCGATCTTCTAGGGTGGGTCAAAACAGGTGGGATCGGAGAAGGTCGCTGCTATTCGCGACGTCTCCGATTTCATCCTAGTTACGACCGCCGATCGCACAGCAAAAAATCCGCCGATCTCGGCTCAACGAGGGCATCCCCTCAAAACAGCCCGTCTTCGCGAGCCATTTCGACCATTCGTTTCAGCTCCTCGGGATGGTCTTTCGAAACATCGTTTTTCTCCCCCGGATCAGACGACAAATCAAACAGTTTCCAACCACCCTCGTTGACAACTGGCTTGCCATTTCCGCTACGTCGTTTCTTGGTTCCGCCGGGATAGTTCACCGCTTTCCATTTTTCTGAACGAAGCCCAACCGAGGTCGGGCCTTCGCTGCTGGCCCAGTACAAATAGCGATGCTTGGTTTGCTTCTCAGGTTGATTCAGCAAAGCGGGCAGGTAGGAAATCCCATCGATGTCTGCTGGAGGTTCCGCACCAGCTAACTCGCACGCGGTCGGCAAGAAGTCCCAAAACGCGGAAGGATGATCGCTGATCGAATTCGGTTCGATCGTCCCCTGCCATTTCGCAATGAAAGGCACGCGAATGCCTCCTTCGTGCATCGAACGCTTGCTGCCTTGAAGCGGACCGCTGCTGTTGAAGAACAAATCGCTGTGGCCTCCCTCATGATGCGGCCCATTGTCGGACGTGAAGATTACCAGCGTCTTTTCGGTCAGATTGAGCTCCGCCAACAAAGCCATCATGCGGCCCATGTCTCGATCCATCCGAGTGATCATCGCCGCGAAACCTTTCTCTGGGTTGGGCCATCCTTCATTGGCGTAGATGCCATAGTCAGGCACCTCCATTCCGTCGCCGTTCAATCGACCGCCTTCGTTGTTGGCATGCGGGATTGTCCAGTGAACGTGTAACAGAAACGGATCGGACTGATGCTCGCGAATGAAATCAAACGCTGCATCCGTCATCACATCGTGCGAGTACGTTTCTCGTTTGACCGCAACGCGACCGCGAGCGATTGGATCGGTGCTGATGACGTTGCCGGGATAAAAACGCTGCTCGTAGTTTTGCCACAAGAACGGTGGGTAGTAGTTGTGGGCATTCGATTGATGCATGTAGCCCGTCCAAGCATCGAATCCATTGGCGAGCGGATGGCCCGGGTTCTCGATCTCTTCGGGAACATCCACGTTGCCGAGAGCCCATTTGCCGACTCCTCCAGTCGCGTACCCAGCTTCCGACAGCAACGAGGCCACGGTCGGTTGCTCTCCCGTCAAATTGCGAGCCGCGTTGCCAATCAATCCGGTGCTGCCAACATGCTTGCCCGTCCACAGCGTCAAGCGAGAAGGGCGACACACGGTGTGGCCGGCGTAGTGATCGGTGAATCGAATTCCATCTGCCGCCATTTGGTCCAGATGCGGCGTCTGAATCCGAGTTTGGCCGTAACACCCCAGGTCGCCGTATCCAAGGTCATCGGCCATCACATAAATGATGTTGGGCCGGAGTGCCTCGCCGCTGACGGACGAATCGGCTGTGTTCGACTCGTCCCCTGAGACGATTTGGCAACTCACGACGATCCAGCAAAACGCCCCAGCCCAACGCGGGAAAGACAGGAGGAATCGAGACGATGTTTGCATTTGGACCAGCCTCGCGAGGTTCATATTTCGGTTCTAATCTTTGGGCATCAAGTGAGTTCGGCAGGGGTGCCACGATCCTTCTCAGATTAACATGCCGACGAAGACAATGAACGACGACCTAGGAAAACACGCAATGAACGCTCGGCGAATCTCCTGCACCACACTCCTGATGCTCTGTTTCAGCGTTGCGAATTTCGCCCACGGTGCAGACGAGGACACTCCACCACAGCGTCCCAACGTGCTGTTGATCATGGTCGATGACCTTGGGTATTCCGATCTGGGGTGCTACGGCAGCGAGATCGAAACACCCAACTTGGATGCATTGGCAGCCAGCGGACTGCGTTTCTCGCAGTTCTACAACACCGCCAAGTGCCACTCCTCACGCGTGTCGTTGCTGACCGGACAATACTGCATCGCGGCGGGAGACACCTCGCTGGCCCATGCCGTCACCAGCGCCGAAGTGTTGCAAGCCGATGGCTACTTCACCGCCATGTCCGGCAAATGGCACCTCGACAAACAGCCCACCGACTTCGGTTTCCAACGCTACTTCGGTCACCTCAGCGGCGCCTGCAATTACTTCCGAGGCGACAACACGTTCCGTTTAAATGGCGAACCCTGGTCGGTTCCCGAGAAGGACTTTTACACAACAGTCGCCGATGTCGATTACGCGATGCAGTTTCTCAACGAAGCGGAGGAGAACGTCGATCCGTGGTTCCTTTATCTCGCCTTCAACGCGCCGCACGCACCCCTGCAAGCCTTGCCGGAAGACTACGCCAAATATAAAGGTCGCTACGACGAGGGATGGGACAAAATCCGTGAACAACGTGTCCAGCGTCAACACGAACTGGGCCTGTTGCCAAAGACATCACAACCTAGCGAGCGACCCGCGCACATCCCGGCTTGGGAGACGTTGACAGAGAAACGCAAGGGGTTTGAAAACAAACGCATGACGGCGTTGGCGGGCATGATCGATCGCGTGGATCAAGAAGTCGGCCGGTTGATCGAACATCTCGATGAGACCGGCGAACTTGACAACACATTGATCTGGTTTGTTTCCGACAACGGTGCTTGTCCGTACGATCGAGTCAGCCAAAAGATCGAAGCGGAACCAACCAGTGGCGATGTCTCTTGGAGCGATTCCACCGGATGGGCCTGGGCACGCAACTCACCGTTCCGCTTGTACAAACAAAATCAAACCGAAGGTGGCATCAGCACGCCCGCAATCGTCCACTGGCCCAAAGGTTTGAAAACAGAAGCCGGCAGCATCGAGCGCAACCCGGCTCACTTGATCGACATCTTACCAACGATCGCCGAGGCGGCAGGAAGCACGATTCCAACCACGCATCCCAACCGTGAGTTGCGACCGGTTTCCGGCCAATCGTTGCTGCCGATTTTTCGAGGTCAAAGCATCGATCGAGAAGAACCGATTCACTTGTTGTTTTCATCGGATCGGGGCCTTCGCGATGGCGACTGGAAGATCGTGAGTTTCCGCCAAGAACCGTGGGAGCTCTACAACATCTCGACCGACCGGATGGAGCAAAACAATCTTGCCCACCAACATCCTGAGCGTCTGTCTCGCATGGAGAGCAAGTGGAATCAAATGGCGGAGGATGTCCTGCACACGCAAACCTTCGAACCTAAATCTAACGCTGAAGCGAAAGCTCCGAGTTCGATGACGGCCACTCACCCCGAGTGGACAGATTTCTCCGTCGATCCGAAGAACAACGTTCGCGGAAGTGCCGGTCGCAAGAAAAACGCTCGGTCGGCGTCCAAAGACAAACCGTCCGCAAGCGGTTCCATCCGAGCCCGCAAGAACACGCGGCTTGAACGACGCGAATCCGAATTGCATCTTACGTTCACTGGTGACGATCCAGGAATCGCGATCGATCACTTGCCGGCGAACCTTCCGCCGGGGCCCTATCAATTGGCGTTTGAACTGCTCAGCGAAGCCGAAGGAAACGGCGAAGTGTTCTACACAACGAGCGCAGACCGATCGCTTCCCAAGGGTTCGAACATCCCATTCAATGT
This sequence comes from Rhodopirellula bahusiensis, assembly GCF_002727185.1. Lineage (NCBI taxonomy): Bacteria > Pseudomonadati > Planctomycetota > Planctomycetia > Pirellulales > Pirellulaceae > Rhodopirellula > Rhodopirellula bahusiensis. The sequence continues at coordinate 16,688 of NZ_NIZW01000007.1, forward strand.
CAAAACCGATGGCCAGTGGCATTCTCACACCATCCCGCTCGGCGACGCTTCCAAAATCTATCGATTGCGACTGGACGTCAGTGAAGGCAAAGGCTTGGCCCAGCTTCGGAATTTGCGGCTTCTGTCATCGCAAAACGATTCGGTGATTCGTTGGCCAAACACGAAAACCAAGGTTCTCAAGTGACGCCGAATGGTGCGTGAAATTTCTTTGTTGGCGGCATTGAAATGGACGAACCAGAAGAGTCCTTGGGCTATGCTATTGCGTTCCCCAATCCCACCTTGCGAATCCCACCCCACACCGAGAAACGATCCCTGGAATGTTGCACCGCCAGAGCTTCCCGACATTGCTTTTAAACCGCCAAATGACCTCCGTTTGGCTTCGCATCGCGTTGATCACGATGACGACCGCGATGATGCTAGCCAGTCCATCGCAAGCGGCCGATGTGTTTGTCGAGGCGGAAAGCTTTGACACCCACGGTGGATGGCAATTGGACACCCAGTTCATCCAGCAAATGGGATCGCCGTACTTGATCGCTCATGGACTGGGGCAACCGGTCGATGATGCGACCACCAACGTTGCGATCCCCGAGTCCGACAAGTACCGGGTCTGGGTTCGCACGATTGACTGGGTTCGTCGCTGGGACGCGTCGCCTTCCCCGGGAAAATTCGAACTCCACGTCGACGGCAAAAAACTGGACACCACCTTTGGCACCCAGCATGCCAACTGGGATTGGCAAGACGGTGGCGTGGTCTCGTTGGACAAGGGTGACCACACGCTATCGCTGAAAGATCAAACCGGTTTTGATGGTCGCTGCGATTGCATCTATCTGACCACCGAACTAGACGAAACACCGCCTGCCGTGGACGACGTGTTGTCGCCGTGGCGTCGAAAGCAACTGGGCCTGCCAGAGCAACCTGTCACCAAGGGTCCCTACGACTTGGTCGTCGTGGGCGGCGGCTACGCGGGAATGGCTTCGGCGATTTCAGCGGCTCGAATGGGATGCCGCGTGGCATTGATTCAAGACCGCGGCGTGTTGGGCGGCAACGGTTCCAGCGAAGTGCGAGTGTGGGCGATGGGCAACATCCGTCGCGGCAAGTTCCCTCGCATCGGCGAGATCGTCGAAGAGTTCTCTGACGAAGCCACCAAATCGCCCGGCACCTACGAGGAGTTCGGTGACGAGCAAAAGGAAGAGATCGTCACAGCCGAACCGAACATCGATTTGTTCCTGAATCATCACGCTTACGCGGTGAAGATGAAGGAAGGCAGCGAAACCAAACAGATCGAACATGTGCTGGCCTTGAACACCAAAACCGGCGAAGACCTGCGGGTTTCCGGCGACCGTTTCGTCGACTGCACCGGACATGGATGGATCGGCGAATGGGCCAACGCGGATTTGGACATCACCGACAAAGGCCGCATGGGCATGAGCAACATGTGGCGTTGGGACGAAGTCCAGCAGGCTCCTGAATTCCCCGCCACGCCTTGGGCGTTGCCACTGAACATGGACGACTTCCCGTACCCACGTGATCATCATGGTCAATGGTTCTGGGAAAGTGGTTTTGACATCGATCCACTCGGCGACGCCGAAGCGATCCGCGACTGGAACCTGCGAGCCGTCTACGGCGCGTTCAACGCGATGAAGAATGGTGACGGTGCCGCCGAACACCCCAACGCTCAATTGACCTGGGTGGCTTACATCGGTGGCCCTCGAGAAAGTCGCCGACTGCTTGGCGACGTGGTCTTGAACCAAGAAGACGTCGTCAGCAAGCGAGACTTCCCGGATGGCTGCGTCCCCAGCACTTGGTCGATCGACTTGCACTACCCCAAAAAGGAATACGCCACCAAGTTCCCCGAAAACCCGTTCATCAGCATCGCAGTGCACGACCGCCGCGTGGATCGTTCTTACGGATACCCCGTTCCGTATCGCTGCTTTTACAGCCGCAACGTCGACAACTTGTTCATGGCCGGTCGCTGCATCAGCGTCACCCACGAAGCCCTCGGCACCGTCCGCGTGATGAAGACGTGCGGCATGATGGGCGAGGTCGTTGGCAAAGCCGCCTCTCTTTGCACGCTGAACGATTGCACTCCTCGCGACATCTACGAAGAACACTTGGACGACCTGCTGGAACTGCTCGAACTGCCTGGCAAGGCTCGCCGAAGCACGCCTTCCGCGACGATCGTGATCCCGGATGACGCGATGGAAAAAGCCGGCCCGTACGGCCCCATGTCAGGCTTGGATCCCGATAAATTGCCCGGCATCGTGATCGATGATCGACAAGCCAAGACGACAGGCAAATGGGCCAAGGGACAAGGTCTCAAGGGCTACGTCGGCTGGGAATACCGCTACGCATCGGCCAACTCCGAAGCGACCGCCACCTTCCAAACCAAGTTGAAGGAAGCCGGTCAGTACGAGTTGCAGATCTACAGTGCCCCTCATGAAAATCGTGCCACGAAGCTAGCCATCACCGTGACCGCGCCCGGACAAGAACCGAAAACCGTTCGGATCAACCAACGCGACACGCAAGGCGGTGCGATTCCGGCCGGCAAGTACTTCTTGCCCGCGGGAGCCGAAGTGACCGTTGACTTTTCCGCCAAAGACTCGGGCGGCACCGTGCACCTCGACGCGATCGGATGGGTCAAACAACCTTGAGCCGAACCGAGGCTGATCAAACTCGATACCGACGCAGCGTTACGCTTTTACTGCGTTTCCGATTCCTCGCCTGTCACCTCTCCCCCGACGAAGTTGGGGGAGAGGTCGGACCGAGCGTCCAGCGAGATCCGGGTGAGGGGGCCCGCTGCGTTCAAGACACATGTTTTGTCGTATAGTCCCTCACGCGAACGGCACTTCCCAAAACCAACTTGAGAAAACGTGACTTGTTGATTCAAGCCAGAAATTAGCGGACATCAAAATCGCTGCCCCCTCAACACTCGAACACTCCGGGCGAAGCCTGCCCATCGCAGACGGCTCTCACGAACGAACCACGCCCGGGCAGCGGACCGCTTGGCGAGGACGCGCGGTGCATGCGATCCGGATTGGAATGCTGATCGGGTTGCTGGCCTGCCTACCGTCGCCGCATCAACGGATCGAAGTGGCGTCTCAACCATCGCTGGATCAAATCCAACGTCTGGAACCCGCCACTCGCACCATCGCCGACACGACGGACCAGCGCGGTCGCTGGGCAATCTTGGATGCCGATCGAATCCCGCTTGGTTCGGTCGCCAGGACCTTGCCCGAAGCCAACGCATCGGTCGGCTACCGAGGACCAACAGAAGCGTTGTTGCTCTTCGACCAGCAAAACTTTGTTCGCTCGATTGCCGTCCTGCAAAGCCATGACACCGATGAGCATGTCGACGCCGTCAAAAACTCTCCCGAGTTCTTGAAGCAATTCCAAGGCCTGACCTGGGGCGGCAAACTCGCAGACGGAAGCGTACCCGAGATCGATGGCGTCTCCGGTGCAACGCTGACCAGTTTGGCGATGGCAGGTGGCATCCTCAGCCGACTGGGCGTCGCGACTGGTTCGCTCGTCTTCCCAGAACCTCTGACACTGGCCGAGGCCCAAACCTTCTTTCCCACTGCCTCCCAAATCCAGGGCGATCGCATGGCCGTGGTGAAGGACGAAAGCGGAACGAAGCTTGGATACCTGATTCGAACCGGCGCGTTGGTCGATGACGAAATCGGTTACCAAGGTCCGACCAGCGTGTTGATCGGTTTGGACATGGAACATCGACTCTTGCGGCCCAAGATCCGGCACTCCTTCGACAACGAACCCTACGTCGATTACGTCCGCCAAGAACGTTCGTTTTGGAAACGATTCGAAGGCCTGACGCTGGAAGAACTCGCCGCTTTCGATCCTCCCGCCGAAGAGGTCGAAGGCGTCTCCGGAGCCACCATGACCAGCATGGCCGTCGCCTACACCTTGCCAAGATTCGCGACCGAATTGCTGGCGGATGAGGAATGGAAAACGCTCGGGCAAACGCCTTTTCAAAAGCAACTGCATGCCCTCCAAGAATCCATCCAAACGACTCGTCTGTCCGACGCTGACATCGCCACGCTCGTCGCGTTGGTCCTGTTGCCGCTGCTCATTCGCTTCGGAGCGATGCGGCAAACATGGCTACGTCGCTTGTGGCTTTTCGCCGTCTGGATGGTCCTCGGTCTGTACGCTGGCAATCTTTTGTCGCTCGCCCTGCTGGCCGGCTGGGCAACCTCGGGAGTCACCTGGCAACTCGCCTTGGGTTTGGTCGTTCTCGCGATCGTCGCCGTGGCGATCCCGCCAACGCGGCGGGGCAATCCGTACTGCAACCACCTTTGTCCTCACGGTGCGGCCCAACAATTGGTCCGCCCCAAAAGCAACTCACGTCGCAAGTGGAACCTCCCGTCGTGGCTGTCCAAGCCGTTGGGATTCTTGCCTGCGGTAACTCTGCTGTTGGTCTATCTCACTTTGCTCACTCGTCCCGCCACCGATGTCTCCTTTGTCGAGCCATTTCACGGCTACCTTTGGCACTTGGCATCGTGGTCAGCGATCGCCTGGACGATCAGCACGCTGGCAATCGCCTGCTTTGTTCCGATGGCCTACTGCCGACTAGGATGCCCAACCGGTCGTCTCCTCGACTGGTTGCGACTCAAGGGAACCAGCCACCAAATTTCGCGAATGGACCTCGCGGTCGCAGGGCTGCTGCTGTTTGCGTGCAGCTATCGAATTCTCATTCGTTAGCCACGCTTTCGAAGCCAACCAATCGTGAGGTTGCCAATGACTCGGCGATTCCTTTGACTTGCATTGGCTCATTCGCTTCCAGCACAAACGAATCACTGAGTTGTTGCGAGACTTCGCCGGAAACCACGATTTCGCCCGCCAAGGCTCGATCGCACAACCGCGAAGCGACGTTCACTGTGTTCCCAATCGCGGTGTACTCCATTCGCTGAGGCGTTCCCACGTTGCCGACGACGGCTTTGCCGGTATGGATTCCGATGCCGATCGACAATCCGCTCTCGTGCGATCGTAGTGCCTCCTGGATTCGCCAGGCAACGCGACACGCTCGTTCCGCGTGATCGGTCTGGTCCAGTGGTGCGTTGAACAACACCAAAATTGCGTCGCCGATGAACTTGTCGACCGTGCCTTCTTCTTCGAACGTGCACCGAACCATGACTTCCAGTAGGCCATTGAGTTCTTCCAACACATCCTCCGGTTGCAGTCGCTCCGAGAACTGGGTGAAGCCGCGAATGTCGGCGAACATCACGGTCACCTCACGAGTCACACCACCCACAACGATTGCTTGCAACTCGGATTGTTGCACCAATTGGTTGACAACCGCCCGCGGCACATAACGACCAAACAAATCAGTGATTCGTTGCCGCCATCGGATCTCTTCGAAGTATCGAATGCCAACACCCAGCACTCCCGCCACCAAAATCGAAACTGGCGTGAAGGCCATGTCGAGAAACCATCCGCCGCGAAAGGCGAACGTGCAGATTGCAAGGTACGCGAGCAGCAGCACCCCAACGCCGAGCAGCGCCCAACGAGCCCGAAAACTGGCCGCGATCACGCAAGCGAAAATACTAAACCCGAACAACAAAGCGGGTGACACGTACCAAGCCGCCAAACGCATCGTGACTCCGTTCAACAACGTCTCGATCGCGACACCGGTGACCTCGAGTGCGTCGGCTTGCCGGTCGCGAATCGGGATGTCGTATCGGTCCGACGCGGGTACAAAAGACAACTCCATGTCGATCAGAACCGCCTTGCCACGAACCAACTCGGGATCGAAATCACCATCGGCCAAATCGCCGTATTCCAACCGGGTCAGTTCGCCTGGATTGAACCCGTAGTCCACCCAAACGCCCGCCGGTGACACCGTTGGAAATTCACTTCCAAAACCAATCCAGCTGACTTCCTGATCTCCAACTTGGTAGTCCGATTGGATTGGATTGGGAGTGATTGCTTCCTCTCCGCTGGAGAGCTGCAACAAGTTTTCCATCTCGGGAAAAAAGTCCATCCACTGCTGAATCAAGCCTGCTCGATCGAGCCGTTGGTAGAACCCTACTTCGCCGCCGTTCGGTTGGTCCGTCAGCCGTTGCACTACCCAAAACGGAAACGTTTCGCGAAGTGCGAAGTAATCATGCATGGCAATCGGAAAGATTCTCGAATGTCGATTCACCATCGTCGGGGAACGAAAACTCATTCCGTGGTGCACGATACAGTCGCGATAGCTGCCAACAACTTCGTAATCGACATCCAAGGTCAGAAACACATCTCTGGCCAAGTTGCCGTTGGGGGCGACTTCTTGAATCAAGTCCAACGTCGGCCGAACGTTCGCTTCGAAGTCCGCCGGATCGGTGCAAACGAGATTGCGTAAATCGGCAACCACTTTTGCATCGGCATCGATCAGTTGTTGGTAAAGCTTCCGATCCGTTTCGATATCGGGTTTCTTCCCCATCCGTTCCGCGCTGGCTTCTCCGAAAGACACCAAGACAACCTTGCCTGAAAGCTCTCGTGCCCCCAACCGTGGTCCGCCTTCTCGCAGCATCGCCGCGTCACTAACCATCCGAGAAAACTCAAACGCAGTTTGCCCACCCCAAATCATCGCCGTCAAAAAGAACAGCGAGCACAGCAGACCACAGCCGATTGAAACCAACGGTCGCCACCATCGACGATTGGATTTGGAGATCGTTTTCATCGGTTCGCACTTGAGTGATAGCAGTGAAAAGGGAGGCGTTCACAGTGACTCACATTCCGACGCCGCTGATCGCATACAGTCCAAACGTGGCCAGCCAATGGTCACCTTCGTAGTGACCGCTGTTGATGTAAGCCAATCCCGCGACCAAATGTTCTCTCGCGTTGGTTCGAATGGCGGCTACCAAAGGATGCTGCTCCGGCAAATGATTCGCGACTGATTGCAGACACCAGGCTCGATTGAGGTTCAGTCCGGCGAGGTGAACCAGTTTGCCGTCGGTGACATCGCTGACGCTGACCGGTGAGATCGTCCCATCGGTGAGTTGCTGCTTCAGCTTCGGAACAAATTTGTCCAGCCACGCTGAAAACTCCTCCGGCGTTAGCACTCGCCGCATCAAGTCCGCCTCGTTCCACGCCGACGAGAAGAAGTCGTGACCGGACGGTTCGTACTGAACCGGGTAATCGATGTCGGTCAAATAGAACTCGCGAGCCCGCGAGATCACCAACTGTTCCAACTCACCCAGGTCACGAGACCTCGCGTAGTCCAACACTTGCCCCAACGCAAACCCGGTGTCGGGATGCTGGCCTGTTCGAATCGGGAACGTCAACAGCGGCAGGTAAGCCGTGATCCGCTCAACCAACAACTGTTCGAGTGGCTCAAGAGCTCCGCGCCACTGAACGGCATCGTCATCGTCGAACGAATCCAACTCCATCGCCAAACGCAGAAACCAAGCCCAGCCATACATGCGTTCGAAAGACTTGTTCTCATCGCGAGCAAAGAATTCCGCTTCGCGTTTCAAGTTCTCAGCCGTCAAATGCCGAGACAACGTTTCGCGAATTTTGGTGGCCGCGGGCATCTCAGGAGATTGCTTCAGCAAACGCACCAACACCCAGTGACCGTGCACACTGCTGTGCCAATCAAAGCATCCATAGAACGCCGGGAAGTGTTCTTGGGGCGTGCCGATTTGATCAGGATTGGAATAGACCAGCGACAGTTTGTTTGGAAACTCCGTGTCGACACCATGCAGTACCAAATTCGCCCACTGATCCGCCATATCAGGGGTCAACGCAACCGTGGCGGTTGAGTCCATTTCAACTGGCGGATTCCCGCTTGGCGACTGCGTCCACGCTGACGTTGTCATGAGCGAACAAAGCAACCAAGCGACGAACAATCGGCGAAAGAATGGATCTTTCCAGGCAAACATGAGACTTCCTCGATTCGGCGGGGCAACTTGCGACCGGCACCAAAAACACCTGTCAATCGCAATCCTTTTGCGGACATCTTAGCCGGTGTTTCCCATATCGGTGAGCGTTCACCGTGCATTCCCAATCTGCAAAAATCGGTTCGGCAGCGCCTCGTTTGGTTTGGGTACGTGCCCTTCTGTGTTGGAGGAACTCAATGATGAAAACAATGCATGAAAACGTCACGAATGACGCGTTGTGGCAGAAAATTCTTCATTTTCCGATTGGAGGCGAATCAGCGGATTGGACCGCAGATCCGCCCACTCGCGGTCTCTCGTTTTCGCAACGATTGGCCCGGGAAAACGATTGGAGCATCCAACACGCCCGTCACTGCATCGACGAGTACCGAAGGTTTCTGTATCTGGCAGCCACCGCGGGTCACAGTGTGACTCCATCGGACGCGGTCGATCAAGTTTGGCATCAACACTTGGTCTACACCGAGAACTATTGGGTGGACTTGTGCCAAAAAATCCTGCCATCACCGCTTCACCACGGACCGACCAAAGGTGGCTCCCAAGAACGAGTTCGATACCAAGACCAATACGAACAAACTCTCGCATCTTATGAGCGGGCATTTGGCAAAGCCCCGGTGGAAATTTGGCCGCCGACGGAAGAACGATTCGCTCAATCGATCGCGTCGCTTCGCATTGATCGACGCAAGTTCTGGCTGATTCCAAAGCCGAACTTGACCGGCAAGTCATTGCAAGGGTCGCACCTCGCGATCGCGGGATTGGCAGCGACACCTTTCGCGGCGTTGTTCCCATTCAACCTGGATGGTCCCACCTTCCTTGCGTTGTACGGAGCGGCAATCGTCGTCGGCTTTGCCTACCTGTTGGTTTGGTTTCACATCAGCAACGGTTGGTCATCCAATCCTTCCGCTCTTCCCAAAGTTGGCTGGGGACAACTGTCGATCCTGGCAGGAGGCAAGAAACGATTGCTGCAAACAACCTTGGTAGCGTTGCAAAAGCGAGGCATCGTCCAGTGCGATCAACACGGATTCACGATCCTTGATCGTGGTGCATTGCAGGCCCAGCATGACGATGATCCGGTTGCTGCCGGTGCAATGAAGGTGACCACTGACTACCTGGCGTCCAGCAACGCTCCACAATCCTTCCAACGATTGCTGGTGGCAATCCACTCGACCGCGACCAACGCTGAATCACAGATGCGTGAATCGGGGTTGCTGAGATCATCCGAACAACGCAAGCGTTTTCACGTGGGTGCGTTGGGGCTGGCGGGCATCTTGCTGGTCGTTGGTGGACTCAGGTGCATGCAGGGAATCCAAAACGATCGCCCGATTGGGTTTCTCGTTTTGGAAATGGTCATCGCGACCGTCGGGTTCGTGGTCGCGTTTCACATGGCGGGTCGCGAGCGGCTGACTTCCTTGGGCAAATCGGTCCAAGAACGATCGCAGCGAAGCTATCCTGAAACGGGGTTGAGGTCCGCTCACCAAACCGACGGCGGCGACTTAGATGAGTTGCCCTGTCTGGCGTGTTGGGGTCCCGCAGTGGCCGCCTACGTGCTCACCGATGCCTCGGAACTTTTCGCCAACGACATGTTGTACGGGGAAGAAATCCAGGCTGCCCAAAAAGCATCGAACTCGAACGGATGGATTGATTGGAGCAGCGGAGACGGCAGCAGCAGTTTCGACTTCAGCGGTGGCGGGGGCGATGCGGGCTGTGGAGGCGGGTGCGGAGGCTGTGGTGGTTGCGGAGGGTGAGAAGGCTTCCACCACTTGCAGAGTGACCAGGCTGCTATCTTGGGAGGAACGCTTGCGGGATGCCGATTCGGCTCTCGCAAACTCGTTCGCCCCATGCATCAGGCCACCTCATGAACCCCGGCGCCGTCGAGGAACCATCGACTCATCCATCCTTGCTCGAACGGGCCCGGTACGGCGACGATGAGGGCTGGCAGATGTTGGTCCAGGTCTACGGACCGATCGTCTACCGATGGATCCGCCGATGCGGGGCCCAGTCGGCCGACGCTGCGGACGTGATGCAAGAAACGTTTCTCGCGGTCGCCAAGGCTCTCCCGCGGTTCAACCTGGACCAAACGGGCGCCACTTTTCGCGGATGGCTGTGGACGATCGCTCGCAACAAACTTCGCGATCGCCAACGTGCCGACCAACGGTCTCCGCTCGTCCTCGACGGCGAAGCGTTGCAATGGGCCGAGCGAGAAAGCTCTGATCCGCCCAGCGAACTCGCCGATGATGTGCAGTCGATTCAGAACCGCATGCTGCAAGTCCTGAGGCAATCGACCGATCCCAAAACCTGGCAGATGTTTTGGCGGACCGCCGTCGAAGGCTGCGATCCCGCAACGGTGGCAGACGACCTGAACGTCAGTCGCTGGACGGTCTACAAGGCTCGCGCCCGGGTGCTGCAACGATTGCGAAAAGAATTGGAGGATTTTCATCGCTGAGGTGTCCAATCGCCGCCCAATCCAAGCGTTGTGTGGTCAACCAATCGATCCCTCGCACCGAAAGCCCGTCATGATTGCCACCAGCACCGATTGCCTGAGTGTCGAAGAATTGAACCGCTTGCTCGACGGACAACTCTCCAGTAACGAGTTCGATTCAGCATCCAAGCATGTTGATCAGTGCGAGCAATGCCAGTCACGCATCCCGGAAAAGTGGGACGCGTTGTCTCCAATTGCCAATGCGGACTCAGAGGAAGATTCCGTGCTGGCTGAGTCCGCCTGCCAATTCGCGGTCGCTCAATTGATGACCGCAGGCGCCAAGGTTGCCCACACCTCCGCTGATCTCCCGATCGACCAAATCGGTCCGTACGAGATCCTCGGGCAACTCGGGCAGGGCGGAATGGGGATGGTGTGCTTGGCTCGTCACAACCGACTGAAACGGCAATGCGCGATCAAGTTGCTGCCCCCTCACCGAGTGATGGAACCCGGTTGGCTGGATCGTTTCGATCGAGAAATGACAACCATCGCGGCGTTGGAACATCCTGGAATCGTCCGTGCCACCGATGCGGGAACACACTCCGACTGGCACTACTTGGTGATGGAATACTTGGACGGAATGGACGTCGGCAAGATCGCTCATCGACTGGGATCATTGCCGGTCGCGGACGCCTGCGAGATCGCTCGCCAGTCCGCCGTGGCACTGATGCACGTGCATGAGACGGGTTTGATCCACCGCGATGTGAAGCCATCCAATTTGATGCTCACGCGAGACGGAACCGTCAAACTTTTGGACCTGGGTTTGGTACTGGCGGGCGACGATCCGCTTGCCACCGACGACCGACTGACCACAGTGGGACACCTGATGGGCACCTTGCCCGCGATGTCGCCCGAACAATTGCTCGACAGTCGAAAAGTCCAACCAGTGTCTGACATCTATTCGCTTGGTGCGACCCTGTACCGTCTGATCTCAGGCCGTTGGCCGCAAGCAAACGAAGGCGGCCTGGCAGCACGAGTGTTGGCGATCACGAGCGAGTCCAATCGATCGACTCCGCTTCCACTGAGCCGTTTGGAATCGTCGGTCAAATCGGAACTCGAATCGTTCGTCGGTCAGATGATGCACCGGCAACCCGACCAGCGTCCCAGCGGATCAATCGTTGCCGAGCGACTTGCGACCTGGTCCGGCGAAGCCAACTTAAAAGCGTTGCTCAAGCGAGCGGAATCGACACCTGCATCCGATGCACCGATCACACCATCGCTCCCGCTGGCAACGAATCCCGCTTCGCCGCCACCGGGCAACGGCAAACACACCTGGACCGCATGGCTGGGGCCGTTGGGATGGTTCGCGGCAGCTATCTTGCTGGCAACGGTCGTGATTCAAATCAAAACCGACAAGGGTCTGGTGACGGTGACCACAGACGGGAAAGACACGCAGGTTGCGGTTGAAAAGAACGTCCAAGATTCAACGGAAGAAACCGTATCACCTTCCACCGAGAAATCGCTGACCGCAGATATCGAATCACCTGACAGCGAGAAGATTTATCTAGGCGAAAATCTCGATTATTGGCTGGGAGTCTTCCGTCGCGAACAACAGATCGAACGCATCGGCCAAGCCATGCGAGCGGTTGAGTTGCTGTCTCGCAACACGCCCAAACGCGAAGAAGCCGCTCGAATCACGTTGGAATTGGCGAATGAGTACGGGACTCAAATCATCGATGACACTCCCGACCAAAATGGAGGCGGCTTTGGGGGACAAAGCTCTCCGAACCAACGGTTCATGGGCTATCTGACGCAAACCTTTGACAACTACCTTCCAACCCCTGGACTTCGACCACTCGGGGAAACGCTGGCGGATGGCAATGAGAGGGCCCAGATCACGGCTATTTTGCTGCTGAATCACTTCGTTACGGGGGTCCATGTGAATGCCGTCTACGAAGGAAGATTGGAGACAGCAAAGGCCTCGTTTGCAACTGAAGCACTGACACCTGAAGGGAGAGTAACCATCGAAACCCTTCTCAAACAGATTGGAATCGCATCCGGTGAACTCAAGCCACTCGCCGCTGACGCCACCGCGAAGGATCGATATGCTATGACTCCTGCAAGAGAAGCAGTTTCGTCTCGTGAAACCGCTTGGGTAACTGCCGTTCGAATCATCGAGATGTCTGGCCCAAAGATCTCTCCTCCGAGCTGGATCGCCGATTACGTCCAAGAGCAGGTTGATGAGGCGGTAGCTGACTACGAACATCGTGAGATCGATCCCGAGACAGAGCAGACCAAGTGGGATTACAGCGATCCCAATGCACCCTACGGTTTTTCTTCGGGTGGATTTGGTGGTGGACCTCAAATGATTACCACCCCCACCGACCCTGACTGGCTTTTGTCACGAGAGCTCTTCCTTTCGGCAATCGAAATGCGAAGGGAAGGTCGACTCGATTTGCCTATCCAGTTCGCAGCGGAGACGCTGGCCCATCCGCGCTTCAACTGGTACTCGATGGACGGTTCGTCCCTCAACGACTTGGTCCAAGCCTTGGCGACGATCGATCCGGAGGCTCCTTCCCTGATCGCCTTTCATCTCGACCGAAGCTTCCAAGAAATGGATCGCCAATACCAAGCCAGCCAGAACGCCGAATGGCTTCATCCGTTGACCTATTTTGGCCAGCGTCTCAAAGAGGGTCTGGCATCCGTCTACACCACTCACGTCGAACAGCCCGAACAGGCCCACGATCGACTCGAGCGTCTGGTCAAGTCATTGCCCAATCTGTCGATGTACCAACAATCAACCGAAGGCAACAAAGACATCTGGAACGCCATGCTAAACGACCTCAAACAGCGATTCGAAAGCGAGTGACGGCGTCAGTCTGGATCTCCCCGACGAAGACTGTTTCAGGAACACTAATCGGCGCTAATCGTACACTAATCTTCGAGGCAATCACTCTCCAGCTCACAACGATTAGTGTGCGATTAGTGTGCGATCAGAGAAGATTAGTGTTCCCCCGCCTCCACCATCTCTGCAACACGGAATCCAACACAAAGAGTTGTCGCGAAGTACAAAACGCAAACTGCCTCGCCTAGCGACCTACGATCTCGCTGCAGATTGCCTGCCGGACGAATTTGAAGAACACTAATCGACGCTAATCGCACACTAATCTCCGGGGCAATCCGCCCCAATTCACAACCATTAGTGTGCGATGAGAGAAGATTAGTGTTCCCCCCCGGCGTCCATCACCTCAATGACTTCGTTGGGAATGCAAATCATCGACCACGAATCGCTTCCATTCCAAATCACCCTTCTTTCCAAAGTTAATGAGGTAACCAACTCGCTTGCGGGCGATTCGCATGTAATTGAACAACTGAGCTTCATGATCCGAGCAAAGTTCTTTCAAAGCCTTCAGTTCGACTACGATTTCACCGAAAACTAGCAAGTCTGGTCGATACTTCGGAGTCAAAAGATGCTCCTTGAAGTAGACACTCAATTCAGATTGGGCGACAAATGCGATCCCTCTCAACCCGAGCTCGACTTCCAAAGCTGACTGATAAATTTCCTCAGCCATTCCATAGCCAAGTTGGTTGTAGACCTCGAACGCGGCCCCCATCAGGTCGTAGCCTTCTTGTCTGAACATGAACCCCACCTGGAACTGCGGATTGTAAGAATCCCCTGGCCCTCGAACCTCAAGCGTTCGCTTGCAGGCCTTCGGTTCGAAGCCTCCACGTCAATCTATCAAATCACCCGACTTTACTCTGTGAGCACCATTTTGAGTTGCTCGATGGCGGTGGGCGACTCGACTGGCAATGCGTCCGGGACGTGGAGTGGCAGGGTCACGGATCCGTCGCCTCGGATGACCATGGAGTTTGTCCAGGGACTCGCGGGCAAGAACGCTTTGACAAGTTCCACCCCAGGGTCATGCCCGCCAATTTGAAGATCGACCGAACGATCGCCGGACGTTCGATGGCCAATCCCCACCAACCGAATCACAGGAGTGGAATCGACCTCTGAATCAGACATCATCGGCGAAAGCGATTCATTGGTCCGCCATGCATGAACGCTTCGCAGCGTCGCGGCGGGGTCCAAGGTCACGCAAACACACCGAGCCGACTCGTTGCGGCGGCGAGTGATTCGCGCCACCATCGCGGCGGTCATCTCCGCTTCGTCCGTATCAAACGCTCCGGGGCCGATCACGATCGCCGCGTACTGGCTATCACGAAAATGGTTGGCCCGCGTTTGAAACTCGGAACCTTCTTCGTTCGCCTCCGGGTGCTCGATCGCGTGATGCATCCGGCCAGCGAAATCGGCGGTCCATCGTTCCCAACGCTTCACCTGTCGCTTGCCAACCGATGCACTGGAACCCGCGGACTCCAGACGCAGCTTCTCTTCCAAACGAGGCCAAGCCGGATCGACTTCGCCGATCAACCAAACCAAATCGGCATGCGTGACGACTTCGGACAGCGTCGCCGCAACAATTCCATCTCGACGTGTGACCGTTCCGATGGCCTGGACCGAAGGATCCGTTTCGATTTCGACTTCGATCGCACCGTCGGATTGCCACTGGACCAATTGTCGGGCTGCGACCAGATCCACACCCGAAGTGATCACGCGTATGGGTTGTTCGCCCGCAGCGATTTGGGCCAACGTCGCCTTGTCCGCGCGAGCCACTCGGTTCATCAACGAACCGGTGGACTCAACGATCTCGCACCCGTTTGCTTGAACCGATCCGTCCATGTTCACCACGACATCGTCGCAATGCAGCGGGCACAACGGGCAAACAACACGAGACGGTTCGCTCACGAATCCGTTCCACCATCCTCGGCAGAGAAATCATCTCGCACCGAAAGTTCTTTCACGGCTTTGACCAACTCAATGGCATTTTCGACCGGAGTTTCTTGCAGCACGCCATGACCGAGATTGAAGATGTGTCCGGGTCGCCCGCCAGCCTTGTCCAAAACATCTTGCACAGCCGCGCGGATGGTCTTGGCATCGGTCAGCAACACCGACGGGTCCAAGTTGCCTTGAACGGAGATGTCGTGCCCGACGCGTTTCCAAGCCACGTCCAGTTCGATCCGCCAATCCACGCCCACCACTGTGCGGCGATCGCCACGCAGCAAAGGAAGCAACTCCGGATTGCCGGTTGCAAAATTGATCAACGGCACGCCGGGAGTCACGCCTTCCAAGATGCGTTTCATCCATGGCAACACGAATTCGCGGTAGTCGCCTGGCGACAAACAACCAGCCCAACTATCAAACAATTGCACACACTGGGCTCCCGCGGAGATCTGCTCATTCAGATAGACGATGATCGCGTCAGTCAAACGATCCATCAGCGCGGCCCAGCCACCATCGGCAGCACGCATCAACGCTTTCGTGCTGCTGTATTGCCGGCTGCCACCGCCTTCGATCGCGTAGCTGGCCAGCGTGAACGGAGCCCCGGCGAATCCGATCAACGGGATGCCTTCGGGCAGGTCCGCTCGCGTTTGCTTGACCGTCTCATAGACGAAGCCAAGGTCCTGCGGGTTGTCGAGGCCTTTGACTCGATCCACGTCCGCCGCCGAACGAACCGGGTTGTGGATGACTGGGCCGTCACCTTTGACGAACTCCAAATCGAATCCCATTGGGACCAAAATCGGCAACAAGTCCGAAAAGATGATCGCCGCGTCGACATCCAGCTTTTCGACCGCGGTGCACATCACTTCGCTGCACAACTTGGGATTGGCGCAGAGTTCCAAAAACGTTTGCTGCGAACGAACTTCGCGGTACTCCTGCATGTAGCGACCGGCCTGCCGCATCATCCAAACCGGTGTGCGGGGCGTGGGCTCACCGCGACAAGCACGCATGAACAAACTAGATTGAGAGGGGTGATCGTCGATGGCGGGCATGGGTGTCTTGCTAGCAGAAATGAGATTGGAATCATCCGCCCGCACCGTGACAGAGGCAGACGATCCAGAAGTGGGCGATTTGGAACGGACTTCGTCGACCAAACGTTTGGCATCACGAGCTGACTCGCTGACGAGGTGCCCCATTTTGGGATGCGATGGCTCCATCGCGATGGCCAGATCATGTTCTCGCAACATGTCGCTGGTCGTTGGTCCGATCGACACGATCGCGGTCTTGGACAATCCATCGCGAAGAGAATCGCTGACACCAAGCTCCTCGGCCATGCGGAGCATGTTGACTACTTGATGAGCACTGGTGACCAGCAAGATGTCTCGTTCGCCTTCGGCCAGCGCCAGCGTGTTCGCCTTCAGCGGCTGAGTGTCTTCGGGGAATTCCCAGCCGTAGACTTTGACTGATTCGGCGATTGCACCGCGAGCTTCCAAACCGGCGATGAGTTGTTTGTTGCTGACGCCGTACTCCTGAATGCCGATCGTTTGGTTCGCAACGGGAATCCCTGCGTCGATCGTTTGCAACAACTCACGCCATGTGTTTGGTTCGGGCACACGGTGAGTCGGCTTCAGCCCAAACTCACGCATCACCGCCACCGGTTTCGGACCGCGACAGATCGTCGTGATATCGCTGAGAGCATCGAGCAGTCGTTGCTGTTCGACATGCTTCTCGGTGGCTTTCAGCAGATACCGAAACCCAACGCCGGTCATCAGGATCACGATGCCGATGTCACCGGTGATGATGCGATAGGCGAAGTCAATTGCCGCCCGGTTGGGCTCAATCGGAACTTCGCGCATCGAAGGGCTGACGAAAGCTTCGCCACCGAATTTGCAGATCAGCCGCGTCATGTCGTCGGCCCGTCGGCTCTCGAGAGCGGCCACGCGAAGGCCGTCAAAATTGTTAGTTGTCGCAGCCATGCGGGCTTGGAATCCGAAAGGGGGTGGGGCAAATCGAGTCGGCAGAAAGCGGGAAGGGAAGATTGTAGAGATTTTGCGTCGCGTTACGATGACGGCACACCGTCTTTCGCCTTTCCCTCAACAGCTTCTTTGCATGCCTCGCGCCGCCCTCCGAAAACCCAACCCCGCATTGGACCTGGATTCTTGGCTGAAAACGCCCGAGGATTTACCGGCGACAATCAACAGCCAAACGCTGTTCGGCAACGACCAGCCGCTAGAAATTGAGGTCGGCAGCGGCAAGGGTTTGTTCATTCAAACCGAATCCGATCGTCGCCCCGAACACAATTACTTCGGGATCGAAATCGCTCGCAAATACGCCGCTCACGCTGCCGCGAGACTGGCCAAACGCGAACGAGCCAACGCGAAAATGCTGGCGGGCGACGCAACGCCGCTGTTCGCGGTCACCGACGAAGGCAAACGAATCGAAGATGGATCACTCGATGGAGTGCACGTCTATTTCCCGGATCCCTGGTGGAAAAAACGACATCGCAAACGCCGCGTTCTCAGCCATGACAACATTCTCAACTTCAGCCGCTGCCTTCGCGTCGGCGGGCGATTGCACTTCTGGACCGATGTGCTGGATTACTTTGAACTGACCGTGGAATTGATCGCGGAAATCGCACCGGAACTGGGTGTGCCATTGCCGGAAACGCAGCGAGAATCCACGCATGACTTGGACTTCCACACCCACTTTGAACGCCGCAGCCGCAAGATGGGCATCCCGGTCTACCGAGTCTGCTACCGCAAACGTTCGTAGCTTGCACGCTGAATTTGTACGTTGGGCTTCCAAGCCTTTTTGTACCCCACATCTTTTGAGAGCCGCTTGCGTTGGGAATACAAGCGGTTTAAGACCAAACATCCCTTGCCGAGGAATCATTAGTGTTTGATTAGCGGCGATTAGTGTTCCCTTGACCGCTCTGGTGGAACACTAATCCACTCTGATCGGACACTAATCTTTGGTGTTTCGAGATGTGGGGTATAAAAAGGCTTCCAAGCCCGACGGAAGAGACGATTTCGCCGGGCTTGGAAGCCCAGCGTACGCTTCGAAAGACATCAGCTACGGCCAGCTCGGCTTGCGTTTTTCAAGGAACGCGGAAACACCCTCGGCGGCCGATTCGGTCGTGCAAGCCGAGGCACTGTCGGCCGCCGCTGCTGAAATCTGAGTCAGCAACGCTTCGCCGACGCTTTCGTTCAGCAATCGTTTGGACGCTTGCACCGCTTCGGCGGGACCTTCACTGCACCGAGCCGCCCATTCGCTTGCCACCACCCAAACTTGGTCGGAAGTCACCGGCGATTGGCACAGCAGGTTCAAACGCTGGGCCTCATCCGCGTCGATGGTCTCTCCCGCCAAAGTCAGCCTGGCAGCCGAGGCCGCACCAATCCGAAATGAAAGCAACGCGGTCGTCACGCCTCCGACCAAACCACGACGCGCCGCATCGGCGGCAAAGGTCGCTCGTTTGCTGGCCACGCACAAATCCGACGCCAGCATCAAAGCGAAACCGGCTCCGATCGCCGATCCATCGACGGCGGCGATGATCGGCTTGGGGAATCGCAGCATCTTCTCGCAGGTTTCCGAAACCGCTCGCCAATATTCGAACCATTGCTGCATCCGTTCCGATTCAGGCAAATCTGCGATCTGCTGAAAAACTTGCAGGTCGACTCCCGAGCAAAAATGATCGCCTCGCGATGACAGAACGACCGCCCGTGCTCGTTTTTCTTGGTGCACATCGCCGAGAGCTTCGTTGAGATCAAACAACAATCCGGGACTGAGAGCACCATGCTTTTCCGGCCGGTCAATCAAGATAGTTGCCACATTGTCGTGAATTCGAACATCCAAATGTTGCATGGGAAAAGCCTGCGGGGAGAAGCCAGTTGGGGAGACGTCGTACGGATCGATTCAATCCAGCAACGACAATTGTTCGGGAGATTGTGGAGGGCGAGGCAGGGTGAAGTCCACACCCGGCATGGCACCGGCCAATTTCGCTAGCAACAATTCGGCAAACTGCGGTGCCAAGCGATCATCAGGCGTGTGCGTGAACACGATCGGTCGCAAACCCGTCTCCAGCCAACCAATCAAGATCGGCAACCACTGATCCAAGAATGTATCGGCAAGCTCGACCCGATTGCGTCCCACGATTCGCAATATTGGCCGCTGGGCCGTGACCGTTTGTCGGACTGGCGTTCGCGGCTTCCTCGCCTGCGACTTTTCTTCAATCGCATCTTCAGGCGGTGATTGAAACAGAGGGCGGCTATCAAACGTGACCTTGTCGATCTGAAGGTCTCGCAGCAGATCGTTCACGCGAGCTTCGTTGTCCGCGGAGTCGAACCAATCGTGATGCCGCAACTCAACTGCCCAAGGCAACTCACGTGGCAAACGGCGAAGAAACCGGGCCAGCACGGGCAATCGATCGGGACCAAAGTTCGGCCCGAGCTGCAAAAACGTCGGGCCCAAACGGTCGGCTTTCGCAATCACTCGCAACCGAGCCAGAAACTCTCGCACCTCGTCGTCGCAGTGCTGGAGCATGCTGTCGTGCGAAACCTGCTTCGGAAATTTGAAGCAAAACTCGAACCCGTCGGCGGCTTGCTCAGCCCATCCGCGGAACGTGGACTCACCGGGAACCGCATAAAACGTGCTGTTTCCCTCGACGGTGTTGAAAGTCCGTGTGTACCACGCAAGCCAGTCCTTTCGCGGCGTTTTGGACGGATAGACCACGCCAGCCCAACCATCGCAGGACCAAACTGGAGTACCGATCGAAACCGGCCACGAAGGAGACGAATGAGTTTCGTGAGATTGTTTCACGCGGCGAATATTCCGGCGACGCGGTGCAAGATGAGTGAGAAAAAAGAGGGAACCACAGTAGAGCAATCGTCCGGCAACCTTGCTGCTTTCCATGTGAAATCGGATTGCCACGACGAAGAAAACTGGGGAACATTTCGCAGCCAGACGAAAAGAGATCTTTCAGAAGCGACGCATTTCGCGAAACTTTGTCGTCGGCCTCGGGACTGGGGAGTGGTTGCAAACGCCCCGGAATGCCAACCGAATGCATTTCACCCGCAATTCGGCCTTGACAGGAATGGCTTAGCCGCCATACTTCGCCGCTTGCAAAAATCTCGGCCCAAGTTGCGTGCCGCGACACATCACCGTCCAATTGCATTGTTTTCATGCCAACGATCAATCAACTCGTCCGTAAAAACCGGAAGCAGAAAAAGAGCCAGAGCAAGTCGCCGGTTCTCGAGAAATGCCCTCAAAAACAGGGTGTTTGCCTGCAAGTCCGGACCATGACCCCCAAGAAGCCAAACTCGGCTTTGCGGAAGATCACCCGGGTTCGATTGAGCAACGGCAAAGAAGTCACCGTTTACATCCCCGGCGAAGGCCACAACCTGCAAGAGCACTCGATCGTACTCGTTCGCGGTGGTCGTGTTCGCGATTTGCCCGGTGTTCGATACCAAGTTGTCCGCGGTTCACGCGACGCATTGGGTGTTGACGGCCGCAAGCAATCCCGCAGCCGTTACGGAGCCAAGAAGTAAGGCCCAGCCCTTCACTTCTCGGCATCTGTCGTTTCCAAATCATTCACTTCCCTTCGTAGCTCGATCAGACATTCATGGGACGCATCACTTCCAGCCGCTCGCAACTCATCGGCGACCCGCGGCACCACTCGTTGCTGGCTAGCAAATTCATCAACTGCTTGATGCTGGACGGAAAGAAGACCACCGCACAGCGAGTCTTCTACGATGCCCTGGAAGAGATCGGCAAACGCCACGAAGGTGAAGAGACTCCTATCGAAGTCTTCGAAGCGGCCTTGGAAAACATCAAGCCATACATCGAAGTTCGCAGCAAGCGAGTCGGTGGTGCTAGCTACCAAGTCCCAATGCAGGTCAACAAAGCTCGCCAACAAAGTCTCGCGATCCGCTGGATCCTGGCTGCCGTTCGCGACAAAAAGGGCCGCCCAATGGCCTTGAAACTGGCCGACGAATTGCTGGCTGGCTTCAAGAAGGAAGGCGCCGCCTACACCAAACGCGAAAACACGCACCGCATGGCTGACGCCAACAAGGCATTCGCTCACTTCGCATGGTGATCCGCCGCGAACGACTGAATTGATTTTCAGCCGCTACGCGCGATGCCCTCTAACGTTCACAATTGGTCGCGATTCGGTTCTGCCGGATCGCGATTTTTCTTTGCGCACCCGCCCCAAAACGCTTCCCAACGCACCGACCCGCCATGGCCGCCGACATATCCAAGATTCGCAACATCGGGATCATCGCCCACATCGACGCTGGCAAAACCACCGTCACCGAGCGAATGCTCTACCTCAGCGGCGCAAAACACCGAGTTGGACGAGTCGACCACGGCACCACCGACACCGACGATGACCCCGAAGAACAAGAACGCGGCATCACGATCTTCAGCGCCTGTGTGAAGTACGGCTGGGGCGACTACAACATCAACCTGCTGGACACCCCCGGCCACGTTGACTTCACCGCCGAAGTCGAACGCTGCCTCCGAGTCCTCGACGGAGCGGTCGTGGTGTTCTCCGCACGCGAAGGCGTCGAGGCCCAAAGCGAAACCGTGTGGCGACAAGCTGATCGCTATGAGGTCCCTCGTATCGTGTTCATCAACAAGATGGATCGCGAAGGCGCAAGCTTCGAGACCGTCTTCAACGACATCGGACCTCGACTGGGCGGCCGACCAGTCGCGGTCGAACTTCCGGTCGGTGAAGGCCCCGCGCACGTCGACAACCCGTTCCGCGGCGTGATTGACCTGGTCAACATGAAACTCTTGCAATTCGACCCAGAAACGGAAGGCAAGCAAGTCACCGAGACCGATCTACCGGAGGAACTGGCCGACGACGCCGCGATCTGGCGAGAGCAGATGCTGGAAGCGGTCTACGAGATCAGCGAAGACGCAATGACACTGGCGATGGAAGACAAGGAAATCCCTCGCGATGTGATCCTGGCAGCTCTGCGAAAAGGCTGCCTCGACCGCACCATCCAACCCGTCTTCTGCGGCTCCGCTCTCCACGGAATCGGCGTGCAGCCACTGATGACCGGCGTCGGAAACTTTCTCCCCAGCCCGCTGGATCGCCCAGCGGTCGAAGGCCACGACCCAAAGAAACCCGACAAAACACTCTCCCGAAACCCAGACCCGAAAGAGCCATTCTGCGGCCTCGTTTTCAAGATTTTGCCCGCGAAAACGGGCGACAATTATTGGATCCGGATCTACAGCGGCGAGCTAAAACAAAACTCTCGCGTGCAGTGCCCCAACCGAGACAAAAAGGAGAATGTCGCCCAAATTTGGCAAATCCACGCCTCGAAAAAGGAACGCGACGGGCAAGTCGATTCCGTCGGCGCCGGCGATATCTGCTGCGTGATCGGACCGCGATTCGCCATCACCGGCGACACGGTTTGCGACACTAAAGAAGCGATCGAACTGCCCAGCATCAAATTCGCCGAAACAGTGCTCTCGATGGCGATCGAACCAGAAAGCACGGCAGACCGAAAGAAGCTGGAAGAAACCCTCGACATGCTCCGCCGCCAAGACCCGACGTTCCGGGCGGTCGACAACGAAGAGATCGGCCAGACGATCATCAGCGGCATGGGCGAACTGCACCTCGAAGTCATCCAGCACCGCCTGACTCGCGACTTTGGACTGAACGTCAAGTTCTACAAGCCTCGCGTGAACTACCGCGAAACCATCGGCGGCAACGCCGAACTGGTCGGCCAATGCAACCGCGTGGTTGGCTCGACGCAGATGTTTGCTCGGCTGAAAGTGAAGATCAGCCCAACCGAAAACCCGTCTGACCCCGTCGTTGTGTTCGACCGACTTTCGCCTGATGCCGGCCTCCCCAATGCGATCCGAAGTGCGGCCATCGACGAACTTCGCGACCGAGCGGAAGGCGGCGGCATGATCGCCGGATTCCCGCTATCCGGCGTCCGAATCGATGTCCTGGACGCGGAAATGGCTGAAGAAGGCAGCGATGAAGTCGCATTCCGAATTGCCGCTGGCGATGCATTCGAAAGCGGCCTGCAAGCCGCCGGCCCCGTGCTCCTCGAACCCGTCATGCGAGTCGAGGTCACCACACCGGAAGACTACATGGGCGAGATCGTGGGCGACCTTCAACAACGCCGCGCGATCATTGCGTCGACCGAAAGCCGCGGGGCCATGACCGTGATCACAGCTCACGCTCCACTGAAAGAAATGTTCGGCTACTCAGGAGCGGTTCGCAGCCTTAGCCAAGGCCGAGCCGGAAGCAGCATGGAACCCTACGGCTACCAAGCGGCACCCAAAGAAGACGCCGATAGCTTCCAGTACTAGGAACGCCTCCCGCACGAAGAACACCTAGTCAATCACGAAGCCTGGACCTGCGTCGGGGCGATGACCATCGCGTCACCTTCACTCCCTGACCAAGCTGGCAATTGGACCTGCGAAGCCTGCCAACCGGCGTGCACAACCTTGCCCTCCGTTGCCCCAGCAGACTCGCCCACCCAGCGCACCCGAGCCGAAGACGCGGCCGCGTCGACCGGAATCGATTGCCCCTCAGCCGCTTCAACCAATGGCTTGATCACCAACAATCGATCCAGCGTTTGACGACACTGCTTCAAACAGGGCCGGGCCGCGGCACCAACCTGGTCGTCGCCGTACTGATCCAAATCCTCGTGGATCAAATCCACCAAACGAGCGTCCCGCTGAAGCGCGGCCAGCAGCGTGACCGCGTCGCTCTGCAGCGACTTCGGCTTGACCGGCTCCGCCGGCTTCTGCTCCGCAATTACGGGCGAAAAAGTGACTGAATTCGGCGTGACCGGATCAGTTCCATCGAGCGCCAACGCCACTCGCTCGGCGACCCGAGGATCAAACATTGCCCGCCAAAACGCTCTCAGAGCCAAACCCAAACGCATCTCGATGTCACCTCAAGAACCAATCACAGCCACGGAAAAGCCAACCAAACAGGCTGACCTCCCACCAGAACAAACTCAAAGACACGAACGACTAAGTCGCTGAAGAAGCAACCGACCCCAGATCAGCTTCCTTGGATGCCAAACACTTGCCGATTTGACGAACCGCTTGCCGCAGCCGATGCTCGTTCTCAACCAACGACATCCGCAAATAACCCTCACCCGCAGCACCAAAACCGCTCCCCGGACTGACCGCGACATTGCCTTCTTCAAGCAACATCATGGCGAAATCCATCGTGCTCATCTGGCTCTTCCAAGGCTCTGGCACCTCCGCCCAAACAAACATCCCAGCCTTCGGCGGATTGACATTCCAACCCAATCGACGCAGACCGCTTACCAACACATCACGCCGGCCCTGGTAGACCTCCGACTGCTTCAAAACGGTCGCTTCCGTTTCGCGAAGCGCGACGATCGCGGCAATTTGAATTGCCTGGAACATGCCGTAGTCGTAGTAGCCCTTGATCGTGCCCAAACCGCGAACCATATCCGCGTTTCCGGCACAGAATCCAACACGCCAACCGGCCATGTTGTACCCCTTGCTCATCGTCGTGAACTCGACACCCACATCCTTGGCACCGGGAGCTGACAGGAAGCTCGGCGGAACATAGCCATCAAAGGCGACATCGGCGTAAGCAAAGTCGTGAATCACCATCAGGCCATACTTCTTGGCCAAACGAACCACCTCGACAAAGAAGTCCGCCTCGATCACAGCCGACGATGGATTGTGCGGGTAATTAACGATCAAAACCTTCGGACGAGGCGTCAAATTCTCGCAGGTGTAAGCCACATTGCTCAGGAACTTGTCCGGATCTGCGACATCCAGCGCGACCACGTTGCCAGACGCCAAAATCACTCCGTACATATGAACCGGGAAGTAGGGCGAAGGAATGATCGCCGTGTCGCCGGGCCCCATCAGAGCCAAACACATATGCGAGAACCCCTCTTTGCTTCCCAAGCAAGCGATGATCTCGCCCTCAGGATCCAAACGCACGCCATATTTGCGGTGATATTTGCTGGCGACTTCGCGACGCAGGTTCGTGATCCCGTTCGACTTGCTGTAACCGTGATTGCCAATGTCAGCAGCGGCGTCATTCAGCTTTTGAACAACCACTGGATCCGGCGGATCCGATGGATTCCCCATCCCCAGATCAATCACATCGTCCCCGGCACGCCGCTTCTGATACAGCAAATTGTTGATGCGGCCGAACATATAAGGCGGCAAACGGTCGACCCGCGAGGCCATCTTCACTTCGAATTCCGCTGGCTCAGGATCCGTCGTGGGCGAATCAATTGCAGGTGCGTCGATGTTGGGCGTGTCGGGATTAAAGGTGTCACTCATTTTGACGCCGAGGTGAAAATTGCCAGGAAACAAACGAAATCGGCCAGCCCCTTCGAGACCGGCCCGAGCCGCATTCTCACACGCACCCGCCACATTCGTGTAGGGGGAATCAAACTTTTGGCCCGAAATTTCAATCGAACTGCAATCGAACCAGCCATTCGGCCGCGCTGAGAACACCGATGAACACGACACCGAACCCCATCCACCAGTTCGCTTTGCCCGACGAACTCCGGCCGAACCACGCCACCCTCACGGCAACGACCACCAACGCCAAAACAAATAACCCCAGCAGCATCCCAGCAAAACTCGCCTGGGCAGAAGCAACCAAATCACCACGAGTCAACCAACTCCAAGAAGTCGTCATCCCACACGCTGGACACCGAATCCCAAACAACATCCGCATCGAACACGGCGGCAAACCCAACTGCTGATGCGTCCCCAATCCCGCTGAAGCCGGCGACAAAGAACGAGCCACACCCAGCAACCCTCCGCCGACCAACGCACCCGTGATCATCAGCAAACGAAACCACCAAGCACACCGATTCGCGGACAAACCAACCGGCGCGGGCACCGACTGCCTTCCCAAATCCCCCGCTTTGACTCCACTCGAGAGCGAAGCCGAACCCTCTTCCACAGAACCCACCAAACGAACACCTACACGCACAAAACAATCCAAGAACAAAAACCAAAACAGCCCGCTCAACCCAACCTGCCTCGACGAATCAAAACAAGCCAACCAACACCGACTCAAGGCCACGATCAATCGCGTCGATGACCATTGCCTTGGCGAATCCAATTCTCCAAAGACAGAGTGCTTCACGGAGACGTTCTCAGGCTTCCTAGCACGAATTGAACCTTCGCTCACCAATGCCAAGGTCAATCCCGGCAAAATCAACGGCTTTTTTTAATCAATTGTTCAAAAGCCGTTGACGCTCAAAGACGCCAACCGTACATTCTCGCCTCCCCACAGCAAAGTTGCCGTGAGGAATGGACTCGTTTCTCGTTCCCGACTTGGAAGTAAGCAGTGTCAACCGGCCCCAGCGAAGTCATCCGCATTCGAATGGAAGCGTACGACCATGCCGTGCTGGACCAGAGTGCCCGCGACATTGTCGACACAGTCAAAGCGACAGCCAGCATTGTGCATGGCCCCATCCCTTTGCCAACCCGAATCGAGCGATACACGGTCCTGTCGAGCCCCTTCGTCAACAAGAAGGCTCGTCAACAATATGAAATCCGAACGCACAAGCGTTTGGTGGACATCGTTCAGGCATCCGCCAAGACGATCGAAGCACTCAACAAGCTAAGCCTGCCGGCTGGTGTCGATATCAAGATCAAGGCGTCCGCCCGCTGATCGGTCGACAATCGCACTCCGCAACCCCGGCATTCAACTGACAAAGAGCCCTCACTGATTGAGCTGACGCGAATCACTTCGCCGGCAACATCAGTCTTCAAACGGCCTCCCAGTCAGAACAAGATCGGACCCCACGGCGACAAGCCACCTCAGAGGGGACCGACTCAAGTTAACCCCATCACACACACGAATTGGTCACGGTTTTCCGCATGGACGGAAGTCGCGACGAAATCACTTGGGCTCGGCGTCCGCCGACCACCTGAGCCGATCGTCACGAAAGTCTCGGAACTCCTATCGAATCGCACATCGCTCGCTGACCGCGAGCAGGAACTGTTATGTCACCATCTATCCTTGGCCGTAAAATCGGGATGACTCAGATCTTCCTGGAAGACGGAACCGCTGTTCCCGTCACGGTCGTGCAAGCTGGCCCTTGCCACGTGCTGCAAGTACGCAGCAAAGATCGCGACGGCTACGAAGCTGTTCAAATGGGTTTCGAAGACAAGCCACGCCGCTTGGCAAAACGCAGTGAGCGTGGCCAGGTTGCCACCATCGAGAGCAAACGCTCCAAGAAGCGTTCTGCCGCTGGTATCGAAGCCCCGACCAAAGCAGATTGTGAACCACAGCGATTCGTTCGCGAATTCCGCGGACCATCCGAAGCAAACGTCGGCGACACCCTTACCGTTGAACAGTTCAACGATGTCAAAAAGGTTGATGTCACCGGAAACAGCAAAGGCCGCGGATTCGCGGGTGTCATGAAACGACACAACTTCGCTGGACAACGTGCCACCCACGGTGTCAAGAAGTGTCACCGTCACGCCGGTGGTACCGGGATGAGTGCATCGCCGAGCCGCACGTTCAAAGGCAAGCGAATGGCTGGCCAGTACGGCAACGCCAAAGTCACCACCCGCAACCTTGAAGTCGTTCGCGTCGACGCAGAAAACAACCTGCTGATGATTCGCGGTGCGGTTCCTGGACCTAACGGCGGCTTTGTCTCGATTCGTCAAACCAACAAAGTCGGCTGAGGAATACAATCATGGCAAACCTACCTATCCTCGACGCATCCGGCAAAGAAGTCGGCCAGTACGAGATCGACACCGAACAAATCGCCAACCGAGTCAGCAAACAATTGCTGCACGACGTGGTGGTCATGTACCAAGCCAATAAACGCCAAGGTTCGCACAACACACGAACCCGCGGCCAAGTCAGCGGTACGAACAAAAAAATGTATCGCCAAAAAGGCACGGGCAACGCTCGTGCCGGCTCCAAGCGAACCAATGTTCGCCGTGGTGGTGGCGTTGCACGAACGGTCAAACCTCGCGACTACAGCTACCGACTGCCAAAGAAGGCGATCAAGACCGCCACTCGCATGGCGATCCGATCACGCATCGACGATGGCGAAATCGTAGTCATCAACGAACTGAAGCTGGACGCACCAAAGACCAGCCAAATCGCCCAGATCCTGAAGAACCTCGGACTGGCCGACACAACCACGCTGATCGCGACCGCCGGTGACGACCAAATCATCTACAAGAGCGGTCGCAACATCAGCGGCGTGACGGTTGAACCCGTTCGCCAACTGAACGCACTGACTCTGCTGACTCCGAAACGAGTGCTCTTCACCCAAGAAGCACTGGACCGAGTCAAAGACGGCACATTCGCCGGTTCCACTCAGAACACCAACGAAGCGGAGGCAGCGGCCTGATATGTCTGCGATCCAACCACCCAAACCTGTTGAACGCAAGATCGAACTGGAACCCCACCAGGTCTTGCTGAAACCACTCGTGACCGAAAAAGGCGTGCACCGCGCGACACGGAACAACCAATACGCGTTCCAAATTCACCGCGACGCCACCAAACTGGACGTCAAAAAGGCTGTTGAACATTTGTTCGACGTCAAGGTCCTCAAAGTCCGCACCCAAACCCGCAAAGGGAAAGCTCGCCGGTTCAAGTACAAGATTGGACGAACCAGCGATTGGAAGAAGGCGATTGTCTCGCTGCACGAAGATCATCGGATCGACTTCTTCTAAGACACTGTGACGAGCCGCAGGTTCACCAACGCTCGAACATCAATCTCAACCAAATACTTTTCCGCACAGAAACAGCTCGCAAGATAAAGCGATACTCATGGGCATCCGAATCTACAAGCCGACCAGCGCCGGCCGACGCAACGCGTCGGTCAGCGACTTCAAGGAACTGACGCCTGGCTACACGCCAGAACGTTCCTTGCTGCGTCCAAAGACCAAAACCGGCGGACGGAACAACCAGGGCAAAATCACTTCGCGTCACCGTGGTGGCGGACACAAGCAAAAATATCGCGTCATTGACTTCCGTCGCGTCAAAGACGGTCTCGTTGCAACGGTCGACTCGGTTCAGTACGACCCGAACCGCACCGCACGCATCGCATTGCTGAAGTACCCCGACGGCGAAAAGCATTACGTCATTGCTCCTTCGGGAGTTGCCGCGGGCGACAAACTACAAAACGGACCAGAAGCACCTCCAGTTGTTGGCAACTGCCTTCCACTGAAAAACATTCCGTTGGGAACCTCGGTTTGCTGCATTGAAATGCGTGCTGGCCGCGGTGCTGTGATGTGCCGCTCAGCTGGCACACAAGCAACACTTCAAGCCCGCGAAGCAGACTGGGCTCAGTTGTTGCTTCCTTCCGGTGAAGTTCGTCGAGTGCCAAGTGCTTGCCGAGCAACCATTGGACAAGTCGGCAACAGCGATCACATGAACGTTGTTCTTGGCAAAGCGGGTCGCTCACGTTGGCTCGGTCGTCGACCTCACGTTCGCGGTACTGCCATGAACCCGATCGATCACCCGCACGGTGGTGGTGAAGGTCGAACCAAAGGTGGACGTCACCCAGTCAGCCCATCGGGCAAGAGTGCAAAGGGCGGCCGTACCCGTCAAAAACGTAAACCAAGCAACTCGTCGATCGTTCGCCGACGCAAGAGTCGTCGCTACGGTCAGTTGAAACTCCACAAGTAGGCCACCCTTTCAGCGGCAACTCCGGTAAAAAATCATGAGTCGAAGCAGTAAGAAGGGTCCCTTTGTTGACCCGAAAGTCTTTTTCAAAGTTCAGAAGGCAGCCGAAACAGGCTCGAAAGAACCGATCAAGACATGGGCACGATCTTGCACGATCGTTCCAGAATTCGTGAACGTCACGTTCATGGTTCACAACGGACGCCAGCACATCAAAGTGTTGGTGACCGAAGACATGGTGGGTCACAAACTCGGTGAGTTTGCTCCCACGCGGACCTTCAAGGGTCACGGCGGCAAGGGCAAACGCTAATCACTAGCGTCCCACCACACGGTTGGTGAATTTCACGAGTCAAACGATTTAGCGACAGACATGTCTCAATTCAACGCATATCATAAGAACGCCCGCATCAGCGCCCAAAAGGTGCGTCTGGTTGCCGATTTGGTTCGTGGCATGTTTGCCGACGAAGCATTGGACACCCTGAAGTATCAGCCCCAACGTGGTGCTCGTATGCTTGAGAAGGTGATCAAAAGTGCTGTCGGAAACGCACAGGACCCAGATCAGAACAGCGGACGCAGCCATCGCATCGAAGAACTGGTCATCACCGACGTTCGTGTCGACGGCGGCCCCATGTTCAAACGCATTCAGCCTCGTGCTCGTGGCATGGCGTTCATGATCAAAAAACGCTCCAGCCACATTCGTGTGGGCCTGACACATATCGAAAATGTTTAGTTGATGATCGCCTGAGGGAATCCTCAAGCATCCAAACGACACCAAACACAACACCGTTTATTTAACTCCCTGCCTTCAGCACTCAGCACTCTCCCATGGGTCAAAAAGTCAATCCGATTGCGTTTCGTACCGGCGTCACCCGTGGTTGGGGAAGTCGTTGGTATGCCTCGAAGCAGGATTTTGCGGACCTGCTGGTGGAAGATCGCAAGATTCGCGAATTCATCACCAAGCACCCCAAGAAGTCACAATACAAGAGCGCGGGAATCGATCGTATCGAGATCGAACGTACTCGCGATGAAGTTCGGGTGATGCTTTACGTTGCTCGCCCAGGTTTGATCATCGGCAAGAAGGGACAGGAAATTGAGATCCTGCAAGCCGAACTGCAGAACCTGGTTGGACGTCGCATCAACCTGAAAGTGGAAGAAGTTGGACGCCCTGAATTGCAAGCTCAATTGGTTGCTGAGGACATCTCGCAGCAATTGGCAAAGCGATCCAGCTTCCGCCGCACAATGAAACGAATGCTCGAACAGACGATGGACGCTGGTGCAAAGGGCATCAAAATCCAAATGGCCGGTCGACTGGGCGGTGCCGAAATGGCCCGTCGCGAAAAGCAAAGTGCTGGCTCGATTCCATTGAGCACGCTACAAGCCAAGATTGATTACGGATTCACCGAAGCGATGACGCCACAGGGGCACATCGGGATTCAAGTGTGGATTAACCAAGGTACTTACGGAGACGACAACGATGGCGCTGATGCCCAAACGGGTCAAGCATCGAAAAAGCCAAAGAGGTCGTATAAAAGGTAACGCGACTCGCGGCAATACGGTCGTCTTTGGTGACTACGGTATCCAATCACTGGATGCTGGCTGGATCAAAGCTACGACGATCGAAGCCGGACGGATCGCTGCCCAGCAATACGTTCGCGGCCAAGGCAAGCTCTATATCCGAATCTTTCCCGACAAGTCTGTGACTAGCACACCGCTGGAAACACGGATGGGTAAAGGTAAAGGGGAGCCTGACTTTTGGGCCGCGGTTGTTAAGCCGGGAACCATTTTATACGAACTCAGTGGCGTGACCGAACAACAAGCCAAGGTGTGCTTTGCACGTCTGGCGAGCAAGATGCCGGTCAAAGTCCGATTTGTTGAACGCCGCTCAGCGTGATCGCTTTGCGGTCCGACAGATTGGCGGGTCGATGAGAAGGGTTGTCCGAGAGACTTCACCATACATGAGCAACGTGAATGATCGAAACATCGATTGTTCCGTTGATCGGGGTTACGAAGTCAAACGGTTCGCAACCCAAAGCATTCTGGCCTTTGAACAATTCATCCCCTTTGACCTTTGTCTAATTCGATGACCAAACTGACCGAACTTCGCGAAATGAGCGACGAACAGCTCGACGCGACTGCGAAGGAAGCCGCCGAAACCCTGTTTCGCTTGCGTTTCCAATCTCAGTCCGAGCGTTTGAACACGCCCAGCGAAATCAAGAAAAACCGAAAAACGATCGCTCGTGTTAAGACGATCCAAACCGAACGTCAACTTGCTCAACCGCAAGCATAGTTGACGCCACTACCTCACCCATTCATTCACTGCACGTCCAACTAGCACCATGCCCAAACGCGTCGTAGCCGGAATTGTGACCAGCGACAAAATGAGCAAGACGCGTCGCGTCGAGATCGCTCGTTTGGTCAAGCATCCAAAATACAAGAAGTACATTCGCCGCCGCACGGTGTGTCACGTTCACGACGAGAACAATGATTCGGGTGTGGGCGACAAGGTCGAAATCATTGAGTCGGAACCATTGAGCAAACTGAAACGCTGGCGTTTGGTTCGCGTGCTTGAAAAAAGCACCGCGGTCGACGTTGTTGCGTTGCGTGCTGCTCGCAAGAACGCCGAAGCCGAAGGCTTGGCTGCAGCTCACGCTGGTGAACCCGAAGCAGAATCGACCGCCTCGGACGCTTAATCGCAACCTCCTCCACACAATCGTCCAACGTTTTTGTCGTTGAAGTAAACAGATATGATCCAACAAGAATCCCGCCTCGATGTCGCCGACAACACCGGTGCTCGAGAAGTCATGTGCATCAAGGTGCTCGGCGGCAGTCGGCGTCGTTTCGCCACCGTTGGCGACGTGATCGTATGCAGCGTCAAGAGTGTGATTCCAGGCAGCGAAGTGAAGAAGAAGGCCGTTGTGCGTGCCGTGATCGTTCGCGTGAAGCAGCCCACCCGTCGTCCAGACGGAAGCTACATCCGGTTCGATTCCAACGCAGTGGTTTTGGTCGACAAAGACCGTAACCCACGCGGAACTCGTATCTTTGGTGCCGTTGCACGAGAGCTGCGTGAAAACAACTTCATGAAAATTGTCAGCCTGGCCAACGAAGTGGTCTGATTCGTTCGCCCAGCCAAGTTGCTGAGCGTCCGTCACCAAAACCATTTGAAAACAAATTACCGATCAAAGTTACTACCATGAAATTTCGCGTTGACGATGAAGTCATAGTGATTGCCGGAGCTGACAAAGGTCACCGTGGCAAAATCCTGAAAGTCGATCGCGACAAAGACAAGGTTGTCGTTGAAGGCGCCGCTCGCGTGTGGAAGCACGTGCGTCAAAGCCAAAAGAACCCACAGGGCGGTCGCTTGAACAAAGAGATGCCCATGAGTGCGAGCAACGTGATGTTGGTCGATCCATCGACCGGCAAACCGACCCGCATCGGTGTTCGTTTCCTGGACGACGGAAGCAAAGAGCGTTTCGCGAAGGCCAGCGGCGACAGCCTTGGTCAAATCGCTCCAGCCAAGGCTTCCAAAGCATCCAGCTGATTGACGACCACCACCACACAAACCTTACCCTATTGGCCGTTTTTTCCTCGGCGGCTCAGTGCCTAACATGTCCAGCAACATTCCACGAATGCAACAGCGATACGACGAATCCGTTCGTGCCGCTTTGACAGAAACATACGGCTACAAAAACGTGCACCAAGTGCCGCGTCTGCTGAAGATCAGCATGAACATGGGCGTTGGTGCTGCGGTTGGCGACAAGAAGGTCCTTGACTTGGCCATCGATTCGATGACCCAGATCACTGGCCAAAAGCCTGTCACCACCATCGCTCGTAAATCGATCGCCGGCTTCCGCCTGCGTGAAGGAATGCCAATCGGCTGCATGGTGACCATGCGTCGCCAACGCATGTTCGAGTTCCTGGACCGTTTGGTCTCGGTCGTTCTTCCTCGTGTCCGTGACTTTCGCGGTATCAGCCGAAAAGCCTTCGATGGCAACGGCAACTACACACTAGGACTGAACGAGCAACTGGTTTTCCCAGAACTGAACCCAGACAAATTCGTTCGTCCTCAAGGGATGAACATCAGCTTTGTGACCTCGGCCAAGACCGACGACGAAGCACGTGAGTTGTTGCGATTGTTCGGCATGCCGTTCAAGCAACCCAAAGAAAAAGAGCAGGCCGGCGCGGCCTGATTCGGTTCCCCTCCCGGAACCAACCAATCGTTATATTTCAATTCGTCACATGTCTCTCGCTTGAGACGCTCCCCGATCCGTACACCGCAGGTCCTTTCGTGGCAAGCAAATCCAAGGTCGCCAAGGCGCTTCGCACGCCTAAATTTTCAACTCGAAAAGAAAACCGTTGCAAGTTTTGCGGTCGTCCTCGTTCGGTGTATCGCAAGTTCGGCTTGTGCCGGATTTGCTTCCGTGAGAATGCCAATGCGGGATTGATCCCTGGCGTTCGTAAGAGCAGCTGGTGAGCTTGGATAATTAAAGGGAAACCACAGCCATGATGACCGACCCCATTGCCGACATGCTCACCCGAATCCGCAACGCCGTACGCGTCGAGCGTCCGTTCGTTGACATCCCTGCCAGCCGCGTAAAACGTGGTTTGGCGGATGTTCTCAAACGAGAAGGATTCATTTGGGACTGGAAGGAAGAGAAGCTGGAAGAAGAACCAGTCGGCTACCTTCGTTTGGAACTGAAATACGGTCCCAACGGAGAACGAGTGATCCAGTCGATTCGCCGAATCAGCAAGCCAGGCCGTCGTTTGTACAGCCGCAGCAAAGAACTCAAGCCTGTGTTGGGCGGTTTGGGAATCCGAATCATCAGCACCAGCAAAGGTGTGATCAGCGATCGCGAAGCACGCCGCGACAAAATTGGCGGCGAAGTCCTCTGCGAAGTGTCGTGATCGACCGTCGCTGACGCCCCCATTTGCCAAACCATTTAAATTCCCCCGTACATTTGTAATCAGCCATGAGCCGCATTGGTAACAAGCCAGTCGCGATCCCCGCCGGTGTGAAAGTCAGCATTGCTGATCGCAACATCGATGTGGAAGGTCCCAAGGGCAAACTGTCGTTCAAGCATCGCCCTGAAGTGAAGGTCGCTGTCGATAGCGATACCAACCAAGTGATCATTTCACGTGATGGTGACGATCGTCCCTCCCGCGAATTTCATGGCCTGACTCGTGCGATCATCGCGAACATGATGGTTGGCGTGAAAGACGGTTACGAAAAGAAGTTGGAAATCGTCGGTGTCGGTTACCTCGCATCGATCAGTGGTGACACGCTTCAGCTTCGCGTTGGTTATGCCAACGAACTGCACCGCAAGATCCCAACCGATTTGACCGTCACTTGCCCCGACCAGACTCACGTTGTGATTCAAGGTTGCGACAAACAAAGCGTTGGCCAATTCGCTGCAGAAATTCGTTCGCTTCGTAAACCTGAGCCATACAAGGGCAAAGGCATTCGATACCAAGGCGAACAAGTCAAAATCAAACCAGGTAAGTCGGCCACCAAGTAGGTTTGCCGTCGCAATTGGCGGAGCGTTGCTTCGCCGTTTCCATTCATTTCATCCGTTCACAACGATCATCGTGGGTCGTCACTATGGACAAGAACAAAAAACTCCAAAGCAAACGCCTGCGACGCCGGCGCCATGTTCGCAACAAGTTGCGAGGCAGTGCCGACCAGCCGCGTTTGTGCATTCAGCGCACGCTGAAGCACTTTGCTTGCCAGGTCGTTGACGACCAAGCTGGCAAGACCATTTTCAGTGCGAGCACGCGTGACAAAACTGTCCGCGACCAAGTGAAAGCCGGCGGCAACTGTGACGCTGCTGCATTGGTTGGTAAGCTGGTCGCAGAAAAAGCTGCTGAGGCGGGTGTTAAAACCGTCAAGCTCGATCGTGGTCACAACAAGTACCACGGCCGAGTCAAAGCATTCGCAGACGCCGCTCGCGAAGCTGGCTTGCAGTTTTAATTTTCCCATCCCGCGACATTCATCGCAACGAATCAACATAGTCCGCCATGAGCAACGCACGAAACAAACGCAACAACAAGAACGAAGAGCAAGGTTTGGAAGCCGGTCTTCTGGACCGTGTCGTCAAGATCAAACGTTGTGCGGCTGTCGTCAAAGGCGGTCGCCGTTTTAGCTTCGCTGCGATGGTCGTTGTCGGTAACGGCAGCGGACAGGTTGGCTGGGGCTATGGCAAAGCGAACGAAGTTCCGCCAAGCGTGCAAAAGGCACAAAAGCAAGCTTCACGCAGCATGATTCACGTTCCATTGGTTGAAGGAAGCATTCCTCACCAAGTTTGGGGCCGCTACGGTGCTGCTCGTGTGGTCCTGATTCCAGCCGGTGCTGGTACGGGTATCATCGCTGGCCAAGCTGTTCGTTCAGTTTGCGAAGCATGTGGAATCCACGACATTCTGACCAAATCGTACGGGACCAATAACCCTGTCACCTTGGTCAAAGCGACCCTCGACGCGATGAGCAAGTTGCGAACTCGTGAGCAAATCGCTGCTCTGCGTGGTCTGAACCCAGACGATTTGATCGAAGCCTAATCTCCCCGGCGGTTTTCATCCGCCGGAATGACATTGCTTGGTTCCCAACGCTTCACCGCGACAAACCTTGGATTCCATTGGCAAAGACACTCAATCTAACACTCGGGCAGCATGACTGACGCTCAGCGCTCAGCATCCGGCCCCCAGCCTTTCCATCACTACTATGCAACTCAACGACGTTCATCGCGGTATCACGAAAAACCGCCCTCGAAAACGCATCGGTCGTGGTCCTGGTAGCGGCACCGGCAAAACGTCGGGTCGTGGGCACAAGGGACACAAGAGCCGCAGCGGCTACAGCCGCAAGCCCAACTTCCAGGGCGGTGCGATGCCAATGTTCCGTCGAGTTCCAAAACGTGGTTTCAACAACCGCTGGGCTTTGACAATTTTCGCTGTCAATGTTGGCAAGTTGAATGACGCTTTCAACGAAGGCGAAACAGTGACGCTTGAAGCACTCGCTGCCAAGAACCTCGCCAAAGGCAACTTTGACGAACTAAAGGTTTTGGGCGATGGCGAGTTGACCAAAAAACTCACCATTCAGGCTCACCGCTTCAGCAAGTCGGCCGAAGAGAAAATCTCGGCAGCTGGCGGAACGGCAGAGAAGTTGGCTCCTAAACGTACACCTGACGAGCGCGTTGAAGCACTCAAGAGCGAAAAGTAGACGGCTGAGCCGCTGACCGCCCGCGGTCATGACTTTTCACCCAACCGACAAAACAACGGGCCTTGGCGATTTCGTCGGGCCTGTTTTTTTTGAACTGGCAGCTGTTCATCATCCTTCGTCGCAATCGTTCTTCCGCGAATCGGCTTTGGTTGCTAGTTTGATTGCCTAGGCGATGGTACTTTGCCGACGCCTAGTCCAGAACATTTATTGCGTGCTCACCATTCTTGCTTGGTGAGACGACACGAATTCACCCTGCACGATCGACGACGGACGGATCGATGTTTGAAAAGCTGCGAATCATTTTCTCGATCCCTGAGCTTCGTAAGAAGGTCATGCTTACGATCGGATTGCTTGCCATTTACCGGATCGGGTTCCACATCCCGTTGCCGATGATCGCGACGAACCTGGACAGTGGCGCCGGTGGCGGTGCTGCTGACTTCTTCGAAAAGGTCAGTGTTTTCGCGGCCAGCGATCTGCGTCAAGCGACGATCTTCGGCCTCGGAATCATGCCGTACATCTCGGCATCGATCATTTTCCAGTTGCTCGGGAGCGTTTACAAGCCGCTGGAAGAACTGAAGAAGGAAGGCGAAGCGGGACGGAAGAAGCTCAACGAATACACACGTTACTTGACCGTAGTGATCTGCTTGGTGCAGAGCTACATGTACCTGAAGTTCATGCTGATGGCTGGCTCCAATGGCCAAAGCAGCATCAACCCGAACTTCATGAATGCAAACGAACAACTGTTCTTTGGCTGGCAGATCGTCGCCGTGTTGGTGATGACAACGGGAACCGTGTTCCTGATGTGGCTCGGGGAGCAGATCGATGAATACGGAATTGGCAACGGGATCAGTTTGCTGATCATGGCCGGCATTCTGGCTCAGATGCCAAAGGCATTATACGAGCTCGTCCTGGGCATGAAGACCGAGTTGACTGGTTTGGCCAAGGGCCAGGTCGGGATTGAAACACTGATCATCCTCGTCGTGCTGTTTGTTGTTGTCGTCTTCGGTGTGGTGTTCATCACACTGGGGCAACGCAAGATCCCAACTCAATCAGCCAAGTTCACCCGTGGCCGTCGTGTTTATGGTGGTACTCGTCAGCACTTGCCGCTTCGAATCAACCAAGCCGGCGTGATGCCCATCATTTTCGCAAGCTCACTGTTGATGATTCCTGGTGTCTTGTTCGGCTTCCTCGCCGGCCAGTTCGCAACCGACAGTTCGTTGTTCCGCGGATTTGACTTGATCGGCTCAACGATGAGCGATCAAACCTCGTACTTCTTCAACCTGCTGTACGTCGGTTTGATCTTCTTCTTCTGCTACTTCTGGACGGCCATCACGTTCAATCCGAAAGAAATGAGCGACAACCTGCGTGATTCGGGAACGTTCATTCCCGGTTACCGACCGGGTCGCCGTACAACGGACTACCTCGAAAAGGTGATGGTCCGAATCACTTATGTTGGTGCTGCTTTCTTGGGTCTGATCGCGATTGTCCCAACGATCGTCTACGGATCGCTGGGTGTTCCTTACTCGATCGCCGGTTTCTATGGTGGTACGGGTCTGTTGATTGCTGTCAGCGTCGCATTCGACTTGGTGCAAAAGATCGACAGCCACTTGGTCATGCGAAACTACCGAGGATTGCTGGAAGGTGCCGGCGGCGGCACTTCACCCGTCGTTTGAATTTGGCAGTTTTGTGCGAATTGTCTTCATCGGTCCGCCTGGTGCGGGCAAGGGCACTCAATGTGAACTGCTTAGCAAAGCTCTGAACGTGCCACACATTGGCACGGGCGGAATGCTGAGGGCTCTGGAGCCCGAGAGTGGCGAGCAGATCCATGTTCGAATTGACCGAGGGCACTTCGCTCCGGATGAATTCGTGCTGCAGATGGTTGCCGAGCGGTTGGCTCAATCAGACAGCCAAATGGGCTACCTACTCGATGGTTTCCCGCGGACTCAAGTTCAAGCCAGTGCATTCGACGATCAACTGATGGCCGCTTCTCTGAAGCTGGACCACGTGTTGCACTTGCAGGTTTCCGCAGACGTACTCATTGAACGTCTTCGCAAACGGGGCGAAGAAGGGAATCGCGCCGACGATGCGGAAGAGTTCATTCGAGAACGTTTCCGAATCTACGAGGCCCGCACCGCACCGTTGCTGGATCACTATCGAAGCCAGGAACTCGTTCGTGACATTGACGCCTCTGATTCAGAGTCGTTGGTCCACGCTTCGATCTGCGAATGCTTGAATTTCAATCCGATGCTGAGCAAACCAGTCGCCAACGACTGAATAGCTGGCCCGGACTTCAAAGTATCCGCTTCAGTTCACGAATCTAGCGCTGACGACGAGAGCGACGTTGACGCTCCATCCGGATCCGACAACCAACTGGAACCGTTTCAGAAAGTGTCACGGGTTCACCTGCAAGTACTTCGTCGATCGCATTGCGGAGGTGGGGCTGAGTCACTTTTTGGCCATCAGGACTGTCATCCATCGCGCCCATGTAGGCGATCTTTCGATCGGCATCGAGCAAAAAGAACTGAGGCGTGTACTTGGCCCCATAGTCGCGAGCGATCTGCTGGGACTCGTCATACAAGTACGCGAATGGGAACGACTTTTCCGCGGCCTTCACCTTCATGGCCGGCATCGCATCGTCTTCGATCGTGTTGACGTTGACCGCGATCACCGAGACCGATTTCTCAGCGTAGTCCTTGGTCAGTGAGATCAAGCGTTTTTCCGCATCGACCGCATACGGGCAACTGTTGCAGGTGAATGCCAGAACCACGAATTTCGAATCCGATAGATCTTTCAGGGAGGAAGTCTCACCCGCGGTCGTCGGCAACTCACTCCATTCAGGTGCCGGATCGCCAATGTCCAGCACGGTGTTGAATTCACCTGCCGCAACCTGGCCGGCAATACCAACCAGGCCCCAAGTCGCAGCCAAACTCACCAGGACAAAACAACAAAACTTCATTGAGACTCTCTCGGACAAGGCAAAGGTACCATCGCGAATCAGTTTAACGGATCCCAACGCCGCAAGCGTGATTTCCACCGACTCGCTATGGATCCATTTCATGAGGTTGCTGTTCGCGTTTTCGAACGCTTTCCCCTCCACAGAACAACGATGAAACCGTTCAGGTACAATGCGCTCGTTTGAATGTCGGTTCAGGGGCACAGACGCAACGTGCGCTCCCATAACCATCGTGCCCTATTGAATCCATTTCAAATCCCCCTCCAACTGCTGGCAATCGGTTGTGCGAACGAGGAACGACACTCAGCTCTCCAACTCGCATCCTTCCCCAGCCCCTCCCTCAGCCCCAAAGGATCGAAGCATGCTCCGTCCTGCGTCCCAGAGAATGACTCTCGCTTTGGTTCTTCTTGGTCTTCTCATTGGCAAAGTGTCCCCAGTACATGGCGAAGATTCCAACCCGGTCTTTCGGGCTGGAGCTGCCACCAGCAACATCACGCCGCCACTGGGTGAGCTGATTGTTGGCGGTTGGAAACCAATTCCGGCCACCAACGTGCACGATGAACTTCACGCTCGCTGCCTCGTGTTGGATGATGGCATGACCAAACTGGCCATCGTCCTCTGCGACAACGTTGGCATCCCCGTGGAAGTCTTCGATCTCGCCAAACAGCAAGCATCCGATGCGACCGGGTTGCCAGTCTTCAACATGCTGTTGGCATCCACGCACACCCATTCGGCAACCACCGCTCGCGGGGACCTGAAAACCGCCAACGAAACCAAACTGACGGATTACCAAACCTTCGTTGCCCATCGGATCTCGGACGGAATCCGTCGTGCGATGGCGAATCTGGAACCGGCCAAGATTGGTTGGGGAAGCGCGGATGAACCGTCGGAAGTCTTCAACCGTCGCTGGTTTGTCACCGACGCCAGCTTGTTGGGCCACCCATTCGGTGGCACCGATCAAGTCCGGATGAATCCACCTCGCGGCAGCTCCAAACTGGATCGCCCCGCGGGTCCGACCGATCCCGAAATCAGCTTCGTCTCAGTACAGAGCCCCGACGGCCGGCCGATCGCCCTGCTGGCAAATTATTCGCTGCACTACGTCGGCGGCGTTCGATCCGGCGAAGTCTCGGCGGACTACTTTGGATACTTCGCGAAATTCATCGAAGAGAAACTGGGGGCAACCAATCAATCGCCACCGTTTGTCGGCATCCTTGCCAATGGCACCAGCGGCGACGTGAACAACATCAACTTCGCTGATAAATCGCCCCGAAAGTACGATCCCTACGAGAAGATGCAGGAGGTTGCAGAGAAAGTTGCCAGCCGCGTGTTCGAAGCCCACCAGCAGATTGATTTCCACGATTGGGTGCCACTCTCCGCCGAGCACACGACGTTGGCGCTGAAGACCAGACAGCCGACACCGGAGATGATCGCGCACTTTGATCAACTCAAACTTAGCGACGACAACAATCCGAGAAGCGGTCATCGCCGCGAAGAGATCTATGCCGATCGAATCGCGAAAATTTTGGCGGGGCCCAAGGAAGTGGAGATCCAACTGCAGGCTCTTCGCATTGGCGATTTGGGAATCGCCGCGATCCCGTTTGAAACGTTCACCGAAACGGGGCTGGAACTGAAAGACCGCAGCCCCTTCCAAGACACCTTCACAATCGAGCTCGCCAACGGCTCCTTCGGGTACCTGCCGACACCGCCGCAACATCGTTTGGGCGGCTATGAAACGTGGCTCGGGACCAACTACGTCGAGAAGGAAGCAACCACCAAAATCGTCGCAGCGTTGCTGGAGATGTTTCAACGCCAACTAGAGGACAACTGATGCGTTGGCTTGTTGGATGGATCGTGACGCTGCTTACAACGTCACCGTTGCTCGGCATCGGAACGGCAGCCGAGCCAACCAAACCGAATTTCATCATCGTCTACTGTGACAACCTTGGTTACGGCGACATCGAACCCTTCGGATCGACGTTGCATCGAACGCCCAACTTGAATCGCATGGCAAGGGAAGGGCGAACGTTTACCCATTTCTGCGTCACGGCCGGCGTCTGCACCCCATCGCGTGCCAGCATCATGACCGGATGCTATGCGCAACGAGTCGGAATGCATTTGAACGATCGCGATGGTGCGGTTCTGCGACCTGTCTCTGCTTATGGTTTGCATCCCGATGAGATCACCATCGCGGAGATTCTTAAGCAACAGGACTACTCCACCGCATTGGTTGGAAAATGGCATCTGGGTGATCAACCGGAATTCCTGCCGACCCGTCAGGGGTTTGATTGGTTCTTTGGAGTGCCTTACTCCGACGACATGACCAAGCGGGTTTGGCAGCGAGATGGATCGCACTGGCCACCTCTGCCTCTCATGGAAAACGAGACCGTCATCGAAGCCCCGTGCAACCGAGACGGATTGACCAATCGTTACACAGAAGGGGCGATGCAGTGGATCGCCGAGCACAAGGAGGAACCGTTCTTCCTGTACTTCCCACAAGCCATGCCTGGCAGCACCAAGACACCGTTTTCCAGCGACGCTTTTCGCGGCAAAAGCCAGAACGGTCCTTGGGGAGACGCGGTCGAAGAATTGGATTGGTCGATCGGTCAGATGCTGGACCAGCTCGTCGAACTGGGCATCGCAGAAAACACCTTCGTGATCTGGACCTCCGACAACGGTGCCCCCATCAACCGCGATCCTGATGACTTGAGCCGAGGTTCCAACTTGCCGCTTCACGGTCGCGGGTACACGACCAGCGAAGGTGCCTTTCGTGTTCCCACGATCGTCTGGCAACCCGGCAAAGTACCCGCCGGGACTCAATGTGACGAACTGGCGACCACGATGGATTTATTGCCTACGTTTGCGAATCTAGCCGGATGTGAACTGCCGTCGGATCGCAAACTCGATGGCCACGACATCGCTCCGCTGCTGTTTGGTGAACCCAACGCCAAGACGCCGTACGAAGCGTTCTACTACTACCACCAAGATCAACTGCAAGCCATCCGCTCCGGTCCCTGGAAAATGTTCTTGCCCGTCGACACATCCCCCGGACACCCGCACTTCAACGCTTCGCAAAAACCAACAACGCTTCTGTTCAACGTTGTGGATGACATCGTTTGCCAACACAACGTTGCCGAGACGCGTCCTGAGATCGTTGCTCAACTGACTGCGTTGGCCGAACAAGCTCGTCAGGACTTGGGTGACAAAGATCGCCCCGGCCAGGGCCAACGACTGATCGGAAAGGCCGCGGACGTTTCGCCTCGACGCTTGGAAACGCTGCCGAGCGAATCCGTCCAACCGGGTTCGTGATCTCGAACAATTGGGGTCCATCTCGTGAGCCGTTTGGGCATTAGCCCCGGCTGTACTTGGAAACCGTGGCTACCGCCAAACGGCTCAGATACCCGATGACACCTGCCTACCTGTTTGACTCCCTTAAGGCTCCAACATGTCTCCCATCCATATCAATCCACGGGTCGTCCCACTCACCGTTTGGGTAATGGCTGCTCTGTGCTTTCATGCCTGCGTCCCCACTTCGCTGAGAGCCGATTCCAGCGACCGTCCGAACATTGTGCTGATCCTTGCGGACGACCTCGGCTACGGAGACCTGGGTTGTTATGGCAACGACGAGCAAGCAACGCCGGCCTTGGATCGGCTAGCCAGGCAAGGTGTTCGCTGGACGGAGGCCTATGCCAACGGCCCAGAATGCTCGCCCACTCGAGCGGCGCTCTTAACAGGTCGCTATCAACAACATGTGGGCGGTTTGGAATGTGCAATCGGAGTCGGCAATGTTGGACGCTATGACGATGCGATTCGTTTGCACTTGGTCAACGAACTGGGTTTGCCCGCCGACAGGCCAACGTTGGCGAAGCGTCTGTCCGACGTCGGTTATGAAACGGCATTGTTCGGAAAATGGCACCTGGGTTACGAAGCCCAATTCTCACCGATGCAACATGGATTTGAGGAAGCGTTGTACTGCATCGGCGGTGCGATGGATTACTACCACTACCTCGATTCGGTCGCCACGTACAACCTGTTCCGCAACGGCAGGCCGATCAGCGGCGAAGGCTACTTCACGGACACGATCACCGATCACGCCGTGCAATATGTTCGCGACCGGAACGACAGTGAGCAGCCTTTCTTTCTGTACTTGCCCTACACCGCACCACACACGCCTTATCAACCGCCAGGCCAGTCTCCCGTCGATCCGCTGCCGCTTGATTCACCACTTTGGAAACAGAGCGACGATCCGCCCGGTGTCTACCGATCGATGGTGCGTCACATGGACGAAGGCATCGGGAAGGTGCTGCACGCGATCGAGGAATCTGGAATGACCGATCGCACGCTGGTGATTTTCGCCAGCGACAATGGTGGCACGTCGGCGAGTCGCAACGAACCACTGCGAGGAATCAAAGGCCAG
This sequence comes from Rhodopirellula bahusiensis, assembly GCF_002727185.1. Classification (NCBI taxonomy): domain Bacteria; kingdom Pseudomonadati; phylum Planctomycetota; class Planctomycetia; order Pirellulales; family Pirellulaceae; genus Rhodopirellula; species Rhodopirellula bahusiensis. The sequence continues at coordinate 61,033 of NZ_NIZW01000007.1, forward strand.
ACGTTTGAGGGAGGAATCCGTGTTCCCTTGATCGCTCGTTGGCCCGGCCATTTGCCAGAAGACACAGTCAGCCAGCAAGTCACGATCACATTCGATCTGACCGCATCGATGCTGGCCGCCGCTGGGATCACTCCCGCCCAAGAAGACGCGATGGAAGGGATCGACGTCCTGTCGCTGGCCGCTTCGGGTGAACCGCCTCAACCCCGCACGCTGCATTGGCGAAAACCCCGCGACCCTCAAGTCTGGGGCGGCATCCGGGACGGGAACCTGAAGTATGTCCGTCAAGAAAAAGCCACCACCGACGGCCGAACAACGATCCGGGAATGGCTCTTCAATCTGGCCGATGACATCGGCGAACAGAATGATTTGGCCTCGCAAAACCCTGGTGAGCTGGACCGCCTGAGAGGAGAGCACCTGGCCTGGGAACAAGCGGTGAGAAACAATCGCCGAGGCAGGCCAGGGTGGAAACCGTCGACAGACTGACGGCTCTCCTAGCCCACCAATGTGGCATAGGCTTCCAGACCACGTTCCTCGACCACAGACTGGAATCCTATGCCGCAAACGGGCAGTCAAAACGCCGCGGTTCTGGCAACGCTGCCGGTTGCGAGGGATTTTCCGGCCGTTTCGGCGAATCGTTTCCTCCATGGCGAGAACCGGTCAATCTGCTTCTTCGCCGAACGATGATCCTGGTGCGATCTGGGCCTGGCGCGGTAAGTTGTGGCCATGAACACGCCCACCGCCACGACCGCCAAGCCACCTCGCATCATCCGCCAATTGCCGGCCCATCTGGTCAATCAAATCGCCGCTGGCGAGGTGATTGAACGGCCCGCCTCGGTGGTCAAAGAATTGCTCGAGAACAGCATCGATGCCGGTTCGACTCGGATTGAACTGAGCCTCGAGGGTGGCGGCGTCGAGCTGATCCGAATCAGCGACGATGGCTGCGGGATGACCGCCGAGCAATTGCCGCTGGCCGTGACCAGCCACGCGACCAGCAAGCTGCCCGACGACGAATCGCTGTTCCACGTCGGCACCCTCGGTTTTCGCGGCGAAGCCCTGGCATCAATCGCCAGCGTTTCTCAAATGACCATCCGAAGCCGAGCCGAAGGCGAAGAGGGCGGTTGCCAGATCGACATTCGCGGCGGAGTGATCGAGACGCCGGGACCTTGCGGTTGCCCGGTCGGCACCGTGATCGAAGTCCGGAACCTGTTCTTCAACACCCCGGTTCGCCGCAAGTTCCTGAAGACCCCGCAAACCGAACGCGGGCACATCGTCGAAGCCTTCACGCGTTTGGCCCTTGCCAACCCGAAGGTTCACTTTGTCCTTCGCAACGGCGACAAGGAGATGTTCGACCTCTTGCCGACGCCTCGTTGGGCAGACCGCATTGAGTCTTTCTTTGGAACTGAAATCTCCGAAGGGTTGATTCCGATCGAGAACCAAGATGAAACCGTTCAGATCACCGGTTACGCTTGCGATCCGTCGGTCAGTCGCGGCAACAACCGAATGCAGTATTTGTTTCTCAACGGCCGTCACATTCGCGACCGCGCGCTGCAACATGCTTTGGGGGAAGCCTACCGCGGCATGTTGATGGTCGGTCGACATCCGGTTTGTTTCCTACGAATGCGGATGCCCGCGGACATGATCGATGTCAACGTGCACCCCGCCAAACTCGAGGTTCGCTTCACCGACAGCGGACGTGTGTACAGCCGGTTATTGCAAACGCTTCGCCAGCGTTTCCTTTCGACCGACATGACTCAACGTGTGGGATCCAATCCGGTTCCGGCTCCGATGAGCGAAGAGGAGCAACGCCAGACCGCTCCCGAATCGGTCATGGGCATGCGTCCCAACGAAGTCGACCAGCAACGCCAGTCGGTGATCGAATGGGCCCGAACCGGTGGACCTCCGTCGGGATCATCCGCGACGTCGAACACTCAAATGCTGGGTGGAGCCAGCGGCACGCCGGACTTTCGACCGTTCGGCGAATCCAATTCAATCGGCCACGGATCACAATCCGCCACGGACATGACTGGCCAATCCGCTCCGCTCGCTTCGCCGAACACCTGGTCACCGGGATCCGCTGCCGGTGTCGATTCGCCTCGCCCATCGACAGCCGCCGAAGGCATTGAGATGACGCCGTGGGATGGCGACAACTCGGGTAGCTTCAACGCGAATGATCCGGGAACAGCCGGCTCGTCGCACGACGCAGCTCTGGCCGCCGGCGTTCCCACACCGAGCGTGAGTCACCTTGGGTTCCAAGTGCACCAGCGCTATCTCGTCACGCAAGACGAGAAAGGCATGGTTGTGATCGATCAGCACGCTCTGCACGAACGTGTGCTCTACGAACGTGTCTGCCAAAAAGTGCTTCATGAAGACGCTTCTTTGGAAGCCCAACAGTTGCTGGTTCCGGAACCCGTTTCGCTGACTCCTGCCGAGCGAGCTGCGGCTCTCGAGGTGAAGGACACGCTCAGCCGAATCGGTTTGGAAATCGAGGACTTCGGTGGCGAAACGATTCTGATTCAGTCGTACCCAGCGATGCTGCCAAACAAGCCGCCTGCGGACATGTTGCGAACCGTTTTGGAATCGGTGATGGGCGCCGGCCGAGATCCCAACCCGAAGGATTTGCTGAATCACTTGCTCAGCACCGTCGCTTGCAAAGCCGCCGTGAAAGCGGGCGATCCACTGTCTCCGGAAGAGATCACCAGCCTGCTGGAACAGAAGGACTTGTACCAAGAAACGCACCATTGCCCACACGGTCGGCCAACCGCTTTGTTCTTCAGTCGTGATGAACTCGATCGCATGTTCGGTCGACTGGGACCACGTGGCCGAGCCTCGGTGTCGCCATGACGGACGCGAATCAATCGCGCCCCAAGCTGGCCATCACGATGGGGGACGCCGCCGGAATCGGCCCCGAAATCGCTCTTCGAGTCTGGAATTCACCGGAGGTTCAGTCACTGGGTTACCCGCTGCTGTTTGGCGACGCGGCCATCTACCAACGCGCCGCGAAAGAACTCGGTTGTGACTGCCCCGGCACAATCTCGCTGGCCGAGTTTTTGGTCATGCCAAAGCAGGCGTTACCGAGTGACGCACCGCACGGGTTGATTGTCGATTGTGGGAAACTCACCGCAGAAGAACTCGATGACTTCACCCCCGGAAAATTCAGTGCCGCGACCGGGCGAGCCTCCTATCAATCCGTCACCGACGCGATTGACGCGGCGGTCTCAGGTCACGTCGACGCGATTGTAACGGGGCCCATCCAAAAGGAAGCCTGGCATCAAGCCGGGATCGACTTTCCCGGTCACACTGAGTTGCTGGCCGATCGAGCGGGCAGGGCAGTGCAGGGCGAACCAGCAGACGTTCGCATGATGCTGGCCAGCGACACGATCGCCTGCGTTCTTGAAACGATCCACATTCCGCTGGCCGATGTGGCGTCGCAGCTGAACACCGAATCTTTGGTTCGTACGATCGACTTGGCGGGTGAAACGGTTCAACGCCGCAACCAAAATCGCGGCAGCTTGTTGCCGCCTCGCATTGCCGTTTGCGGACTGAATCCACATGCGGGTGAAAACGGATTATTCAGCCACCGAGAGGAAGAACAGATTATCGCACCGGCGATTGAATCAGCGAGACAATCTGGATGGACGATCGAAGGACCTTTGTCACCTGACACTGCGTTCACGCCCGCGATGCGAGAACGAATCGACATCTACGTTTGTATGTATCACGACCAAGGACTAATTCCATTGAAAGCGTTGTCGTTCGACGACGCGGTCAACGTGACACTGGGACTGCCGATCATTCGCACCAGCGTTGACCACGGGACGGCCATGGATCTGGCTTGGCAAGGCAAAGCCAGCGTCAATAGCATGTTGGCAGCGATCCGGTGGGCGGTTCCGTGACGACGTCGGAGTCAACGTTGGAACCGCAAACTCAGCCAGCGCGATCTTCGCTGATTTGGAGCTGGTTGGCCTTGATGGGCGTGTGCTTTTTGTACGCTGGCGATGCTGCCCCTGGAGTCAACGAAGCTCACTACTTGGTGAAGGCCAAAAACTTCTGGCAACCCGATTGGTGCGCCAATGATCTTTTCGCGTCATCGGGCAAAGCTCACGCGACCTATTACTGGCTGTTCGGTTGGCCGACTCAATTTGTCTCGATGAATGCAACCGCTTGGATCGGACGTGTTGTCGGATGGTCATTGTTGGCGGCGGGGCTGCTTCGACAGACCCAAGCGATGCGAATGCCACCGATCAGCAGCGTATGGGTCATGGTCATTTGGATCCTCGGCATCCAGCATGGAAACCTTGCTGGTGAGTGGGTCATCGGCGGAATCGAGGCGAAGGTTCCCGCCTACGGGTTGGTACTTTTCGGATTGGCGGACATTGTCCAGCGGCGTTGGTCGCGAGGCTGGGTCTGGCTGGGTGCCGCGGCCGGATTTCATGTGCTGACTGGTGGCTGGTCCGTGGTCGCCGCCGCGTTCGCATTTTGGATCACCGAGCGTGGCCCCAAACGTTGGCGGGTTTCCGAGTTGGCCGGCGAACCAGCGGGCGAGGATGCCGGACCGATCCCCGCCTTTTTCAGCCGAGGTTTGTTCCTTGGGGGAGCCCTGTCCCTGGTCGGGCTGGTTCCCGCCGCCGCGATGTCGTGGGGAGCAACCGAGGCCGAGCAAGTTTCAGCAGCTCGGATCTACGCCTACTTCCGAATCTCGCACCACTTGATGCCCGCAGCATTTCACGCTGATTGGTATGTCCGGCATGCCATCCTGACACTCGTTTGCTTGGTGGGGCTGAATACTGTTTGGCGGCGAACATCCGGTGCCAAGAACGGCCTCACGCCCGAAACATGGGCAATCGCGGCGGACCAAGCGATTGCGTTCCGAATCCTGGGCTGGTTTGCCATCGGCTCGATGACGATCAGCTTGGTGGGATTGCTGGTCGGATTGCTTCCGGCGGTGTATCCCGATCAGGCCGCCAAGCTGCTGCGATTCTATTGGTTCCGACTGGCCGATGCGGTCACACCGCTGACGCTGGCGTTCTTGGTGGTCCATTTCTTTTGGCAAAGATCGACTCTTTCACGAAAACCAGCCACCACTGCGATCAACGCCGACCTGGCCCGGATCTGGATTGGACGAGCCGGAATGGCCGTCGTGGTTGGTTTCTTTGCCGACGCCTGCTGGGAAAAGACTCAGACTGGGGTACCAGTTTCAGTCAGCAATCGGCTGCTGGGGCTCAATGCGGATGCGGACTACGCCGAACAGAGGCGGACGATGGAGGACTGGATCGCAGTTTGCCAATTTGTTCGAGCCAGCACTCCCGAGGACGCGGTGCTGCTAACGCCGAGGCACCAACAAACATTCAAGTGGTACGCGCATCGGGCCGAAGTGGTCAACTGGAAAGACACACCTCAAAACGCGGTGGCGTTGCGGGAGTGGGCCAAACGGTTCCTGGAGGTTTACCCGTCTCGGCTTTCGACCATGCGGGTCACGATTCGGTACGACGATTTGCGGACCATGCGGTCCAAATATGGTTGCGACTGGATCATCGTGGACCGCCGCGTCGTGGGTCCCGAATTGCCGCTGGTACAGATTTATCCAGCCGCGAATCAACGGAATTCAACCTATGCGGTGTACCAACTCCCTTGACGGACAGACCTTTTGGCTTTTTACGACAAAATTCGCCCAAGAATTTTGTGGGGACGCCAATTTTGACCCTATTCCGTCTTGTCGCCTGTTCGCGGATCGGTACACTCTGCCTTCCCCATCGCAAGGCCGGTATCTCGGTTCTCGCGCGGGGTGAACTTGAGCTGGCCAACGTAGCTCAGTTGGCAGAGCAGCTGATTTGTAATCAGCCGGTCGTGGGTTCGAATCCCTCCGTTGGCTCTTGCGAATTCGATTCAACGCCAATGGCGATTGAACCGAACAACAGACAACCAAAACAGTCTGCCAAGCAAGTTCAGAGAAGAAGACGAGAATTGGGTGTGAAAGCACCAAAAAGAAGAAGTCACTCGAATCGCAAGCCACACTTTTGATTCGAAGAACATGATTTTGGGGGTTTGCCCGAGTGGTTAAAGGGGGCGGACTGTAAATCCGCTGGCTCTGCCTACACAGGTTCGAATCCTGTAGCCCCCATGGAAGAAGCTGTTAGCAAACGGCGAATCGTTGCTTGTTTTCCGCCCCCGACGGGGTCAACAGGAAAGCCGGCCATGAGCTGCCAATTGCTAGCAGACGGTAATGCGGGTGTAGCTCAATGGTAGAGCAGCAGCCTTCCAAGCTGAATACGAGGGTTCGATTCCCTTCACCCGCTTCGCTGCTGTAGCTCAGGGGTAGAGCGCCTCCTTGGTAAGGATGAGGTCATGGGTTCAAATCCCATCAGCAGCTTCAAGTCGCTCAAAGTTGGGTTCCCGATCGGGGACTGATTTTGAGTGCAACATCGTTTTTGTTTCGTTTCGATTTTCAAGTAGATCGAATGCGATCAACACGGCCGAATTGCCGGCGAGTAACCGTGGGTGTGAACGCGGTCGACGGCAGCAAGGGTTTTCGAGGAGCGTATCTCCCCGAGAACAGTGGTGCGGATCGCGAATGCAGGTGAACCAGAATGGCTAAGGACAAATTTGAACGTACCAAGCCCCACGTCAACGTAGGTACGATTGGTCACATTGACCATGGAAAAACGACGACGACGGGTGCGATCCTCGCTGTTCAAGCAGCAAAGGGCTTGGCTGAAGCGAAGGGTTACTCTGATATCGCCAAGGGCGGTACTGTCCGTGACGCGACGAAGACTGTGACCATCGCGGTCGCTCACGTTGAGTACGAAAGTGAAAATCGTCACTACGCTCACATCGATTGCCCCGGCCACGCTGACTTTGTCAAGAACATGATCACCGGTGCCGCCCAGATGGACGGTGCGATCCTGGTCGTGTCGGCAGCTGACGGCCCGATGCCACAAACCAAAGAACACGTGTTGCTCGGTCGCCAGGTTGGCGTTCCTTACATCGTTGTGTACTTGAACAAGTGTGACTTGGTCGACGACGAAGAATTGCTCGAACTCGTCGAACTCGAAGTTCGCGAATTGCTCAGCAAGTACGACTACCCAGGCGACGACGTTCCTGTCGTTCGTGGTAGCTCGCTGCCAGCTTACAACAACCCAGCTGACCCAGAAGCCAGCAAGTGCATCACCGAGTTGATGGAAGCACTTGACTCGCACATTCCTGAGCCTACCCGTGAAGACGACAAGCCATTCTTGATGGCAATCGAGGACGTCTTCTCGATCGAAGGTCGTGGTACGGTTGCTACCGGACGTATCGAGCGTGGTGTCGTGAAGGTCGGCGAAGAAGTCGAAATCATTGGTTTGGGCCCTAACTCGACCAAGACCACCTGCACCGGCGTCGAAATGTTCCGCAAGGAAATGAACGAAGGCCGTTCGGGCGACAACGTCGGTTGCTTGCTTCGTGGTGTCAAACGCGAAGACATCCAACGTGGTCAAGTCTTGGCAAAACCAGGCAGCATCACGCCTCACACCAAGTTCGAAGCAGAAGTTTACTGCTTGAGCAAAGACGAAGGTGGCCGTCACACGCCATTCTTCAGCGGTTACCGTCCACAGTTCTACTTCCGCACGACTGACGTCACCGGAACGGCCAACTTGGTCGGTGCCGACATGTGCATGCCTGGCGATAACGTCAAGGTTGAAGTTGAATTGCACAAACCAATCGCCATGGATGACGGCGTTCGCTTCGCTATTCGCGAAGGCGGCCGTACCGTTGGTTCAGGCGTTGTGACCAAGATCATCGAATAATCTGCGTTTGCAGAAAGTTACATGTAGGCGATAAGCTGTTAGCTGATAGCTAGTAGCTTATCGCTGTTTCAGGGGCGTAGCTCAATTGGCAGAGCACTGGTTTCCAAAACCAGCGGTTGTGAGTTCGACTCTCGCCGCCCCTGCTGTCCAGAATTCTGGTTTGCCCCCACGATCAAGAGGATGTGATCGCGGAAGAGGTCCGAGCAAACTGGCCCATGACCAATTTGGCTCAACACCAGAATCAATTCACGAAGGAGTCCACGGGTGTCCAAAGATCTAACCCAATCCGGCACGGCCGGCGCCGGAGGCAGTTCGCTGAGCAGCGAACTGTTCCATGCTGGTGTGTACAAAGCCAACCAAGGCCGGATTGTTCGCCAACTGACGGCTCTCGCCGTTTGGGTGATCGTCACGTTGGGTTGCTGGCGTTTGTATTCGTTCCTCCCTGCTGCCATGGGAGAATCCTCCCTCGCTGCACGAGCCATCCCGGCTGCGTTGCTGGCCGCTGGGCTCTGGTTCGGATTCAGAGTCGTCAACTGGCCTCGATTCGCCGATTTCTTGATCGCCGTCGAAGCGGAAATGAACAAGGTGACTTGGCCGAGCAAGGATGAACTGATCCGAGCTTCCGTGGTCGTGATTTTCACTATCTTCTTCCTTGCCATCACATTGTTCCTGTTCGATGTTCTCTGGCAATTCATCTTCAACTTCATCGGGGTAACATCGTGAGTGATGAAGACGTGAAAGACGTCGACTCGCCAGAAACCGAAGTCGCTCCCGCCGCTTCTGAAACACCGGCACCAGAGACTTCGGCAGCCGAAGCCCCCGCGCCCCCGCCTCCGGCTCCTGTTGACCCCAACGCACCGCCCAAACCAGAAGTGGACGATGAGTCCCCGATGGATTGGTACATCCTAAAAGTCGCGTTCAACCGCGAAGATTCCATTGCCGAAGCCCTTCGCAAGAAGGTTCGCATGGAAGACATGGGTGAGTTCTTTGGTGACATCGTCGTGCCATCCGAAGACGTGGCCACGTTCACTCGAGACGGCAAACGCCGCGTCAGCAAGCGAAAATTGTTGCCGGGTTACATCATGGTGTACATGTCGATTAACGACGACACCTGGTTCCTCGTTCGTGAAGTCGGTGGTATCAGCGATTTCACCGGTTCGGCTGGCAAACCGATGCCAATGGAACCCGAAGACGTCGAACGTTTCGTCAATCGCCCCGCGGTGGACGACGAAGACGAAACCCCGATCAAAACTGCGATTCCATTCAAAGTCGGCGATCGTGTTCGCGTCAAAGAAGGCAACTTCGAGAATCAAGAAGGCGAAGTCGATGTGGTCGACGAAGCCAACGGCCGCGTGACAGTGATCATCAACATCTTTGGACGCAGCGTCCCGATGGAACTGGATCACTGGCAAGTCGAGCCTTTGTAAAATGCCTCTTGCTGCTAGGCATTAGCGGCAAGCGTTATTATCCTCATCCATCCCACTTCAAACACCTCAGATTGCGTTGGCCTTTCAGCAGAACGCTGCACCTTAAGAGCTAACCGCTAATCGTTAAAAGCTAAAAGCTGTTTACCCATGGCAAAACAAGTCACCGGCCAAGCCAAGTTCCAAGTCCCCGGCGGTCAAGCCACTCCTGCACCTCCTGTCGGTACATCGCTGGGTAAATACGGCGTGAACTTGGGACAATTCGTCCAACAGTTCAACGATCGCACCAAGGAATACAACGGCACGCCGATTCCTGTGATCGTGACCGTTTACAACGATCGTAGCTTTGACTTCATCACCAAGAGCCCACCAGCCGCGTCGATGCTGATGCAATCCGCTGGCATCGCCAAAGGCAGCGGTGTCCCCAACAAGGACAAAGTCGCAACGGTCACCCGTGCTCAGTGCGAAGAAATCGCTCAAAAGAAGATGGAAGACCTCAACGCTCGCGATATCGATCAAGCCACCCGCATGATCGAAGGCACCGCTCGCAGCATGGGCATCATCGTCGACGGTTGATCGACGGTTGGCAGCTCAGTTGATTTGGTAGCCCAGCCGCATCTTGACGCTGGGCTATTTTTTGCTCTCGGACTTTGCTTCGATGAATTTCATCGAAGCACTGTTCATGCAAAATCGCTTGCCCGACGGTGCTGGGCCATCGTCAAACAGGTGCCCCAGGTGTGCTTCGCAACGCTTGCAGTGCACCTCCGTCCGCGGATACAGCATCTTGTAGTCCGTCTGGTAGCCAACGGCGTCTTTCGCGATTGGCAAATAGAAACTAGGCCAACCGGTTCCTGACTTGAACTTGGTCTTGCTGTCGAACAGTGGCTTGTCACAGACGATGCAGTGATACTCGCCCCTCTTTTTGTTGTTCCAATAGGCGTTCCGAAACGCTGGCTCCGTGGCAGCATTCTGAGTCACATCGTATTGAATCCGGTTCAGTTTCCTTCGAAGCTCAGCCTTTGTCGCAGGAATGTACTCTTCCTCGGATATCGTGTCCGACTCATCCGCGCCTTCCTGAGTGACCTTCAGAGCAGACGTTGATCCGCTCGATGAATCGGATTCGTCGGCTTGCAGTGCCAATCCCCCGAGCAGCAATCCGCTTGCTCCGATGAGGGCGAGAGCCAGTTTGTGTAGCGAGCCAAAACGCCATGAACGAGAATGCATTGTTTGGTCTCCAGAGTCGGAATGGGTGCCAAAATCTTGCTGAAACACCACCATTGTAATGGGCCGGCACCTCTTTCGGCCGCCAAATCCCCGGAACGACGCCCCCACCACAGGTTCTGACGCCGGCGAATTGCCCAAAATCTTGGCTTTTGAGGAATGTCAAACAGCGGAGACGACCGCGTGAAAAGACGGCCAGTCGTGCGGCTCGATGAGTTTTTGGGCCACTACAATGCGTGCAAATACTCTCTCCGCCCAGCCATGATTTTGCCAATGCCCACCCACTCGCTCGAGATCGCCGGACTCACGCTCGACCGAGGCTCCAAGAGAGTGGTGGACTCTTTCGATCTGTCGCTCGCTCCCGGAGAATACTGCGTCGTCCTGGGACCCAGTGGCTGCGGAAAAAGCACGCTGTTGCATGGCATCGCGGGTCTGATTTCGGTTGCACGCGGATCGATCACGATTGACGGCACCGATGTGACTCATGAGGCGGCTCGCAAGCGAAACGTTGGCTTGCTGTTCCAGCACGACACGATGTACCCGCACCTGACCGTCCAGCAAACACTCCAGATCGCGGCTCAAGCCAATCCAACACGAAACCTGTCTGCGACTCAACTGGACCAACAAATCCGAGTCATTTCGGAGACCATGAACCTGGACCCGGGGTGGCTGCCCCGGCGCCCAGATACGCTCAGCGGCGGACAACGTCGGCGAGTTGCCCTCGCCAAGACACTGATTCGCAATCCTTCCGTCTGCTTGCTCGACGAACCGATGGCCGCGATCGATCGCTTGGCTTCGGAGCGATTGATGGAGCGGTTGGCGGACGTTTCCAACCAGGCCGAATCAACCACGTTTGTTCACGTCACCCACGACGGGGAAGAGGCCATGCGTTTGGCCGACAAGATCGTCGTGATGTCGGAGGGACAAATCTTGCAGGTTGGGTCTCCGGGAGAAATCTATCGGTCACCCAACTCGTCGGAGGTGGCACTCGCACTCGGGTCGCCCTCGTGCAACTTGCTGTCGCTGAGAGAGGTGATTCGGGCGTGCCCGCAAATAGGCGAAGTGATTGAACTGCCGGACGGTCAATCGCTCAATGAACTCGTTCTGTTGCTACGTCCCGAGACGATTCAACTGCTCGAACCCGCTTCCGACCAGAACAACGCGTCCACTGCGACCGAATCGGGCGAGTGGCAGTTCCCGGCAATCGTCTTGGAACGGCGCAATCTCGGTGGCCGCACGCTCCTCCGCCTGCAACCCATCAGCAACGAAAACGCTCCACCGCTCTCGGTCACCATCGCTGAAAGCTGGATCCCGGCAAAGACGGGAACTCGGTGGATTTTCCAAACCCCGATCTCAAAACTTCGAGTCGTCGCCGGGTCGCCTCAACACACCAATTCCCCGGCAATTTGAATCATCACTTTCCTGCCCAACGCTCAGCACATTCAAGACCTGTGGCGGGACAGATTCGTAGGTTACGATGTCTCGATGAAATCGAAACGCACCAACAATCGACGCGGCAAGCCCAAGCAACGAAACCTCAAGGGTGGGACCGATGACGGCAAGCCAACCAAGCTGAGAATCATCGGCGGTGACATGCGTGGCCGGCCGGTGACCTACCACGGCGAGGAATTCACTCGGCCGATGCGCGACAGCGTTCGCGAAAATCTGTTCAACATTTTGGGCCGAGCCTGTCGCGGCACGATCGCATTTGACCTGTTCGCCGGCACCGGTGTGCTGGGCCTGGAATCGATCAGCCGCGGTTCCACCTGCGCTGTCCTGGTCGAACCGATGCGAAAGGCGATCGCCCAAATTCGAGACACGACCGAGCGGCTCGGCATTGAAGACAAAGTCCGCTTGGTGACGGGCGACGCATTCGCGTTGGCCGATCAATTGCTGAAGCCATCCAGTCCGGAAGACGACACCGCTTGGATCGTCTTCCTCAGTCCGCCGTATCGCATGTGGACCGACCCGGAGTACTATCCCAAGCTGAAGTCGATCATCGTCCGAGTCCAGCAATACGCTCCTCCCGGCAGCGTCCTGGTCGTCGAGACCGACAACACGTTTGACCTGGAACAACTGCCGCCTGGCGACTGGGACATCCGAACCTACGGCATCACTCACCTAGCGTTCTTGGAACCCGGCAACGTGTGCGGCTTGGTCACTCCTTTTCCAGTTCCTGAATGAACCGCCGCAGCAAAGGATGGGAAGGATCTGCCATCTGACCGTGGTTGTATCCGTCGAGTTCCATCAACTTGGTATGAGGGTGACCGACGACTTGCATCATCCGCCAAAGGTAAGCGTTCTCCTCATAACGACCAAGCATTTCGAGTTCGCGATCGCCAGTGATCAATAGCAACGGCGGAGCATCCTTGCGAACATGGAACAGCGGCGCCATGTCATCGATGATCGGCTGACGCTCGCCGACACCGTTCTCCTTGCGAACCGTGAAGTGCGTGATCGTGTGACCGCTATAAGGGATCAAACCTGCAATCTGATTCGCATCGATGTCATGCTCAGCGAGCCAACGTTGGTCCAATCCGACCATGCTGGTTAGGTACCCGCCGGCCGAATGACCACTGACGTAGATGCGTTTGGGATCGCCACCGTATTGCTCGATGTTCTTGAAAACCCAAGCCACCGCGGCCGCGGCATCTTCCACGTACGCCGGTGATTTAACTTTGGGATGCAAGCGGTAATTCACCGCTGCAACGGCAATTCCTTGATCAAGCAAACCTTCGGGAAAAGATTTGCTTCCACCGGTCAGTCCGCCGCCGTGGAACCAAACCACGGTCGAGAATCCCTTTTCATCGGTTGGATGAATCAGATCGAGACGGCAACGCTCTTTCTCGTAGTCCGTCAGATCGTCCCCGGACCGATAGAGCAAGTCTTTGAACGTTTGAGTTGCGTGTTTAGACGCGGTCGAATCTTGTGCGGTGACCGAACCAACACAAACGAAAAGAATCGCAACGAGTGCGATTCGCGAGTCAACAATTCTGTGCACTTCAAAACCTCATGCAGCGGGACGATGGAACCGCTGCATGATAGTCGATCGAAGATTCACGAACGTGTGAAGTTGAGTCCACCGTTGGTGCCACCGCCAACTCGAAAGACAAAGCCACCGTTCTGGCTGGCCGTCCAAGTGCCTTCCATCTTTTGAAGATCTTGCGAACGGACCAAAGTCAGGCTGCCGCCATCCAAACGATACTGGCCGGCGAACTGGCTGGTCTTTCCCGACTTGGAAGCAACCCAAACAAACGAGCCATCGGAATTCAACTCCAGCGACACTGATTGCTCACCGGGCAAGGAAACGTTCCACGATCCCACGTGAGGTTGGGCAGGCGAGCTGACACTGGAAGCTGGCGTGGCCGATCCAAACGTTGGGATTTGCGAGGAAGCCGCTTCTGGTTGAGTTGCTGGTGAGGCGGCTGGTGCAGGTGTCGCGGTTTGAGTCGGTGCGGTCGCTTGGGTTGGCTTCGCAGCACGTTGATTGATCGAGGCCAACATAGCGAGAGCCGATGCTTCCGCCGATGCAGCGGGCTGAGTCGCGGGAGCAGCCTGGGTCGCTTGCTGCGTTTGAGCTTGTTGCTGAACCGGTGCTTGTTGCTGCGCGGGTACTTGTTGCTGAACCGGTGCCTGACGCGCTGGTGCAGCTTGCGAGCCTTGAACCTGCTGGGCGGCGAAGTTGTTCGGGGCAGGTTGCTGACTCAGCGATTGCTGGCCGACCTGTTGCTGCGGAGCGAACTGTTGCCCCGAAACAGGCTGGCGGGATACGGGCTGACCTGCGAACGACTGCGAAGCGACCGGCGAAGGCTGAACGCTGATCGGAGCGTTGTGATAGACCGGAGCCTGACGATAGGTGGGCTGGATCGACGAGTAGTGAGGTGTCGATGATGGGTAGCGATTGGTCGTGCGAGACGAGTGGATCTGCGACACGATTCGCGAAACTCCGCTGCGACGGGCTCCGCCACAGGCTTGGGCTTCGACGGCTGTTCCAGCAACGGTGCTGATCACGGAAGCGGCCAAGATCCATTTTTTAGCTTGAATTTTCATCGTTCTGTCTCCGGTCTTTGGAAAGTTTGAATTCGCGTCGCGGCGATGTCTTCGCCTTACAAACTGCCAAGCGGCAGACTTCTGAATGCGTTACAGAGAAACTTCGATTTTCTTGAATGCCCAAAATTCACTTGGCCAACCACGACGCCAGGGTCTGGGTCGACGACTCGGTTTTGGTTTCTTCGGGCGTCTTGGATTTCAGTTGTTTGCTCATCGCTCCCGCAATTCGGGCGACATAGTCGATCGAGGCCGCCACGGCTTCATCAGGTGCGGTCGCATCCAATTTCGCGACGTACAGGATCAAAAACTCGCCCGCCCCGTTTTTTTCCACGACCCAGCCACCAATTTTCGTGGCAGAGTTTTGACGCATCAGCCGCATCATCAGCTCGGCCGAGGGCTCGTCACTGCTGACCGAAACCAACGACCAAACCTTTCGCACGTCCGCACGCTGGAAGTACTCAGTGTCCTTCGCAACAAAGACGGACTGCGTCGTCCCCGAAGAAAGCTTTTGCTTGACCTCGTAGTGACCGGTCGAATGCAATTCGAAATCCACCTCCGCGTTCTTCAGAACCACCTTGGTGCCCAAAGGAGCAGCTTTCCAAGGGCTTTTGACGAACGCTTCGATCTCCTGAACGTCCACGCAGTAGCTGACTAGGTTCTGCGAGGGCGAGAACGACTGGGCAATCGCGATCAATTCGCCAGCTTGGTTGACGACGGGACCGCCGCTGTCGCCCGGTTTGATTGGCGTCTGAGTTTCGACAACGCGAAAATCGTGCTCGCCGTGATCTGATTTGAATTTCTTCTGATAAATCGAACGGACCGTGCCGCTGGTGTAGACCCACAGGACGTCGGAACCGCCGGGATTGCCGATCAAATCGACTGATTCGCCGGTCGTGACGCTCGTCTCCGCCATCGCGATCGCTTCGGCTCGCTCAGGCACTTCCGCCAACTCAATCAGGGCCAAATCAAGCTTGCGATCGACGGCAACGATCCGGCCGGGCTGAGCCAATTTCAGCACCGAATCCAGGTATTGCTTGCGTTTGACCATCGTTTCGCCGTTCTTTTTCTCGGGAAAGAACACCACGGCGGTGCGACTGTCACCGACCACGTGAGCGTTGGTCAGAACCAGCTTTTTGTCCGCATCGATGAAGACGCCTGTCCCGGTGGAGGTTTGGTCTTCCCCGTTCGCCGTGATGATCCACACGGTCGATGGAAGGACTTTTTTGTAGGTTTCCCCGCCCGCCATGGCGTTGGTCGTTTGAAGCGAGATGACCAGCATGACAGCCGGGCAGAGCACCGACATCCAACGGTGAAAAGCAATTCGAAGCATTCGAGTCAGGCGGCAGCGAAACATTGGATCACCTCATCAGATCAGGTGTGGTGCGGTAAAGGGAACAAAAGACCAAGCGTGATCTCTCGGCTGGTGTTACCGAAAATCACTTCTGACGCTTGAAATTCACTTTCACGGTGCCGATTTCCAGCTCGAACTGGTCGGCGTCGCTCCACGTCAGCGGAAAAACCAACGGATCTCCCGAGTCCGCTTTCAGAGAAAACTTGCCGTCCTTCAGCGAGTACTTGCCGGACGACACCGTCGATTTGGAATCCTTGACGTGAACCAATTGGAACGTCCCCGATCCCTCCGAAGCCGCTTTCAGATCGATCGCGTAGGCTTCACCAGACACGGGAGTCGCCAGCCATTGACCGACCAGCGAGGACTCAACGACTGCCGCTTTCGCCGTGTTTTCCGCTGGTTTGGCTCGAAACTGCGACCAAGCTGCTGAGTTTTCCACAGCGAATTGGCTGAGTGATTGCAGTTTTGACCGCAACGATTCCGTGGTCAGCCCCACCGCCGACATCGTCGAACGCAGCACCAACTGCCCCTGCTTTCCAGCCTCCGCCGATTCGCGATTGATCCCAAAGAAAGTCGCCTGGGTCGCTTGCCCGGCTTCCATCAGCGACAGCCAAATCGCTCGCTCATTCTCAAGGGAAGCTTCGCCAAGCGTCACGAGTGCCATTTCAAAAACCACCTTTGGCGAATCGCCTTGGATGGTCATGCGAGTCGAGAAACTCCATTTGTCCGATTGGCTGACCAACCGAATCGCACCGAATTCGCGAACGGCTTCTTCATCGATCTCTTTCGCCAGCGGAAAGAGTTGGTCCAGGTCTTTGACCGAGTCCACTTTCGCAGCTCCGGCCTGAATCGTGATGGCGGCCTGGTTGGCTTCGCTGGACGACTTAGAAGAAGCCGTCGTGAAAACGGAATCGATCGCGACTTTCGAGAACAGTTCGTCTTCCGCCAAACCGCGAGCGGCGGGCAGAACAACGCACAACAGGGCCAGGCAAAGACTTCGGTGAGTGAGACGCATGGGTTCGCTCGTTTGTCAGAGGAAAGAAGGATCACGCACGCGTGTGGGCGATGCTTTCCAAGCGAAACCTCGGGTTCATTGTTACAGGTTCGATGTTTCAAAAACAAATTCGTTTTTTCCAGTAACAACTTTGGGCCTCCTCCGCTTAGCCGTTCAGTCACAAGACGAACGACAGCGAAACGACGCGGCAAACTCGCTGGCGACTTTCTTACAACGCCGCAAAACAAACTTCCTGGAGACTGAACGATGTCCAAACGAACTCTGATCACCGCTGCCATGGCCATGACCTTCTGCTTGGTTGGCACCGCCGTGAAAGCCGACGACAACCTGCTCGCTCGATTGGCTGCCGCCGAAAGTAACAACACCGCCGACATCGAGAACATCGACGAAGCTTCGGCCGAAGACATGGAACTCGGACTGGCCGATGTCGAATCACTGCTCAACGACGGCGAAGACGAAGTCGATTCAGAAGAGGCAGTCGCAGCTTGCTACCGTCGCTTCCGTGGCAGCTACGGGTACCGCAGCTATGGCCATCGCAGCTACGGCTACTCCCACTACAACTCGTACTACAGCCCCTACAGCTACTCGTCTTATCACTACACACCAGTCGTGCACTACAAGCCTGTCGTGCACCACTACTACACCCCCGTCTACACAAGCTACTGGGGATGCTGGTGAGCCGCAGCAGTACGATTCACAGCACGGTGATTCACTTCACCGAGTGATCGCACCAAAGCAACGCATCACCCACATCGCACGGCATGCCCGGTACATCCCACCAGTGGATTGCCGGGCTTTTTCATGAATCAACCACCACATCGACAAGGTTCAATCCCATGTATCGCACATCTTTTTCCGTGAAGGCACTCAACACGGCCATCCTGTTCATCGCCTTCGTGACCATCGGCATCGTCGCATGCCAAGGCCAGGGCTTCATCGTTCCTCCTGATGACATCGGCGACTTGGAAATTGTCGAAGTCAAACAACTCCCCGTCGTCGATCAATCCTGTGGTCCACGCTTCGGGATCGTGATCGCCAACAAAAGCAATCGCTGCGTCAAAGACTTCCACGTCACTGCGATTGGTTCGCTGGGACAAGCGTTGCCGCATTCGCCTCGCACCACCGTGGTCGCTGGACAAATCCCCGCCAACGGAGCCCTGCAAGTCGAAGTCTCCTTGCCGATTGAGACGCTCGCGATGGGCAACCGCGGTGGGCTGATCATTGGCCTGCAACACTTGACCGTGATCATCGACAGTTGGGACGAGTACTTCGAATGCAACGAGTTCAACAATCGCAAATGCTTCTCGATGGATTCCTTGCCAATCGAAACCGTCGAGGCGGTGACGGTCGAAACAGTCACGGAAGTCGCTCCTGCAACTTCATCTCAGCAAACCACCGTGCAGTCCAACACGGCACCTCCAGCCAACATTGCTCCGCAGACCAGCGGCATCAATCAACCGGCTCCCGCCGCGGCCGCGGTTTCACCTCAAGATCCGCTGCGTTCAGCAATCGCACAAATCACACCGAACGGCAACAACCCTTCGCAGTGATTTGCTTCGACAAGTCTCCCTCCAACCAACGGCCAGGCCTCAACGCGGCGTGGCCGTTGTTTCGTTGGAGAGCACCTCCGCCAGAACAGCCCAGGTTCGAACGATGATGCGATAGCTCGCGAACGCACCGAGCAAACCGATCATGCCAGCGATGATCGCAATCAGCAGATACTCTTTCGTTTGCCCTTCACTGAAGACCATCAAGGCAGCTCCCATCAACGGGATGACAGCGGCGATCAACAAAAACGATTCGCTATCACTGATCATTTGCTGAGCATGACGTTCGAACTTTGGATCCCGCATCGTCGGCCGAATCATCTTGGGATAGTGCACGCAAGTCGCCACCACGTTCAGCGCGAACAGCGGGTACACCATCGCCACCCCGCCACAAATGAGCAACGAGATGAAAAAGTGAACCGCTTGGCCATCGGTGAACTCATCAAACCTCGACTTCAACAACAGCGGATAAACCAATCCCGCGATCAACCAGCACGTGCCTCCAATCGATGCGGCTCGATACCCCAGCCGCAACATGGAATTGAGTTCCTCCTCTCCGACGGACTCAGCCTGCCGAGTTGCCTTCAACGCTCTCGCGGACGCGCGCGTGTAAATCACGATCAATCCCAAACCCAAGGGGAACGCGATTGAATTCACCCAAATCGCGAATTCATCCAGGCTCGGCCGCATCTCCTCCGGCATGATCTCGCTGTGGTTGTAAAAATAATTGATGAAGCCCGCGGCAATGTTGGGCAGCAAAATCGAAACAACAGACAACCACCAAGGCGACACATTCCCCAACATGTGCATCCAAGAACCTGGTTTCGGATCAAACAAACGAGCGGCTTCTGGGTGCATCGCCAACCGCAGGCTACCGCTCATCTCGGCGCCGTTTTCCGGACGATCCGCGGGATCCACCGACAACGCGGACCGAAGCACGCTCTCCAGCACGCGTTCCGACGGCGTGTCCAACCGATCTGGAACCAACAATTCGCGTTTCCGCGCCGCATGCTGCTCTTCCAACAACTCCGTCCAAGAATGAGTCTCATGCGAACAATCAAACGGTCGTTTGCCTTGCCATAATTCCCACAGCAAAACCGCCAACGAATACAAATCCGCGGCCCCACCGACATTTTCGGGACGCCCACACCGTGTGATGCTCATCGCATCGAGATGCTCCGGTGCCATGTAACCGACTGAACCGCCCAGCGATGAAGCGGCTCCGGCACGACCAGCGGTCCCAGCCATCGACACGTTGAAATCCGCCAACTGCGGCAGACCTTCTGCGGTCAACAAAACGTTGGCTGGTTTGACATCGCGGTGCAACACGCCGGCTTCGTGTGCGGTTTGCAAAGAGTCCGCCAATTGCAAACCGACCCACGCGACCACCTTGGGCCATTCGCATCCCAACAACCACGCTCGAGTGGTCGAGCGATCCGGAACCACCTGCGCCGATTCGAGTAGTGCCTGATCCACCGCCCGCAAATAGACCCCGCCATCACGCTTGACAAGTGGAACCGAACGAGCCAAGCGAACAACGTCCGCCAACGTGCCACCGGGATGAAATTGCATGTACAGCAAATGCAACTCGAACAAGCGACCTGCCGCTTCATCATCATGGACCGCCACCTGACGCTGATCAAACACTCGCACGATGTTCGGATGGTCGAACTGCGCGAGTGCCTGTGGTTCGTCCCCGGTGTCGTTCGCGACTTTCAAGGCAACCAATCGCGACATGGAATTTTGGCGAGCCAGATACACATGGGCGAACGCACCCTCACCCAATTTCTGGATGATCTCAAAATCATCCACCACCGCTCCCACGGCCAACTCCATCGGCGTCCCACGACGAGGCGTTTTCGCGATGGACGCTTGCTGATCGCCCGATGAATCGAACAGCGGCTTCAAAACCGGTTCCAAATGCGGGAACCGATTTCGATAATGCTCGTGTTCCGGAGTCTGCCCACATTCGCGACGGAGTTGAATCTCTTCCATCACCAAATCAAACGGTGCCGACTCAGCCGAAAACCATTCGGGAAAGGCATCGAAGTATTCGTCCAACCAGCGCGGGCATTCATTCTGCACCGCGATCGCCATGCTCATCTTCACCATTTCCACCAAGACGAAGCGTCCCGATCGATCGCCCGCCGCCGCATCGCCTTGAAACCGAGCGGGAAGCAACTCCCAAACTCTCCGCGGATCGCCACCCTCATCGTCATCCGCCAAACGTTCCAGGCACTCCAGCAGAATCTCATCCAAATCCAGCGTGGAATCCTCCGCGGTGGTCGATGCACGACGTTGGGCTGACTGTCGAGACGTCATGACACAGGAAGGGTGTTTCGAGATTCGTCGAACAGGAAAACGGCGCGGCGTGCCCATGATAGCGAGCACCTCGGTAAGATGGCATGCACCGTTCTTGCTCCTCTTCCTTGCTCAGCCCGACTTCGATTGGCTCCCCTCCCGGTGATCACGATGGACGACGACAGCTCACTCGACTCATCGACCCCACCCACGGACGATCCGCTGATCCAGAGAATTCGCCAACGAGACGTCGACGCGTTGGGCGAGTACATCGCTCAGAATCGCGATTCTTTGTTTCGATTCGTGAAATCCATCACCGGCGAACACCTGCTGGCGTTGGTCGAAGTCGATGATTTGATCCAAGAAATCGCGACAGCCGCCATCTCAGGTCTGCCAACCGCGCCGCTGGACCAATATTCCGTGATGCAGTGGTTGCAACAACTTGCTCGCAGACGCGTGGTCGACGCCCACCGATTCCACTTCGACGCGAAACGCCGCGACGCGGGTCGGCAACAATCGATTCACGGCGGCGGTGCGTCAGGTGGCGATGACGGTGCCATGGGCATGGAACAATTGCTCGCCGCCAGCATGACCTCGCCCAGCGCCGTTGTCAGCCAAAACATTCGACTCAACGCAATGTCTCAAGCGATCGGGCAACTCAACGAAGAACAGCAAACCGTCATCCGGCTGCGATACGTCGACGGCATGCCGACTAGACAAATCGCGGAACAACTCGGCAAAACCGATGTCTCCATCCGAGTCTTGCTGTCACGCAGCATGCGACAACTCGAAAAACAACTCGAAGCCAACCGCCCCACACGCTGACAAAAGTGGCATAGGCTTCCAGCCTGTGAGCTCCCCTGTACCAAGACTGATGCTCGATGTCCCCTTGATGGAATCGGTACGATGCCCTTGCAAGGCCGTCGCCCACAGCCAGTCCCAATAGGATGGACGCCATCTCACCTTGAACCCAATCCCATGGATGTGGGACAAGCACACCACAGTAAGCATCGCATGAACAACAAGTGACCTAGCGGAAGGGCGCGAGCCCTCCGGTTCCTCACCGGGCTGCTTGCGCCACACCGCTAACATCGTCACTTGTTGTTCACGCGTTGCTAAGCAGCTGAGCTGAGGCATGGTTCAGAACAGGCAAATACAATTGAAATGCGAATTCAAGGGACGACGCCGAGTTCAAGAAGCGTCCAGAACAAACCTGAAGAACCAAAAGCAACAAGATTGATCACGGTGGCCAACCTCGGTCTCCGTATCCAGTAAAGCCGGCACGAGAACGCCCAGCAACTTCCAAGAAAAGCAAACCCGGCCGCCACAATCATCCCCTTGGTAAATTCAACATCGTAGCCCTGTCGCTGTGCCATGTTGATTGATTCAACCGCAATCAGAAGTGCAAGGCCGAGACTTGCTACCCCGAAAATGCCCGCCAGCAACATGAGCAATGGGTATCGACTCGGCGGCAACCGCTTGGCGGCATCGCAATGCGTTGGCGATTCATAGGGATTCAATTCGACCGAGGGCCCGAACTTGTAACGAACTTGTAAGGTGCCAGCCACTTTGTGGAGTGCGATCCCAACTTCGCTCGCATCAAACTGTTCACATCGCTGAGGCCGCGGCATGGCAAAGCTCTCCCTCTCGGAACCGACTGACAAGACAATTGGATCCTACGCAGCGGCGGTTGGGAGTCAAGGTTTGGTGGGTGGCACCATTCGGTTGGGGAACGCTATCGCCAGGTCGCCAGCTATATCGGTAATTCGTTAAAAAGAGTGAGAATCGCAATTTGGGATACCGAAATTCCGACAAGTCCACCGAAGCAACAAGCGATCACAAAGTTAGTCGTGGACGATAACCGACGATGAAGGATCGACGTACGGGAACGATACAGAACGAAAAGCATGACGAGCACCAGACCCAAGACGACAGCCACATTTGACCAGTTGCATGGCACGCCCAAAACGCCCAGCGACAGAAAGAACGTGATCGGCACGAATAAACCACCAACTACGATTGAATAAACTGCGAATATCAAACGCTGAAGAAAAGACGTTTTCTCATTCGCAACGTCTACAGTGTTCGCAACATTTGCGTTTCCATCAGGCGATTCGTATGGGTTTATCATTCGGGCATGCCTCCTGGAAGTTCAGTCAAGCAACTCCCAGTGCTATCGGGACGATGAGATCGCAGCAATGATGGTAGAAAAACAAGACCAATCGCTGACACTGAGTCCCCCCACTTCAACACATCGGACCGTCACCACCAAGCATTCAGGGCGACATCTCAAACTTGATTTTCACTTCTGCCGAAATGGAAACCTGACCTGGCGTATTGAGTCCCAGAGGTTCTGCGTTAGTGTCGTCACGCTGGACAACAAGAGTGTATTCCGCCCTCTCATTTGGAGAAACTCTTTCCGCGACCGATCGATTCACATCATGCGAAGCAGCAGACATAAAAAAATCCGCCGCAGCTTCATTGTATTCAACGTGCTCCTCAATCTGCAGAGCCGCCCCCAGTTTCATCCCCGCAAGTTCAGTGAGGTGCCCAGCCTTTTCTTTGGCATGCGCCACCGCCAAACGCCTCGCTTCAAACTGGTGCTTTCGTTGACTGCTGACACGAAATTGCATGCGTGAGACGTTCGTGAGCCCAGCATCAAACGCATCGGACAAAATCGGTTCGATTTTGTCGAAGTCCGTCAGCCGCACTGAAATTGCTCTCTTATAGTTGTAGGAAACCGGTGTTTCTTGCCGCTCGCCAAACTCACCGTAGTACGGTGAAACATCAAGATCGTCCACCTTTATGCTGGACCTTGGGACCGAATGGTCGCCTAGCAACTTCAGTAGTGACCTTGAGACCGCATCGTTTCCGCGTTTTGCTTCCAGAAGACTCGCCTCTCTCGTACGAACGTCGAGCCCAAGCAATACTACATCTGGCGTGACCTTTACTTCGCCAGCCGCAGTGACCGTGATAGTTCGCTGCTCTTCAGCAACCAGAACGGAACACCAGACGCAACAAAGGACAAACACGAAAGATTTCATTGAGATACCAAATGCACGTGATACTGAAATTCGCAGAAGCTTGCCGGACGAAAGTCGCATCCTTCGCGGTTACCCACGAAGTCATGGCAACTGCGGTTTGCGACATCAAGACTTCTTGCAATTCAATCAAGATTCACCAGACGCTCAGCCGCTAGTCACCAGAGCAACTCGACGCCAAACACAAGGCTAGCCTCGCTGCATAAGAAGCGGTTTCCAGATGCCCGACCGCCGTGGGCTATCGAGACCTGATCCGTTCGGCCACCCGTCAGTTTGTCCTAATCACTTATGCGACGCAAGCAAATTATGCGACGCCGTACTGGGACAGTTCGGCAAATGGTGGTTGCATGACGCCACCGCGTAGCACTCGCGAGTGCAGATGGGCAACTTGATTCAATTCGCGAAACCGCGTTTGCGGAGCAGGGCTTCTGTGCGAAAACTTGGAAAACTGGGGGCCACCGGAAAGCTGGGGGCCGGAAAGCTGGGGAAAGCTGGGGGCCACCCACAAACTTTAGCAGCGGCAGTGACCCGCTGTTGCCACAGGAGGACACCTCGGATGCTCATGAGCAACGTATTGCGAGCTTGCGCACGAAAGAACCTCGGTATTGACCGGCAACGCGCAGCTGTCAACTCAGACGGACTTCAGGGGCAATCGTCGGCTTGGAAAACGGCTGGATCAGTCCGATGACAATCCAAGTGGGTTTTCGTGGGCGCAAAGCCAATGTTGGCCGCACCGTATCGCCTCTCTCGCGAGGCTCTCAGGGGTTCCCGCTGCACGCTTGAAGACTCGCCCAAACTTGCACACGACGTCGCACCAGCCGGTCGCATCCAAGCCCAGGCGGCTCAAGATCGGAGACAAGTGTTCGGGGATCACTCCTACCTTCCCGTCTCGCAACTGCCGGCCAGTCCAGTCGAGCAATTCCAAATACTGAGCCATTGAAACGCTTAAGAATCCCTTGGAGCTCGCCCTGCGTCCAGAGCTTTCGAGGCACGGCCCCACCGGGTCATCCTGTTCGTTGATCTCAATCGGGCTCATCCAACCACTCTTGCGACGCCGACGACTGCGTTCCCAATCGTGAGTGTTGGGCCGAGTTCGATCTTCCCGCTCCGCTAGGTCGTCGATCCGATCCTTCGCTCCGGTGTAATCACTGGTTTCCGGCGTTTCAGCGATGGCGGCGCGGATCGGATTGAGATCCACGTACGCCGCACAAGCCAGCAAACTCGCCTCATCAAGAAGATTTTGCAGCTTGTATCTGCCCTCCCAGAATCGGCCGGTGCACTCATCCTCACGGTTGGCTCGCCGAGCAATGTTCTCCGCCGTGCACCGCATCCACCAACTCACATCGGATAGCCGCTGACGCCGTTGGGCCAGCACCTCAGGTTGATTGACAATCATGTCAATCTCTGGCTTGGACGGAATCTCTGGTGAACCGTCAGGCTTGCGACGATGGGGAAACAAACGCAACCAACGACGGGCAACTTCTTCGTCCGTCCAAGCCGCTACCACGTCCGGACGGCTACGCAGCACGATGTGCAAATGATTGCTGAGCACCGTGTAGGTCAAACAATCGATTCCAAAGACACTTGCGAGGAACTCCAGTCGATCACGAATCCACTGCCGCCGATGTTCAAACGATTGCCCCGTGAACGGGTCATCGCCGCACAAGAATGCTCGCCGGACGCACCGCTGAACGGCATGAAAGACTTGGATTTCTGCGGGATCAGCAACTTCGTAACGAGGTTTGCGAGCCATGAGGTGTCTCCAGCCAGGGGAAGCGATGCAGCAATCCTACGCACGACCCCGCAATAGGCAAGTCAAAACGTGGGTGGCCCCTTCTCACGCTCCGCTCGTTCCTCAGCGGGCATCCGTTGAAAAATCCCACTGGACCGGTTTCCCGTCCTGGGCTTTCCAGCGGATCGAGCGGATGTCGAGACCGTCAGTGGCTGGGGCATACAGACGAAGCAACTGACTTCGTCCCTCGACAGGCACTTGCACCGTGATGTCCTGCCAGCTAGTCGACTCAGGAACTTCGAAGTCGACCGTCTGGCCGGTTGCGGGGAAATCAGTCTGTTCCTGGGTTCGCCACTGAACACGTCCCGTCCCGCTCTTACCATCGATGCCCCGAACTTGTAGGTGCAGCGTGATTGGGCCAGCCAGTTGCACCTGGGCCGTTCCCAGGAAGGGATTCTTTCCCTGAGCGATCACGCGTATGCCGTCGTCGATCGATTCAATGCGACATTGCTTGGGAACCAGTCCATGCGTCGGGCTCCTGGAGTTTTTGGGTGAGGTTGATCCTCGCTGAAAGTCTGGGTTCGGTTTCGGCGGAAGTCCGCTGGTGTGCTTAAAGTGCGAATCGATAAGCTTGCTAAGCTCCGTGACTTTCTCAGGCATTTCGGCAGCGAGATTCTTCGATTCGGCGAGATCCTCTTTCAAGTTGAACAACTCAACGAGACCCTCGTACTGGTCCGGTTTGCTGGTGTAGCGCCTAATGAGTTTCCAATCGCCGTCGCGCACCGAGATGCCACCACCGTGATACGGGAAGTAGCTCACGCTCGTTTGCCCCGTTCCCTCTTCGCCCTCGGTGAGAACCTTCGCGATGGACTTTCCATCGATGACATGATTGGCAGGCTCGGCCTGGCCGGTCAGTTCAAGCAGCGTGGGATAGAGGTCGATATTATTAACGATTGTCTCGCTGACGGATCCCGCAGGAATGTGTTGGTGCCAACGGACCATCAACGGAACGCGCTGGCCGCCCTCATAAAGCTTTCCTTTGCCACCGCGTAGGCCGAGATTCTTCGTCGGATACTGCACGCCAGCGTAGTCGCTGTAAATTTTCGTGTAGCCATACGTCTTGCTCTTCGGATTGGCCATCTTTCGCTTCTGTTCGCTCGCCCCCATGCTGTGGGTGTTGCCACCATTGTCCGAGAAGAAAACAACAATGGTGTTGTCGGCGATACCGAGTTCATCGAGCGCCGTCATGACTCGTCCAAAGTTGTCGTCCATCGTCTTCAGCATCGCCGCGTAGACGGGATTGGTATGACCATCAGGCTGAGTTTCTTTTTGGGCGAACTTCTGGATCAGATCCTGTTTCGCTTCCCAGGGGCCGTGACAGTCGTACATCCAGAGATTCAGGTAGAACGGTTCGTCCTGATGTTCGGTAATGAATCTGATTGCCTCAGTGCCCAGCCGGTCGTCGATGTGTTCGCCTTCGGGTCCGTCGACAATATTGCCGACTCGATGGGCAGCACTCGGCTTTCCATCAGAATGTACGCCGTGCGGTGAGAAGTAGGTGCTTCCGGGAGGTCCGGGATCCGGTGCGGAGTGAAACGTGACTTCGAAGCCGTGCTGGTCCGGCCAATGCTCCTGAGTCAGGCCGAGGTGCCATTTTCCCATGTGAGCAGTGCGGTAGCCGGCGCCGAGGAATGCTTCGGCCAGAGTTGTCGCATCCGGATTCAGGTAAGTGCGGCTTTTGGTGAGCAGGTATTCGTTTCGAGGTGTGGCAGGCTGATAAACCTGTTCGCCCCATGGCCCTGGCTTAAGGTGTCCGTGGGCGGAGAGGATGCCGTGCCGCGACTCCTCTTGCCCTGTCAGGATGGAAGCCCGACTGGGCGAGCAGAGCGGATGCGCGTAGGCGTTGGTGAACCGCATCGCTTGCTTGGCAAAGGCATCAATGTTTGGCGTCTCGTAGTAGTCGGAACCAAAGACGCGTCCATCCGTCCAACCCATGTCATCGACGAGAAAGAGAATGACGTTCGGCGGTCGTTCAGGTTCGTCATTTGCCTTGGCTGACAGACAAGCAAGACCAACGATTGGCAAGAAGAGCAAGGCGTGATGAAGTCTCATAGGTTTTCGTCTTTACGGTTCGTAGTTTTTAGATTCAGGCAAGCTGCTTCTCACCTTCGTTTTCGCGTAATCTATGGGCAGACTGGCGGCCCAGGTTTTGATTTTCTTGGAAAGCGATTTCACAACGTCTGGATGCTGCGCAGCGATGTTGTTGCTTTCACTCGGGTCGATCGACAGGTCGTAGAGTTCTGGTTCGCCGCGTTGTTTGCGTGGCAGGTGCAGTTTCCATTTTCCGTCTCGCATAGCAGGTGTGCTGCCGGTGGAACTGGTCTTCCAGAATAGTGGCTTTAAACGCTCTCGATCGGTACCGAACCAGATGTCGGAGATGTCCTCACCATCGATCGGATTCGGTAATTCATCGACTCCGGCAAGGGAGCAAAGCGTCGGCAACCAGTCGATGAGCGAGCAAACGCTTGTCGTATCAACTCGCCCCGCGTGAACTTTACCCGGCCATCGGATGATGAACGGGACGCGGGTTCCCCCTTCATATTGTTCGTGTTTGCCGCCGCGAAACTCACCCGCATAACCCAGCATGTTGTTGGAGAATTGGCGGGTGCCCTTTTTTCCTGTTACCACGGGGGCGGGACCGTGATCACTGGAAAATACGACGATTGTGTTTTCCCTGATCCCCAATTCATCAAGGGCCTTCACGACTCGGCCCACGTTTAAGTCGAGCTGGTAGATGTCGCCGAGATACTGACGCATCGACTCATCGAGATCGCCGCCGATCTTCAGGCACTCATCGAACTTGTGCTGCATGGTTGGCGAAAAGTCTCTCCGGTCGACGCTGATATCGTTGAACTCAGCGGCTAGCCCCTGAGCAGTATTGACTGGGAAGTGCGTGGCGTGCCCCCAGACGTTGACGTAGAAGGGGGCATCCTTGTTGTCCCTGATGAAGTCGATCGCGGCCGAATACAAGTCGTCGTCTCGGCCGGCTGATCTGTCTCGACTTTTGCCAATCGTCTGGACCTCATCGATTCCATAAGTGCCGTCGCTGTCGTCCGGGCCGATGTGCCACTTGCCGAACTGCCCGGTTTTGTAGCCACGTTTCTTCAGCAGTTCGGTAATGGTGACTCGGTCGCCAAAACCGAAGTCCGCTGCATACTTCGGGAATCGAGCTGGAAACAGGCCTGTCATCAATCCCGTGCGGCTTGGGTTGCAGGTCACGCCGGTCACATAAAACTGTGTGAACCGCGTCCCTTCTTTGGCGAGTTGGTCAATCGCAGGCGTTCGAGCATAGGGATGTCCGTAACATCCAAGATCGCCGTAACCAAGATCATCAGCGAACATAAAAACAATGTTCGGCGGCCGCTGAGCGGTTGCTTGGGCCCTCGCAAATGAAGGTGTAACCGAAAGCAACACTGCTGAGGCCAGCAATAGAATTTTATTGTTCATTGGAAATGGTCCTGCTGAGATTGACACTTTAACGCCCCTTTCTCGATTGCTTTTGTTTCATTGCGGGATCGGTGTAAGGCAAGTACTTCGGATGGGGAACATAGTTGCCTTTGCCTTTCTCCCAACGGAACGTTTCGCCTTCGACGACGAGATCACGCCGCACGTTGAGCTTGGGTTCCGGATCGGCGAACTTGGCTGGTGCTGAATCCTGCAGCGTGGTGATGACGTCCGTGTACTTCGGATCGGACGCGAGGTTGTTCCATTCGTGCGGATCCTCTTGGACGTTGTACAGTTCTTGGTTCTGGTCGTCGTAATGGATGAAACGCCAGTCGCGATTGATCACGGTGTATTCACCTGGGTTGATGTAGGGCAGATATACCGTTCGGTCTATTGCGTCGGCGGGATGCTTCAACGTCGATGCCAACGAAACTCCTTCCAAGTTCTGCTGCGGTGCCGGCAAGTCGCATTGCTCAACCAGCGTCGGATAGATATCAATCAGGCTGACCGTCACGTCAGTCCGAACCCCTTCAGCGACACCGGGCCCTGCCCACACAAACGGCACGTTGGAGGTTCGTTCCCACAAAGTGTGTTTGCCCCACTGGCCTTTTTCGCCAAGGTGGTAACCGTGGTCGCTCCACAGCACGACAATGGTGTTGTCGGCATAGGGGCTTGCTTCGAGTGCGTTTAGAATGCGACCGACCATCGCATCAGCGTAGCTGGTGCACGCGAGGTAACCGTGCAGGGCGTCTTTCCAAGCACCCATGGCAACCAATTTGTCGTAGTGTTGCTTCCTGCGGTTCTGACGTTGTTTGACAATCTTCTTTGGAAGATCGTCTAGGTCATCTTCCTTGAACGCCGGAGTCTCGATGGCATCTCGATCGTACAACTCAAAATACTTCTGCGGACAGTAGTTGGGGTAATGAGGAGCGTAGAAACCGCAGGCCAGAAAGAACGGCTGGTCGTGTTTTTGCTCTAGTTGATCGACGGCCCAGTTCGCACGCATCGTGTCGGCCATCTCCTCTTCTTCATCATTCGGAATTGCACCCCATTCCAAGAACAACCCGCCGGTGATCTCTTTGCCTTGGTTGTAGGTGCTGGCCGGAAAGGGCTGTGGCACCGGCGTGTCGCTGCTCCATGATTCAAGTGCCCAACCGCCTTCCCGTTGAAATTGGTTTCGCAGGAAGAACTTTGTCCAACCTCGCTGGTCAATTGCTCCAGCCGGATGATGAAAGAGCTTGCCAGCGCCCAGCGTCGAGTAGCCCGCTTTGGCAAAGCTCATTTGCAGCGATTCAATCTCCGAATGATGCACAAAGTAATTCGGAGTCTCGTAGCATCCAGTCGTCGATGCGTATTGGCCGGAAAAGATGGCTGCTCGACTGGGTGCACAAAACACTCCAGCGGTATGAGCGTTGGTAAAGCACACGCCACGAGCGGCAAGCCGATCGATGTTGGGTGTGATTGCATTGGGGCGTGAGTCGAGACATCCGACAAAGTCGTTCATGTCGTCAACCGCCAGGAATACGACATTGGGGCGTGCATCGTCTGCAGACAAATGGCCGGCAAGACTTGCGACGAAAACGATGCCGAAAAGGAAATGCGTCGGTATGTGCATAAGTGTCATTTGAGTTGAGGTTTTGGTGGTGGAGGAGGCAACGAGTTCCCGAATGAAGGACTCGGTGCCCCGTCCATCACGTCCTTTTTTGCACGGTTGCAAACACCGTAAGAATCGCGGGTACTTGGACGTCATCTTAATCTCGCGATCTCCTCTTGAGCCGTGCGATAGAGTGTCGAAATTTCGGCTCCGTTGAGCGCTCGGTTGAACAAAGCCACTTCGTCGATCCTGCCGTCCCAAACTTGTGTCGCTTTGGCGTCCGTTCCGAACCAGACCGTCTCGGAGTCGCTGGATGCCATTTCGGTGCACGCTGTGGAAGCAACGAGCCTCCCGTCTTCGTAGATCTGCAATTGCTCACCGTCAGCAGTCACAACAATGTGCCGCCAGGTTTTTTGCGGTAGGGCTGAGTTACCTGTGGTGGACGTGGTCACGAGTCCTGTTGTGAGGTGACTCGTTGCCTTGTCCACCACCGTGGTTATTGCCGGAGTCATGGCCTCGTCCATCACGATGGTGGTTTGCAGCGTTCCGTTCTTATTGAGAGAGAGACTGAAGTTGCCGCGGTCTCCATCCCGGTTGGTGGCAACCATTGCGCTATGGGCGGGCGCTTCCAGATACACGAACACGGTTAGCGAGAAGTGTCCTGTGTTGAATGCGGGCGGCGAATCGACGCGCCCGCCACGACCAATGGAGTCGACTCCGACTCGCAAAGAACCGCCGGCGAAGACACCTTTGGCATGTGCTGGGCGTTTGCCGTCCCCTGTTAAAACGACGCCAGAGTATTCGGGCGGTTCCGACACCAAACCGCGGTCGCGAATTGGCATTCGGTAATAAACGACGGGCGACAACCGCTTGATCGCGCGGGCGTAGTTCAGCCTCGGTTCATCGAAGTTGCGAATGAATCGGTTGGTCTCGACGGAGATACCAACCAAGTCAGGTGCCCCACCAGAAATCCGGACGGCCTCCGAAGCGTGAAGATCAACCGACTTGGAAGCGTCACGTTGATTCGATGCCCCCGGATTCACACGCACGAGGCCATCAAACACATGCACCTCGCTCGCACCGCCCTCAACATCAATTGAGAACTCGGTGCCGAAATCAATGACTTCCGCTTCGGGAGTTTCAACGGTGAACCCGATGCCTTCCGGTGGAACGGTGGCTGACAAACGCCCGCTGTGAAGCACAACACGCCGGTCGCTCACCGCATCGAAGCGGGCAGGAGCCTCCATATACACCATGACTCCGCCGCCGAACCGCAGATTCAATAATCCTTTTCGCAATTCATAGTCGCCCATAGGCAGTTGCGGATCGTCCCATTGCTGATCGCCTTTCGTAAGCAATCCACCCACGTTGCGGACGACGGATGCCGCGACGCGATCCTCGCTGGTCGATTGGTCGTCGCGGTGGGGCTGCAAGAAGGCGAACAGCAGGCACGCCGCTGTTACCAACCCGGCCGCTATCGCTAGCACTCTCCTTGGTGATCGAATCAATGACGGCTGGTGATTTTGTTTTGTCGAACCGGGAATGATCTCCGAGGCAGCGTTGCTGGCTTCCAACGCATTTGTTTGGATCTGTCGGCGTCGCAGCGATTGCCGCAAGTCTGAATGAAGCTCGGCACGAAGTGCAAACCGCTGAAGATTGGCGGGGTTCTTCAGCCACTGCTCAAACGCTGTGGCTTCTTCGTCGGATAGCTCGCCTGAAAGCATGCGATCGATCAATTCATCGTCGACGGGCATCACTGATTCTCCAAAGCGGTGCGTCGTTCGATGCAACTTGCAAGTGCCGTTCGCACACGCGTAAGCAGGACTCGAACCGACCCGCTGGTCGACCCGATTTCGCGAGCGATCTCGGCGGCGGAACGTTCTCCGACGTATCGCAAATCGAGCAGCTGACGCGAACGAGGCGGGAGTTCATCCAGACAGGACTCCAGTGCTTCGCGACGTTGGCTACGACCATCCGCCTGCTGAGCGATTGTGTCCGCAAGTTGGCCGAGCACCTCGTCCGAGAAAACGACCCGCGAGCGACCTTGAACTCGGTAAAAATCAATCACCCGAGACTTGGCGATCCACAATGCCCATCCAACGAAGGTCCGGCCCGAGTCATACTCATCGAACCGCCGCGCCAGTTCCTGAGCGATCCGCTGAACAACGTCTTCCGCATCATGGAACCCACTGATCGATGCAAACACATACGCCGAAACAGCTGGCTCAGCATCAAGCCAGCATCGAGTGAAATTTGCCCGTTTCTGATCTTCGTTCATGTGCACGGCCGACGCGGAACAACAGTCTGTCCACCGTATGCCGAACGCGAACAGGAATCGTTAACAATAATCGCGAAAAACAGTCAAATTCAAACCCTCAGATTGAAGAAGACAATCAATTTCGCAGCTTCCCATTGGCTTTATCCTTTCGCCACTTCGTGGCTACAGCATCCGTTGGCACCGTTGGATGAGCAGCGGGCGTGAAGAAAAGCGAATCAGTTCGCGCCGCCCGAATGAGTGCTCCGTGGGCATCCGATTGCGATCCGCCTGATCTAGCCGGATGCGACGGGGTATGACCGTGAGAACTGGAATGACTGAAAGACACCGTCGAGAGGACTCTCGCCCGCTACTGATAAACCTTCACCGAATCAACCAGCATCTGCACCGGGAATTGAGTGGTCGTATCGGGAGGCCCCAAGAAAGCCATCTCCAACGGCGACATTCAACAACAGATGAAACGGTTGATCAAACGGGGCAGGGTACTCGCCGCCTGAGCTCTCCCATCTCGTTTGCTCTTGAACCGATTTCCCATCGATCAACCACTCAATTTCATTGGCTCGCCAGTTCACCGCGAACGTATGAAAGTCATCGGCGAAGGTTCCTTGCCCCAGCGTGAACTCGTCGCCGGTGTGAAGGTTATTTGGCCACGGTGCGCCGTGATGCAGCGTCCCCAACACGACGCTGGGTTGCTGACCTCGCATCTCCATGATGTCAATCTCGCCGCTGGCTGCCCAACCACCGTACTGATCCTTGGTAGGCAACATCCAAATGGCTGGCCAAACGCCTTGTCCTTGCGGCAACTTCGCACGCACTTCGATGCGCCCGTACTTCCAGTCACCTCGGTGCTTGGTTCGAACTCGCCCCGACGAGTACTCTCGCGACGTTCCGCTAATGGCCGCGTTGTCACGTCGAGCCTCCAGAACCAGACAGCCATCCTCGACTCGCACGTTCTCAGGGCGGTCGGTGTAAATCTGAAGCTCGTGGTTGCCGCCACCGAACGCGTTGACTTCGATCTCCCACTTGGAATAGTCCAACGAGTCACCGTTGAACTCATCCTTCCAAACGAGCCGCTCGAAAGACTCGGCAATCGCGTCATTGGGATCCCATCCGATCAATGCGATCGTCAATCCGATGGCGATCATCATCCGGATCAATTCGCGAAACCGCGTTTGCGGAGCAGGGCTTCTGTGTCGACGTCACGACCGCGGAAATTGCGGTAGGTTTCGACGGGATCGATTGTGTCGCCGACACTGAGAATGTGATCGAACAGCTTCGCAGCGGTTTCCTCGTCGAAGAAGCTTCCTGCCTCGACGAACATCTCCGCCGCGTCTGCCGTGAGCGCGTCGCTCCACAGGTAGCTGTAGTAGCCGGCCGAGTAAGCGTCGCTGCTGAACAGGTGACTGAAGTGAGGCAAGCGGTGACGCATTGGCAATTCGTCTGGCATGCCGATCTCCGCCAACGCCGACTTTTCAAACTCACTGACGTCAATGTCTCCGGCCTGCAGTTGATGCAGCTGCATGTCCAGGATCGCACAAGCCAAGTACTCGACGGTTTCAAACCCGCTGTTGAACTTCGACGAAGCTTCGATCTTGTCGAGCAATTCCTTGGGCATTGGCTCGCCGGTCTCGTAGTGCGTCGCGTAGCGAGTCAACACTTCGGGCGTCGACAACCAATGCTCCAGCACCTGCGAGGGAAACTCGACAAAGTCGCGAGCGACGTTGGTGCCAGACTGCGACGGGTAATGAACGCGACTGGACAGTCCGTGCAGGGCGTGGCCGAACTCGTGGAACAACGTGGTCGCGTCGTCCCAGGAAATCAAAACCGGCTTGCCGTCCGCAGCGGGAACAAAGTTGCTGTTGTTTGAAACGATCGGAGTCCGCACAGGAACGTCCGCGGAGGCGGGATCAAGATCCCATCCCGATTGACCTCGGTAATCCATCATCCACGCGCCGCTGCGTTTGCCTTCGCGAGCGAATGGGTCCAGATAAAACAGTCCCACGTGGCTTCCGTCGGACTTCTGCACCACTTCGTAAACGGTGACATCGGGATGGAAGATGGGCAGATTCCCGACAGGTTGAAACTGGAATCCGAACAGTTCATCCGCACACCACATCATGGCTTCGACCAAGCGATCGAGTTGCAGATAAGGACGCACTTCCGCCATGTCCAAGTCGTATTTTTCAGCCCGGACCTTTTCGGCGTAGTAGCGGTAATCCCACGGTTCGATTTTGATTTTCGGTTTACCAGCCGCTTGCATTTCTGCGTCGGCGATGGCTTGCATGTCCGCCACTTCCGTCGCGACACGCTGCACGGCGTGAGGCCACACCTTCATCATCAATTCCATTGCACGATCGGGCGTGCCCGCCATCGTGGATTCCATTCGCCAATGAGCGTGTGTGGGATAGCCGAGCAACTTGGCTCGGGCCGCACGCAGATTCAAGATTTCGCGAATGATGGCTTTGTTGTCGTGAGCATCGTTGTTGTCACCGCGGAAGTAATAATTCCGCCAAACCTGTTCGCGGAGCTCACGGTCGTCCGCATTGGTCAAAAACGGGTCCATCGACGAGCGAGTGTTAGTCACAGCCCATTTGGCCTTGCCGCCTTTTTCTTTCGCAGCGACCGCCATCGCATCGCGACTCGACTGCGGCACACCTGACAATCGCGACTCGTCGTCAATCCAAGTGACGTGCCCCTTCTCTTCTTCAAGAACGTTTTGGTTGAAGTCGGTGAACAACCGAGCCAGTCGAGTGTTGATCTGCGACAGCTTGGATTTGTCTTCCGGGCTCAACCGAGCCCCGCGGCGCACAAAGTTCTTGAATGTTTCATCCAGTAAACGCTTCGCATCGTCGGGCAACGTGACCGTCTTCTTCTCAAAGACGTCCTCGTGGATCGCTTCGATGCGAGCAAACAACTCCGCGTTCTGGGTCACTGAATCGGAGTAGGCAGCCAGCTTGGGCGTGATGCTGCGTTCCAAATCAGGGATTGGCCCGAGATTCAAATTCCCCGCATGCACATCGAACAGCACCTCGATTCGGTGCAAGGCTTCACCAGCGGTTTCCATTGCGAGAATGGTGTTCTCAAACGTGGGCGGCGCGGACTGGTTCGCGATCTGGTCGATTTCCTTTTCGGCCTGCTCAATCGCAGCGTCGAAGGCAGCACCGAATTCATCGACACGGACTTCGTTCCATGGCGGCACCCCACCATGAGGTCCCGGCCAAGGTTTCAGAAGCGGTGAATTCGAAAGGAGAGACTGCGAGCTGTTCACGGAAGATTCTTGTGAATAGGAAGGTTGGACCAACGCGATCGCGGCAAGGAAGCTTGCCGGAACAACACACCATCTCATTTGATGAACCCTTTTGATTTCAGAAGTTCCACCACCGCATCCGCACATTCTGCGATGGAAGTGGTGGAGGCATCGACGGCCAAGTCTGGATTGGTCGGAACGTCGTACTTTGCAGTCACGCCAGGGAAGTTGGACAACTCGCCCGCGTCAGCTTTCGCGTACTGTCCCTTGGTGTCACGTTCGCGGCAAACTTCCAATGGAGTCGCCACGTGCACGACCAAGAACTGATCTTCACCGATCAGCTTGCCGACTTTTTGACGCACATCATCAGACGGTGCCACCAAAGACGCCAAGCAAATCAGTCCGGCATCGTTCAACGTGTGAGCCAAGTGGCCGCTACGACGCAGGTTCTCGCTGCGGTCCTCTGCGCTGAAGCCCAGATCACGACTGAGCCCACGACGCACAAATTCGCCATCCACGACGGCGACCGATCGTCCGGCGTCAAACAATTTGCGTTCCACGGCACGAGCGATGGATGTTTTGCCACTGCCCGTCAATCCGGTCATCAGGACCGTCGCAGGTTTCTGTCCGAAGCGAGCCGAACGTTCTTCCTCGGTGACGGTTGAAAGTGCGTCCGAAGAGTCATCCGAAGACGCTTCATCGTCCCAAACCGATTTGTGGCTTCCGGTCGTTCCGCGATCCAAAATCATGCCCGCGGCGACGGTCGCGTTGGTGATCCGGTCGACCAAGATGATCGCCCCCGTCGTTCGGTTGCGACGGTACGGGTCATGGTGAATCGGTGCTGACAACGACAACCGAACACGCCCGATTTCGTTCAGTTCCAGTGTCGGGGCAGGGGTGCGGTGCAGGTCGTTCACGTCGACTTTGTAAGCCAACGTTTCGACGTTCCCGGGGACCGTCTGCGTGGTGTGTTTGACGAGGTAAGTCTTGCCGGGAACCATCGCTTCTTCGTTCATCCAAACCAACATCGCTTCGACGTCGGATTCGCTTCGCGGCAGGTTGCCGCTACGGACGATCATGTCACCGCGACTGGCATCGATCTCGTCTTCCAACGTCACCGTCACGGCCAACGGAGCGTAGGCTTCGTCTAAGTTGCCGTCGTAGGTGACAATTTCTTTGACCTTCGACTTTTGACGACTCGGCAGAACCGTGATCTCTTCGCCTTTGCGAATGATTCCGGATGCGATCGTTCCACAGAAACCGCGAAAGTTCAGGTTCGGACGATTGACATACTGAACCGGTAATCGGAAATCTTGCAGGTTGCGGTCCGAACCGATGTAAACGGTTTCCAAGAAATTCATCAGCGTGCTGCCGGTGTACCACGGCATGTTCTCGCTGCGGTCGACCAAGTTGTCGCCGTTGAGAGCACTGATCGGGATGAAATGCAAATCCGGCAAATCCAAGCGTGTCGCGAAATTGCGATAGTCTTCGCAGATCTCGTTGAAGCGTTCTTCGCTGTATTCGACACCGTCGATGTCCATCTTGTTGACGGCCACGACCACGTGACGAATGCCCAACAACGAAACGATGAACGAGTGACGACGGGTTTGGGTCAGCACGCCATGACGGGCATCGATCAGGATGATCGCCAGGTCCGCGGTGCTGGCACCGGTGGCCATGTTCCGAGTGTATTGTTCGTGACCGGGAGTGTCGGCGATGATGAACTTGCGTTTCGCCGTGCTGAAGTAGCGGTACGCGACATCGATCGTGATGCCTTGCTCGCGTTCTTCTTTCAAACCGTCCATGAACAATGACGGATCGAACCCACCGGCCACGCTGCCTTGGCGAACCGAGTCACTTTGGACCTTGGCCAGTTCGTCTTCGTAAACCAACTTGGAATCGTAAAGCAGACGGCCGATCAACGTGCTCTTGCCATCATCCACGCTGCCGCAGGTGATGAAACGCAACAATTGCTTTTGCTCATGCTGCTTCAAATAAGCATCGATGTCAGTGGCGATCAGATCAGATTGATGGCTCATGGAAGTGTCTCAGTATCTCAGTGTCGCAGGGCCACAGGTTGGCAAATGGACGGGTGCATCGGAAAGCAAATCGGAGTGATTCAGGAGCAATTGGCATCGGCGCAGACCTGTGGTTCTGTGCCTCTGTGTCCCTTTCAACCTTCCTAGAAGTAGCCGCGTTCTTTTTTCTTTTGCATGCCGACGCCGCCTTCGTCTTGGTCGATGATCCGACCTTGGCGTTCGCTGGTGCGAGTCAGCAACATTTCTTGGATGACTTCTGGCAACGTCGTCGCTTCGCTTTCGACGGCTCCGGAAAGCGGGTAGCAACCCAGCGTTCGGAATCGCACCATTCGGGTCTCTTCTTTTTCACCCGGCAACAATGGCATGCGATCGTCGTCTCGCATCAACAACAACCCATCGCGATTGACGACTTGGCGAGGTTCTGACAAATACAGCGGCACGATCGGGATATTCTCCATGTGGATGTACTGCCACACATCCAACTCGGTCCAGTTGCTCATCGGGAAGACGCGAATCGACTCGCCTTTGTTGACGCGACCGTTGTACAGATTCCAGAGTTCAGGACGTTGGTTCTTGGGGTCCCAGCGGTGTGACTTGTCACGGAAGCTGAAGACGCGTTCCTTCGCCCGGCTCTTCTCTTCGTCACGGCGAGCACCACCAAACGCGGCGTCGAACTGATACTTGTCCAATGCCGCTTTCAGGGCGTCCGTCTTCATCAGCTCGGTGTGCCGCTCGCTGTCTTCCCACGGGGGAATGTTGGCTTTCAAGCCTTCTTCGTTGATGTGAACCAAGACGTCCAAACCGAGTGTCCCGCGAACATATTTTTCGCGGTGCTCGATCATGTCCTTGAACTTGTACGTCGTGTCGACGTGCAAAAGCGGGAAAGGCAGCTTGGCCGGGTGAAATGCTTTCAGGGCCAAGTGAAGCAGCACCGCGGAGTCTTTGCCGATCGAATACAGCATCACCGGTTTTTGGAATTCCGAGACCACTTCTCGGAAAATATGGATGCTCTCGGCCTCGAGCTGTTTCAGGTGAGTGAGGCTGTAATCGGACA
This sequence comes from Rhodopirellula bahusiensis, assembly GCF_002727185.1. Taxonomy (NCBI): domain Bacteria; kingdom Pseudomonadati; phylum Planctomycetota; class Planctomycetia; order Pirellulales; family Pirellulaceae; genus Rhodopirellula; species Rhodopirellula bahusiensis. The sequence continues at coordinate 100,209 of NZ_NIZW01000007.1, forward strand.
TAGATATTCGGAAAAGAGTGATACGAATCGGGTTCGCCGCGTCATCGAGCGCAGCAGTATAAACGGGGTGCGGAATCGATCCAGTCGGAACTCGTTCCCGCGACCTCAGCCTTTACTTTTCTTTGTCAGCTCCAGGATCACCCCGCGGCTGGCATCGGCTGCTTCCGGCGAATCGTCGTCCTGGGAATCCGCCAATTCGGGGGCGACGCTTCCCAGAGGGTAAGTCGCGACAACGCGAAGTTCGAGACCTTTGAGCACACCGTGGTGACGGGCTTCCCCCCGTTCATCGACCCATTTGGGGCCCTTGATCAGCAACAGGCGATCAAACTGACTCCAGTGAGGTTCGACCCAACGGCAGAATTTCAGCAAGCTGCCAACGGCGCGACTGACAATGGTGGTGAATCGGAAATCTTCCAGCAAATCTTCGCCCCGAGCTGCATAGACCGGCACGGGGAGATTCAATTCGGTCACCAATTCGTCGAGCACCTTGGCTCGCTTGCCAACCGATTCTGCCAGAGCGACCTCGATATCGGGCCGCAACATCGCCAGAGGAATGCCGGGCACGCCGTTTCCGCTGCCCATGTCGAGGACTTCCTCGCCGGGCTGGATCAACTGAGCCAATTGCAGGCAATCACGTAAATCGCGGGTGACAAACAAATCCCACGTCGTGTGCCGGGTCAGGTTGATCTGCTCGTTGTACCGCCACAGTGACTGCGCGTACTGCTGCAGCGACATGCCCAAAGGCTCATCGAGCTCGAGTCCGAATTGTTCCAATGCCGTTTTGAATTCTGCGTCAATCATGCCCGCAGGTCATACCAGGGGCGATCGAAGCTGGGTAGCGGAACATTGCCCCAGATCGACCGAAAGACCACAAAAACGACCGTCCGGCAGACTTCCAGAGTCAAAATGCCGATCAGCCGTGCCGACGGATGCGAGTGACGGGCACCAAGTGCCCGTTTCCCTCACTCGCGAAAACAATCCGATTCACTCAGGAAGACTGAAATTCATCGGCGGAGTCGACTTCTTCGGCTCCGTCGCAGGAGCGGTCTCCTCCGGTTTCGCAGTCTCAGCCTTTGGCGATTCGGCCGGTTTGGTCACGCTGGGATCCTGATAGCTGACAGCGGTGTTGCTGCCAGGAACCACGGGCTGCTGCGTGCTCGGCTGAATCGCACCAGGAATCGCGTAGCTCGGTGGAGCGGCGTAACTTGGCGGAGTTTGATTCGCGATGTGAGCCGGTGCCGAAGCAACGGTGGCCACTGGCCCCGCGGCCGCACCAATGTCTTTGCCGGGCGTTCCCGCCGAAGCAATGTTAGCTGCCGGCGAAGCTCCCATTCCTGGGTTCAACTGAGCCAGCATTTCGCGTGAACGATCGATGGCACGTTTTGTGGCCGGATCGCCCGCCGCAGCGGCTTCATGCGTGACAGCCTGCTGCAGGTGAATCTGAGCGTCGGCGTTTTGGCCTTTCTTGTAGTGCAAGAAAGCCATGTTGAAGTGAGCGACGGCGGGTTTGTTGTTGGCCGCCAAGACCTTGTAGGCTTGCTCGCTTTGCCCTGACTCGAAGTGCACGCTCGCCAAGTTGTTGGCGTATCGCGAAGTTCCCGGGGCCAATTCCAACGCACGTGCCAATGTCTGCACGGCCATCGGGTGCTGCCCCAACTTGCCAAGAGTCAAACCAAGGTCGTTGTAAAGCGCCGCATCGTTCGGGCTTTGTGCGATGGCTTTTTGAAAGAACTCAGCCGCCTTGGAATGGTTGCCTTCGCGGAAGTGCAAACGAGCCACACTGGTCAACGCGGATGAATGATTTGGTGACTCACTCAGGGCCTTGGAATAGCTTTCCATGGCCTTGGTCAAGTTGCCCGTCGATTCCCACAATTGCCCGTTGGCAACCAAGACATCCGGTTCCAACTGACCTGGTTCATTTTCCAACGAAAGTGGGTCGCTGTTGACTTCCGTGGAATCTCGCCCGAACCAGCCCGCAACTGTTCCGGTGGTTTTTCCCCACGCGTCCTTCGTTGCGGTTCCGACGCCGCCGGCAGCTTTGCCCACCGAATCACCCGCTGACGCGATGAAACTGGGGCCCTTGTTTGGTTCGCTGACCGTTGCCGTGCTCTTGCTTGCGAATGGATTCATTGATGCCAAAGACATCGAACGAGTCGCACATCCGGAAGAAGTCAACGTGAGGCAACCACCCACAACCAACGAGAACATCCATTCACGTTTGGCTGGGCGATTCTTGCGAGTTGCGTTTGGCTGACGTGTGGCGTCCATGTTTCACACTTCGATGAGGAGCATTCGTGACCGATCATTGCAACCGGCTCCGCCCGTTTCTGACACAACTGAAACGGGCGTTTCGATAGAAAATCAGATCACAACGGATCATTCCATTGGCATTGATCGACTATTCAGTTGACCAACTTCAACGACTTTAGGGTCCGCAACGATTTTCCTGGAATTACTTCTTCAAACACCTGTGCGTTCGGCGACACACGCCGAATGAGCGTCACATCACGACGACTTCTTGATAATGCCCTTCTTCTTCGTGGCCGCTTTGGCAGTCTTCTTTTTGGTGGCCTTCTTCTTCGCCGTTTTCTTTTTGGCTGCTTTTTTGGCCGTCTTTTTCTTCGCGGCCTTCTTCTTTTTCTTCTTCTTCGTCGGTCCCTTCGCGGCACGCTCTGCCAACAAGTCCAAGACGCCTTCGAAGGTCATCTCTTTCGGGTCCGTGCCGCGTGGGATCGATGCGTTGGTTTCGCCGTCGGTTGCGTAGGGACCAAAGCGACCTTCCAAGATTTTGATCTCGTTTTCCGTGACCGGACTTGGCTTTTCGAACTTCTTGATCGGTTCTTTGGGTGCCGCACGTCCACGAGTCTTGGGTTGTTTGAGCAACTCAATCGCTTCGTCGAACGTTACATCCAAAGGCGACTTCTCAGCCGGCAACGAACGAGTTTCCTTGCCGCACTTCACGTAGGGTCCATAGCGTCCGTCATGAGCCATCACAGGCTCTTTCATTTCCGGATGCTCACCGAGATCGCGTGGCAACGAAAGCAACTTGCAGGCCATCGCCAAGTCAACATCTTCGACCGCGATGGTCTTCAGAATGGAAGCGTTCTTCTTTTCTTCGTCGTCCTTCTCGCCCATCTGGACGTAAGGCCCGAAGCGACCAGCCTTGATGTAGATCGGCTTGCCGGTGTCCGGGTGCGTGCCGAGCGGTTCATCTTCCCGAGCAGCGTCCTCAAACAATTCCATCGCTCGAGCCAGCGTCATCTCATCGGGAGCCATCCCGTCCAAGATCGGAGCCTTGCGTTCGCCTTGCTCCAAGAACGGGCCATACTTCCCGACTCGAACAAAGACCTCTTCGCGGTTTTCACCTTCGGTTGGAATCCCCAGTGAGAACTTCGCCGTCACGCGTGGATCGATTTCTTCGATCTTGCTTTCCAGACGAGGCTTCAGACCAATCGCAGCTTTTTCGTCGCCGGTTGGTTCGGCTTCATCGCCGAAGTAGAAGCGTTTGAGATACGACAGCGATTCGGCTTCTTGACGACTGATCGTGTCCAGGAAGTCTTCCATTTGGGCCGTGAAGTCGTAATCGACCAGTGGCTCAAAGTGGGTTTCCATCAATCGAATGACGCTGAACGCGGTCCAACTGGGGACCAACGCATTGCCTTTTTTGTAGACGTAGTCACGACGCTGGATCGTATCGATGATCGACGCGTACGTACTGGGACGGCCGATCCCTTTTTCTTCCAACGTGCGAGTCAGCGATGCTTCGCTGAACCGCGACGGTGGCTGAGTCGTGTGACTCTTGGGATCCAAATTCGCGACCGACAATCCGTCATTTTCATCGACGGCTGGCAACAATCGCTCTTTGTCCGCCAGTTCCGCTTCGGGATCATCGCTGCCTTCGACATAGGCTCGCAAGAATCCTTCGAACAGGATGCTCGTGCCGCTGGCGGTGAACGTTGTCCCGCCACCTTCGATCGTGACAGCGATCCGTTGCTTCTTTGCGTCGGCCATTTGGCAAGCGACGGTTCGTTTCCAAATCAGCTCGAACAAACGAAACTGATCGCGGTCCAATTCGTTTTGGACAGCGGCAGGAACACGAAACGGCGTTCCCGCGGGCCGAATCGCTTCGTGAGCCTCTTGGGCGTTTTTGACTTTGCCTTTGTAAACACGCTCCGTGTCGTGCAGGAACTTCTCGCCATATTCACTGCGCACCAAATCACGCGCCGCATTGACGGCTTCCTTCGACAACGTGGTCGAGTCAGTACGCATGTAAGTGATGTAACCGTTTTCGTACAACCGCTGGGCCGCCTGCATGCAGCGACGAGCAGTGAAGCCGAGTTTCCGGTTGGCTTCCTGTTGCAACGTGCTGGTTGTGAACGGAGCCTTGGGTCGTTCGGTGAACGGTTTGACTTCCACCTTGGCGACTCGAAAGTCTTCCTTTTCGAGTTTCTGCTTCAAATCGTTGGCCTGTTGCTCGTCCATCTGCAACAGCTGCGGGTTCATCAATTTCCCGGTGTCGGAATCAAAGTCTTTCCCGCTCGGAATCTTTCGGCCTTCGACGGTCGACAACATCGCTGGCAACGAGTCACCGTTCTCGGTGGTGAAGATCGCTTCCAAGTCCCAATAGGTGGCATCCACAAAGGCGATGCGTTCGCGTTCACGCTGGACAATCAAACGTACCGCGACGCTTTGAACACGTCCCGCGGACAATCCCCGGCCAACCTTTTTCCACAGCAACTGCGAAACGTCGTAACCGTAAAGACGGTCCAAGATCCGGCGTGTTTCCTGAGCACGAACCAGACCGTCGTCGATTTCCCGGGGGTCTTCCAACGCGTGCTGGATCGCGTCTTTGGTGATTTCGTGAAAAACCAAGCGGTGAACAGGCACCTTGGGTTTCAGCAATTCGAAGAGGTGCCAGCTGATCGCCTCTCCCTCGCGGTCTTCATCCGTCGCGAGATACAGGCTATCTGCATCCTTGAGCGCGGCCTTCAATTTGTCGACTTGCTTCTTCTTGTCAGCCGGCACGATGTAGACCGGCTCGAAATCTTTTTCGACGTTCACTCCCAAATAAGCCCAAGGTTCTTTCTTGAACTTTTTGGGGATATCCTTGGCCCCGCCAGGCAAATCGCGAACGTGCCCGACACTGGCTTCGACCTGGTAACCACTTCCCAAAAACTTCGAGATCGTCCGGGCTTTCGCGGGCGATTCGACGATCACCAAACTTTTGCTGGTCGATTTGGCCATGAGCAAGAACGAACCGATTCAAGGTGGAAAGATGGGGGATTCAGAAGTACGTGACTCGGGTTTGTCGCTCAAACCCGTCGCCTCGTCAACACGTCAGGTCGAGGACCGGGTCCGATCCAAGTGCGTTTTCAAGAACGTCTTCAGCTTTCGACTGCGTGCATGATCGACGTCGGTCAAATGAAATGTCAGGGTCACGTGCTCGGCGTCACTGAGGTCCAACGTGCCCGTGTCGGAACGAGATTGAAGCACGTCCAAAGCCAGCAGCTGCTCCAGATCGATTGCGGATTGTGGACCACTCAATTTCAACCGAACACAGTCGCTCACCTTGGTTTCGACCTCCGCCCAGTGTGGCAACAGAAAGTCTTCTTCGCCCGATTCTAGCCGAACCGATACGCGGTCCGGGGCAGGGTACTCGACCGCACCAGCGCCCGCGACGTTGGACAACAGATCAAGCAAACCCTCCACCAATTCAAGCGGCCATTGCGGCGGCGAGTTCTCGGGGAACCCCTTTGGCAACGTGTGCCAACGACGCCCCAATGCTCGCCAAGGTTGCATCAACGCGGCGACCGCATCGCTGTCAGGATCGGACTCCGCCTCAACTTCCTCGAACAACATTGGCTCGGGCGAATCAACCCGCAGAACCGTTTCCGGTTCCGCGACGATTGTCTTCTTCGGCGATTGATTCGTCTTAACATTCGACACACGCCCGTTCACGACGGGTTGCCAATCCAAGACCTCGCGTGGTTCCGCCGTTCGTGCTCCCGAGAGGGCATCCGCCAAGAACGGTGCGGTCGTGGAAACCCATTCATCCGCTTCGCGATGGGCCGGATCCGCCTTTGCCGCCAAGCCTTCCGGTGTTCCGGCGAAGACAACTTGCCCACCGTGCACGCCGGCACCCGGCCCAATGTCGACCAACCAATCGCAACACTTGATGACGTCCAAGTTGTGCTCGATAACGATCACAGAATTGCCAAGCTCCACCAATCGTTGCATCACGACCAGCAACTTTTCGATGTCACCAAAGTGCAACCCGGTCGTCGGTTCGTCCAACAAGTAAATCGTGTGTCCGGTCGCTGGACGAGCCAACTCCGCCGCCAACTTGACCCGCTGAGCTTCTCCGCCCGACAACGTCGGTGCCGACTGGCCCAAGGTGACGTAGTCCAACCCGACATCACACAGCGTTTGAATCACGCGAGCGATCCGGGGATGCGAGGCAAACAACTCGACCGCTTCGCCGCATGGCATCTCCAACACATCGGCGATGGATTGGCCATGCAGTTTGACTTCCAGCACGTCTTCGTTGTAACGCCGAGCCCCACAATCATCGCAAGGCACCCAAACGTCGGGCAAAAAATGCATCTCAATCTTGCGTTGACCACTGCCTTCGCACGACTCGCAACGTCCGCCCGAGACGTTGAAGCTGAATGTTCGAGGCGTGAACCGGCGTTCGCGAGCGGCAGGCAACTCAGCAAACAAGGCTCGAATTAAATCAAACACGCCGGTGTAAGTCGCCGGGTTGCTGCTTGGCGAATTCCCCAACGGTGACTGGTCAACTTGAATGACTTTGTTGACATAACGCAGGCCATCAATGCCGTCATGCTGCCCCGGCTTCACTTTCGCCCGGTGCAATCGCCTCGCCAAAACGGGATAGACAATATCGTTGATCAACGAACTCTTGCCACTGCCGCTGGGGCCAGTGATCGCGGTCAGCACTCCTAACGGAATGTCGACGTCCACATCCTGAAGGTTGTTCTCACGAGCACCTTTGACGGACAAAAACTCCACCATCGGCTTGCCCGAATCAGACATCACTGGACGACGAACCGCAGGCAATTCAATTTGTTTTTCACCGAGCAAGTACGGCGCGGTGACCGACTCACTGGCTGGCTGAACCGCATCGGGTTTACCCTGAGCCACCACGCGACCACCGTGCCGACCCGCACGAGGTCCGAAGTCGCACAGGTAATCGCTGCCCGCAATCACATCGTGATCGTGCTCAACGACCAACAACGTGTTGCCTTGGTCGCGCAATCGATGCAGCGCCGCGAGCAGCCTGCGATTGTCTCGTGGGTGCAAACCAATCGTTGGCTCGTCCAGCACGTACAACACGCCGCACAATCCGCTGCCAAGTTGCGATGCCAAACGAATTCGTTGAGCCTCGCCGCCTGAAAGAGTTGGCGCACCACGGTGTAGGGTCAGATAATCCAGCCCCACGTCCCGCAAGAAACGAACCCGTGATTGAACTTCGCGAATCAGCTCGCCAGCGATCTTCAATTCACGACGATCCAGATCCCACGAATCGACTTCTTCGGACAATCGATCCAGCGGCATGTGCACCAGATCGCCGATCGTGAAATTTCGGAATCGAACCGCGGCCGAATCATCTCGCAAACGCGAACCGTCGCAAACCGAGCAGTCAATCTCGGCCACGAAGGCTTCCAACCGCATCCGCAATCCAGGCGTCAAACGCGACGCTTCCTCCAGTGCCGGGTAGAACCCTTTGAACTGGAACCGGAACAACACATTGCCTTCGCCAAAGTGATCACGAACCTCATCTGCTCGCTCGGTCTCTGCCGACGACTTCTCATCGGTCGTGTCACCGTGTCGGACTTCGACCCAACGCGGCCCTAAACCATGAAACAAAATGCGACGTTGCGACACCGTCAACCGATCAATCGGCTGATGAATTGGGATGCCGGTCGTTCGCGAAAGGGCTCGCAACATCCAACGACTGACCGCGTGGTCAACCGACGGCCAAAGCAAAGCCGCCCCATCAGCCAAAGTCGTTTGAGGCGTTCCCATCAAAGCCGCTGGATTGGTTCCCGTCTGGGTCCCCAAACCTTCACAACCTGGGCACCATCCGATACCGGAGTTGAACGAAAAGTGGTGCGGGGTCAACTGCGAGAACGACCGGCCGCAGGATTCACAAACTAGGTGCTGACTGTGTCGAAGCATATGCCAATCGCGTTCGGGTTGCTCCGAATCGGCAATTGCCAAATCCATCACTCCGACGCCCAATGACAACGCTTGCTCCACGCTGTCACTGATCCGGGACTGTTCCTCCGCAGAGATTTTGATTCGGTCGACGACGATTTGAACCAAATGGACTCGCCGCGGATCGAGAGCCTTCGCGTCGTCGAGCTCAACCGTCTCGCCATCAATGCGTACACGGGAATACCCCATCGCACGGTAGCTCTGCCAAGTCGCGAGCGATGCTTCGCCGGCTTGAACCTCGATCGGCGCCAGCAACAAAGCTCGCGTGCCTTCGGGCAACGCCATCACTTTGTCGATGATCTGATCGGGAGTCTGCGTTCCGACCGGCACCGCACAATCGGGGCAGTGCATTGTGCCAAGCTTGCTGTACAAAATCCGCAAGTAGTCATACACCTCGGTGACCGTTCCAACGGTACTTCGAGGCGAATGGCCAAGGTTCTTTTGCTCGAGTGCCACCGCGGGTGAAAGCCCTTCGATCCGTTCCGCTTTTGGCTTTTGCACCTGACCGATGAATTGCCGAGCGTAGCTGGACAACGACTCGACATATCGCCGCTGGCCTTCGGCATAAATCGTATCCATTGCCAGCGAACTTTTGCCGCTGCCGCTGGGACCACAGAACACCGTCATCGCGTCCCGGGGAACTTCCAAGTCGACCGATTTGAGGTTGTGCTCGCACGCACCTTCGACCACCACGTGAGTGCGTGACTTGGCCGGCGGAGCAACGATGTCACGAATCGCTTGACCGAGCTTCTTCGCTTTTCGCCGCTTGATTCCCAACACTTCCGCCAGCGCAGCACCGGTGTAACTGTCATCCACTTTCGCGACTTCAGCAGGCCGACCTTCGCCAACCACACGGCCTCCACCGGCACCGCCTTCGACACCGATGTCGATCACCCAGTCCGCAGTTTTGATCACGTCCAAGTTGTGCTCGACGATCACGATTGTATTGCCGCGATCGGCCAAACGGTTGATCACTCCCAACAGCAAATCGATGTCAGCGAAGTGCAAACCAGTCGTCGGTTCATCCAGCACATACAGCGTCCGGCCCGTGTCCCGTCGACTCAATTCTCGCGAAAGTTTGATTCGCTGGGCTTCGCCGCCGGAGAGAGTCGGTGACGGTTGGCCAAGCTTGAGATACTCCAGCCCCACATCGACCAAAGTCTGCAACTTCTCAGCGATCTTCGGAATGTTCTGGAACAAATCCAAAGCCTCCGAGATGTCCATATTCAGAACATCCGCGATCGATTTGCCTTTGAACTGAACCGACAATGTTTCGCGGTTGTAACGTTGGCCTTGGCAAACCGGGCACGTCACCCAGATATCCGCCAAAAAGTCCATTTCCAACTTGGTTGCGCCGTTGCCATCACAACCGGCGCAGCGACCACCATCCACATTGAAACTGAATCGCCCAACCGAATAACCGCGAGCCTTCGCTTCGGGCAGCTTCGCAAACAAATTGCGAATTTCATCGAACACTTTGACATACGTCGCGGGATTACTGCGAGGCGTCCGGCCAATCGGCGACTGATCAATCGCGATTGTTTTGTCGAGATGTTCCAGACCTTCGATGGCATCGTGATCGCCAATTTCCGCCTCAGCACCGTTGAGAGCGTTGCGAAGAGCGGGCTCAACAATTCCGCCGATCAACGAACTCTTGCCGCTGCCGGAGACTCCAGTCACACAGGTCACCACACCCAGCGGGATGGAGACATCAATGTCCTTCAGGTTATGAAACCGTGCCCCGCGAATGGTGAGTTGCTTCTTTGGATCAACCGGGCGTAACTTTTCACTCGGCGTGATCGCGCGAGCACCTGACAAGAAGGCTCCTGTGACGCTTTGCTTCGATCGATGCAGGTCCTCGAGCGAACCGGCCGCCACGATGTGACCGCCTTTAACCCCGGGACCAGGACCGAAATCCACGATCGTGTCAGCGGCTCGCATTGTGTCTTCATCGTGCTCGACCACGATCAACGTGTTGCCCGCGTCTCGCAGACGGGTCAACGTTGTGATCAAACGATCGTTGTCACGCGGGTGCAAACCGATCGAAGGCTCATCCAAGATATACAGCACACCCGACAAGCCCGAACCGATTTGACCGGCCAGTCGAATCCGTTGTGACTCGCCCCCGGACAACGTCGGCGCCGTTCGGCCAAGCGTTAGGTACTCCAACCCCACGCCCAGCAAGAATCCAATCCGCCCGCGAATTTCTTTGAGGGCTTCGCCAGCGATCTGGGCATCCGTTTTTGACAGCGGGATCTCGCTGAAGAACTCCATCAACGAATCGATGGAAAGGTCGCACAACTCAGGAAGCGACTTGCTCTTTGAATCGGAGAAGTCTTTCGCACCCGTCGAGATTCGAACCGCGCAGGCCTGATCGTTCAGTCGCTTTCCATGGCAATCCGGGCAGTTCATCGTGTTCATGTACTTCTCGAACTGACGCAACTGCATCTTGTTGCGACTGGTTCGATAGCGATCAAGCAACTCGGGAATGAAGCCTTCAAAGCTGCCGACGTACTTCTTCGCTTTGCGTCCGCCTCGCCAGGTGAACTGCATCGAATCATCAGCACCCCACAACCAAATGTGGCGAGCAATCTCTGGCAATTTGTCCCAACGAGTTTCCAGCATCGTGCCGGGTTCGAGTTCCAGCTCCGCGTCCATCGCATCCGCAACGCCGCGATAAATATGGCGTCGGTAACGTCCCAGGTCGCCCCACTTCCCGAGCAACGCGATCGCGCCTTTTCGAATCGACAGCGACTCATCAGGAATCAACAACTCAGGTACAAACGTGTACAGCCGGCCGATTCCATCGCAGCTGGCGCACATGCCTTGTGGGCTGTTGAAGCTGAACAACTGCGGCGTTGGTGGTCGAAAACTTCGGCCACAATTGCCGCACGAATACTTCGACGAAAACAGTTGATCGTGACGTATCGGCGGCACGTCTTCTCCGTTGGGCGGTCCCACCGAAGCGATCAAAGATGACTCGCCCAGTTTCAATGCCAACTCAACCGCTTCGACCAATCGTGGGCGTTCGATTTGGTCCGCGACAATGCGATCGATCACGACTTCCACATCGTGACGACGGGTTCGATCCAGCGGCGGTGGATCGCTCAGTCGAAACGTTTCACCATCGACTCGAGCGCGGTTGAAACCTTGCTTGCGAAGGTCTTCAAACAGGTCGCGGAACTCACCTTTCTGGCCACGGACCAACGGAGCCATCACCCACAGCGTTCCGTCTTCGATCGCCGCTTCGGTTTCAGACTCTTCGGATGAGTGGTCGTCTTGCCAGCCGTCCGCCACCAACTGGACCAGGCGACCCACGATGACATCGGCCGTCTGGGCGGCGATCTCGACATCGCATGCTGGGCAGTGGCCGGTGCCGACTCGAGCGTACAGCACCCGCAGGAAATCGTAGATCTCCGTGATCGTGCCGACAGTACTACGAGGGTTGTTGCCCGTCGATTTTTGGCTGATCGAGATCGAAGGACTCAGCCCGGTCACCAGATCGACGTCGGGTTTGGGCATTTGGCCCATGAACTGCCGAGCCGAATTGCTCAGACTTTCGACGTATCGACGCTGACCTTCGGCGTACAGCGTGTCAAACGCGAGCGAGCTTTTTCCACTTCCCGAAACGCCCGAGAAACAAATCAACTCTCCGCGCGTCAGCGTCAAATCGACGTCGCGTAAGTTGTGTTCGCGAGCGCCTTTGACGGTGATTTCCCGTTGCAACTTGTCCACTCATTGGGTCGGCGTTTGATACATCCATTCACTCAGACGCATCGTCGAGAAAGTCAGTTCAGTTCGTCGGCACGACCGCTCGGTCCGCACAAATGGCGTTGCAAGTAGCTGGCCCGCTCGACATTCCGATCGCTGGTCGTCAACACACGCCCGTGCAGCTTTTGCAGGTGGGCCGGTTGGGTGTGGATGAACAACTTGTTGATCGTTGCCAATTGCACGTCGTCGATCAGCCCCAAGTTCACTCCCATGCGAACCTTGGACAGATAGTGCATGGTTTCCTCACTGCTGATCTTTCGAGCCGTGCTGAGAATCCCGAGCGCGCGGCTGACATCGTCGTGCAAATCTTGTTGGCCTTTGTCGATTAAAAATTCGCGAGCTTTGCGTTCGTAATCGATGATCCTTGGCACGACCTCTTGGCCAACCATTTCCAGCAATTCTTTCTCGGTGTGCCCGAGCGTCACCTGGTTGCTGACCTGATAAAAATCGCCGGTGTACTGCGACCCTTCGCCGTACAAACCGCGGACGGTCACGTTGATCCGCTGCATGCTGCGGAACACCTTTTCGATTTGCTGAGTGATCACCAAACCAGGCAAATGCAGCATCACGCTGACGCGCAGGCCCGTGCCAACGTTGGTCGGGCAGGCCGTCAGGTAGCCAAACTTGTTGTGGAACGCGTACAGCACCTCGCCTTCGATCGCATCGTCGATCCGGTCGATTTGTTCCCAGGCGCTGACCAGATCTAGACCGCTGTGCATCACTTGGATACGCAGGTGGTCCTCTTCGTTGATCATCACCGAGTATTGCTCGCTGGGATCGATCGCCACGGCCCGGCTGCCTTCGGAATCCGCAATTTCTCGGCTGATGAGTTGGCGTTCGACCAAGAATTGGCGATCCACTTCGCTGAGCGTCGCGATGTCGACGTAGGGGATTTCGTCCCAATCGGGCAAATTTTCCAGCCGCGTGCGAACCTGCCGCTCAATCTTTTCGCGGTCCTCGGGACTGCATTTGCGAATGAAGGGGAATCCCGCCAAGTTGCGTGCCAGTCGAATGCGGCTGCTGATCACGATGTCAGATTCCGGGCCCGTGCCACGCAACCATTCACCGCTGTTTTTGACCAAGACCGACAAGTCGGTTTCTTCTCTCATCACGCGTTCCCTCGACGTTTTGGCTCGCCTTGGATCGCGTTGATTTGGTCTCGCAACTCGGACGCTTTTTCGTATTCTTCTCGGTCCACCGCGGCTTCCATTTCTTTTCGCAAACGGATCAAGTCCGCCTGTGAATCCGCTGTGGCGGCCGCTCGTGTCGGCCGTTTTCCGGTGTGTTCCAATGAGTCGTGAATGTTCAGCAACAACGGTTTCAGGTCAGCTTCGAAGAAATCGTAATCCAGGGGGCACCCCAACCGTCCCGAATTACGGAATTCAAAGAACGTGATCCCACACACGGGGCACTCTTTCTGGTCCAACTTCCGAAGTTCTTCCTTGGTTTGGCCCAATTGCAGTTGTTTCGCCAAAGCACCCGCGACGCTGGACACCGGTGTGGGCTCGCCTTTTTGCAACACATTGCGAGCATGCTGCTCACACAAATGCAGCACTTGCGGCCCGTCGGGTTCGGTCAATTCGGTGATGTGGAAGGTCGCCGGTTTATCGCAGTACTGGCATTTCATGTGAGTCTCGCAGGTTGGCTCGCTGATTTCGTGACACTGGCTTCCGTGGCACGATGCGGAATTCGCGACACAGAAGCGAACTTCGCGGCACGTTGGCTGTCATGGTCGGCATCACGGCTCCGTGATGACCGCCCGTGGAGGCGGACTCGTTCACGCCTTGGAATTCTATCGCTGGCCAACCCGGTTTCCAAGCCCGCCGTCGCACTTCACACTATCGAAACGTCCCCACGCGCCGAAACTTCATGCTCGGAAACCTCATGCACCAACCGCCGCTTTCGTCGTTCGAATCGCTGGCCCGTCGGTTCGACTTCGTCCCCGTCTACCGACGCCTGCTGTCTGATACGCTGACCCCCGTCACCGCGTTCATGCACCTGGACGATGGCGGCCCCGCCTTTCTGATCGAAAGCGTGATCGGCGGCGAAAAAGTCGGCCGATTCAGTTTTTTGGGCTCGCGACCTTTGGCTCGATTCACGGCCAAAGGCAACTCGGTTCGCCAAACGAACATGTCCACCGGCGAAGTCACCGAGACCCAGTGTGACGATCCCCTGGACGCATTCCGCCAACGTTTCCAAGACCGAACGGCGACCCTGGACGGGCTGCCTCCGTTCATCGGCGGAGCCATCGGGTACGCGGGTTACGACGTCGTCCGTTATGTCGAGGACTTGCCGGACACCACCGAAGATGACCGCGACCTCCCCGACCTGAACTTCGCCTTTTACCACACCCTGTGCGTCTTTGATCACGTCGACAAAACCATCACGGTGGTCTCGCTGGCCGATTGCCGCGGCATCGACGAGGACACTGACTCGGCGACAATTTCCGCCGCTCGGCAATCCGCCGCTGAGGAAGTCGACCAAACGATCAAGCGTCTGATGACCAGCCCACCGGATCTCCGCGTGGACGAAATCATCGAAGAGGACCAACGCCAACCGCTGCAGGTCGAATCGAACTTCACCCGAGAGTCGTTCTGTGACGCGGTCCGCCACTGCGTCGAGTACATTCGCGCCGGCGATATCTTCCAGGTCGTCCCCAGCCAACGACTGACAGTCAAAAGCGACGTCGATCCTTTCGCGGTTTACCGTTCGCTGCGTGTCGTCAATCCGTCGCCGTTCATGTTCTTCGTCCGCAACCCAGAATGCGTCTTGGTCGGTTGCTCGCCCGAGATCATGTGCCGGGTCAAAGACCGTGAGGTCACGGTGCGTCCGCTGGCCGGAACACGCCCCCGCGGCGCGACCGAAAAAGAAGACAAGGCTCTCGAAAAAGACTTGTTGGCCGATCCCAAGGAACGCGCCGAACACGTGATGCTGGTCGACCTGGGCCGCAACGACATCGGCCGGATCGCCGAATTCGGCACCGTGGACTTGACCGAGATCATGGTCATCGAGCGCTACAGCCACGTGATGCACATCAGCAGCGAAGTGCGAGGCAAACTGCGGGAAGGCCTGGACGCGTTTGACGCTTTGAAATCATGTTTGCCCGCGGGAACCGTTTCAGGTGCTCCCAAAGTCCGTGCGATGCAGGTCATCGACGAAATCGAACCGCATCGTCGCGGCCCGTATGGCGGCGCAGTCGGGTACATCGACTACCGAGGCAACATGGACACATGCTTGGCGCTCCGCACGATCGTGCATCACAACGGGGCGTATCATGTGCAAGCCGGTTGCGGAGTCGTCGCCGACAGCAACCCCGACTCGGAATACGAAGAAACCCTCAACAAGGCCCGCGCCCTGATCGCCGCCATCGAGTGGACCATCGCCCGAGAATCCCGCAATGCCTGAGTCGGCGTCCACTCACACTTTCAGTGACATAGGCCATCGGCCCGAAAACTCACCCGGACTTCCCCCATCGCAACTGCCCCCTTGCCATCGTCAATGAATCTTTTGTCACTGGGTAGCTGCAATCAGGCTCACGATCTTGGTTGGCCCCAGCTACCGCTGCCCGCTTCAACCTTCTCTGCAAACGTCCAGTCGGACAGCCTTGGTTGAGTTGATGTCGTGTCGTCAGTCGATGCTGTCCCGAGGCTTGAACTCACGTGAGTCTCGTGAGCCTGCTATGCTGTGACATCGGTCGACAATCGGCCATCACCTGAGGAGGAAGGACTCCCGTTTTTTCGAGCTATCAGTCGAGCAAATCGCCATGGCGAAGAACCATCTTACGTTGCAGCATAGCGAAGGCATCATTGTCCAAGCGGCTGCTCAGATCTACTCGGGCTATCTAGCCAGTGGACGCGTCGGCGAAGACGACAATGCACACTGGATGCGACAGTCCATCAAAGAAGCGATCGCGATTGCCAAGGGAGTCGATGACGCCGTCATCAGCGATCGCGAAGTGAACTGAGACAAATCGCCTGCGGACAGAGCGATCACCCAAAACGAACTCTAAATCGGGATCCACCGAAACGTTCACCAACATGGATTCTTCGGTTGATTGTCGTCGACAATCAGTCGGCACCATAAACGTTCCAGACAGCCTGCAAGGTCTTCACGGGCACTATCTGACAAGCCGTTGACGCCCCAATGCTTCGACCGTCCTGGGAGCGTGAATCGAACGTTCGCACTCGCCACCAGGATCGATCGGCCACATCAACGCGAGCTCATTTCTTCCGGACTTCGATGATGTACTTCAACAAGTCGTTGAACTCTTTGCGGTTCTTCATCTGCCGCATCAAGTTCTCGGGCATCAACGACACCTTCGACTCGATCACATCCTCGACGTCGTCCTGCGAAATCGTGATTGGCTCCGGCTGAGCGAGATTGCGCAATACCATCTCGTCGTCGTTTTCACTCACACGAATGCCAGTGAGGATCTGACCGTCAACCGTCAGCACGCTCACCTGCGCGTATTCCTTGTCGATCAACTTCGACGGGCGGAGCAGGGCATCGACCAGTTCTTCGTTCGTGCGTTTGGTCGTTGCCTTTTCCAGATCCGGGCCCATTCGAACGGTGCCCGCTGGTGGCGAGTGACACGCGAAGCAAGCTGCCGATGATTCGTGGAACAGCCGTTTGCCACGTTGGAAATTACCCTTCGCCAATGCCACCTGAGCGAGCTTCGCAGGCGAAGCGGCCAGCAACTCCTCTTCAAGCGTCTCGTTCGAGAACACTTCCACCTCAGGTGCCGCGTCCTCATCCATCAATTCCTTTTCCAGCGGATGCAGCTCGAGAATTTCCTCCGGCTTGTAGAACGTCGTCCGGTCCTTGGTCTCTTCGCGAACGTGTGAAACGGACTCAGGACTGACAACCGAGGCTTCATTCCCCCAGGTGTTCCGCACGAAGGTCAGAACTGCGGCCATTTCATCGTCCTTCAACAAGGATCGGAACGCAGTCATCGGTGGCACGCCGCGGGCGGGGTCATAAGTCTTCCCAGCCACGGTCATTTTGCCCCACACACCGTGCAGAGCCATTTTGATCAACCGATCTTCACTTCCGTTGACCCAAGGACTACCGACCAATGGCGGGTAGACATTCGGAGTGCCCTTGCCGTGAGTCATGTGACAGGTCGCACAGTGCGATTCACGTTGATAGATCGTCGCTCCCAACTCGTACGTCTTTTGGTCGGCTGGGCTGAGGTGCTTGGGTGGATCGTATTCCACCAATTCAATTTCCGCAGGAGCAGCGAACTCGCTTCCGCCGGTCGTGTCGACCTTTTCCCAAAAGTGCCGAACCGTCTCAGCAGCGACAACAGCGTGCCGAACATCCGACTCCAACAATTGATTCAGCAACGCTTGGTTCTTGACGCCATTTCGTTGGTGCAACCAAAGTGCTTCCAACAGATGATGAGCTTCCGTTTCATCATTGGGATCAAAGCTGGCCATCCATTTTTGCGTCGCTGCGATGACTTGATCGGAATCATGCTTGGTGAGTTCAATCCGAGTCCGATGCCGAACGCCGTTGACGGGATGCTTGAGATTTTCAAGCAAAGCTTCAATCGGTTGCCCCGCGATTTTGACAGGTTTTTGCAAGGGGCGGTCCTTGACTGTCAATCGAAAAATCCGGCCGTGGGCGTGGTCGCGATTGGGGTCGCGAATGTTGTGCTGCATGTGGCCGATGATGGCGTTGTGCCAATCGGAGACATACAGAGCACCGTCTTCGCCGACCACAGCATCAGTGGGACGGAAATTCCGGTCATCGCTATTGAAGAGTTCTAGCCCCGGCGTTCCCCACACTTCGCCGAACGCTCGAGTCTTGTTCTCTTGGTCGGTAGAGGCGATTTTGACATTTACCGACGCCACGACATCTTTGCCGCGGAAGAACTCAATCTTGCCGTTGTTGAATCGGTCCTCAAACCCTTTTCGATTCCAGATTTTGAATTCAGAAACCTGCACCGGCGACGGGAAGTCACCTCGCATCCACGGGTCTTTTTGTGGCGAGGTGTGAGCAAAGTTTCCTTTGTCACCGTCGACGAGTCGCTGCACGGGATAGGCTCCGTTGCCGTATTCGCTCGACTGCTCCAGTTTGGCTGTCTTGGCGATGTTTCGACCGTCGCTGATGATCTCCACCTCAGACAAATTCATCTGCTGCCGTCCGTTCACACTGAGCCGGAACCCAGTGATCTCATTGTTCTTCAATGCGGGGTGGTTCACCTCAATCAGACGGCCACCTTGCGTGATCTCGACATTAGCTGGCTGCCCTGACGACTCTTCGGCAATGTCATCCTCCTCGACCTCACCTTCTCGGTCGAGCTTGTATTGCTTGACTCCCAAAAAACCGATCGTGTTGCAGATCAAAATGTCGTCCTGAAGCTCTTCCGGAAAATGCTCCGATGACAAAATGGCATTAGCCGCCACCGGACGAAACTCCTTGTCCAGCAAGGTGTGCATCTTAAAGCCGTTGCCTTCGGGTCGGACTTGATAGCAACGTCCGCCGGTACCATCGCTGGCATAGCAGTACCCCCAACGGTCAAAGCTGGTGCCATGCGGATTGGGTGAGTTGCCCGCGTGCGGGGTGATCGCAAACGTTCGCGGGTCAAAGCGATACATGCCCGATGCCCCGATGTTGAGGTTCTGCTTCCAGGGCGTCTCGTGATTGTGGACGAGAAAGATCCCACTTTGCCAATAGATCCCGCCGTCGGGACCGTAGATCAAATTGTTGGCCGCATGGTGAGTGTCGGAAGTACCAAGTCCCTGCAGGATGGGATACCGAACATCGGCCTTGTCATCCCCATCGGTGTCCTTCAAGAACAGCAAATCCGGGCCTGAGGTGACAACCACGCCGCCGTTCCAAAACTCGAACCCGAGAGGGTTATGAACGTGAGCAAAGATCTTGCGGACATCGGCCTGGCCGTCGTTGTCAGTGTCCTCCAAAATCATCAAGGAGTCATTCATCTCCTTGCCCGGTTCCCACTTGGGGTAAGTGTTCCAACTCGCAACCCACAGGCGTCCCTTCGCGTCGACTTGCATTTGAACAGGGTTGGCCAAGTCGGGAAACTGAACTTCCGATGCAAAGACGTTGAGTTCATAACCCTCGGGCACATTGATTTTGGCCATCGACTCCTCTGGGCTCAGGTACTCGATGCTGCCCTCTTTCTCGGCACTGGAGCTGGCACTGCCTCCGCCGATGTTCGAGGTCACCTCAACCGGCGGCGGCACATTACTGTCGTCCGCTTGCAAGGTTCGTCCATCAGCGGCTGCCCAAATCACCTGATCGCGATTGGCGGTCATCACGTCGAGCATCACCAATTCGTGCTTCAACACGTCTGCGTTGCTTTGTCCATCCACAAAAGTCAACGTAGAACGGCTGCCCCAAATGTCATTGCCATCAGTCGCCCGGTAACGGTTGTGCCAATGCCAGTTTTTATCTTTGACCGCGTCATACAGAAGATCCAATTCTGCATCCGCAGCGGGCTCGTCATCAAGCAACGCCCGCGAAATGATTCCGGCAAGCTTTTTGTACCCGGCTGCGTTGAGGTGAACGCCGTTGAGCGTGAGTTGCTCGGAACTCGATTGAAACAATTGGAAGGTTGGCGAAAACAAATCGACAAAGGTCACACCGGTTTCCTCGGCCGCTTCACGAGTCGCCTCGGCATAGGCCGCCAAATTTGCATTCAATTCCGTGCCATCGGGCAGGTTCGGATCGCCAGTGTTTTCGTAGGCAATCGGGCTGAACAAGACAAAACGCAAGTCCTCGCCAGCGTCCTTTCGAGCCTGCGTGTAACGCTGCACCAGTTGGATCAATTCGTCGCAATACGCCTCGGCTTTCTCCGGCCCAGCAAACGACTCATTGAAACCATAGAAAGAGAAGACAACATCGGGAGCCACATGTTTCAAATACTCGATGTCATTGGTGAAACCCTTGTTCCTCGGCCGCTGATTGACTTTGTCACCCGAAAAACTCATGTTTCGAAAACTGACGTCGAGTCCCTTCAATTGTTGTTGAAGGAAGGTTTCGACCCAAGGGTCGTGTTGCATCCGATCGGACAGTCCGTTGCCGTAGATGGCGACCACATCATTGGGCTGGAACTCAAAAGCCTCCTCAGCGCCGGCTTGCGGCATCAGGCTGGCCAAAATGCCGCCGCATAAAAGGAAGACTGTCAGGATGAGTCGTGGCATAATTCTCATTCTCGGTTGTCGGCTCTTGGTGTGTAATTTCGGTGTGGCTATCAACGGTCAGTCACCAGATCAAAACGAAGTATCGTAGCGTGAAGCGAAGGAAGATGCACGACGATTCCAAGTTCGGTCTACTCCGGCAAGTCATTCACAAGCGGGCTGAGTTTCTGAACGACAGGTTGATCGTTTGTGGCATCAAGGATTTCGATCGCGGTTCTGATGTGCCCCCTACCGATCTTCTCTTGATTGACAGCGTATGTGCTGACAGTGAAACCAGTTTTGTCCTTCGCCTCTTGCGTGTGCCTGATCTCACGACGACTCCAGTCACACTCCCGAAGTAGATTTCCAGGAGAACCTTTCATTCGAACCGAATACTCGGCTCTCGCATTGTTAGCGACCGATCTCTGCTGTGTCAGCGTTTCCCAAACAGCCTTGGGCTGGTCTCGTTCAACTGCGATCCGCACTCTCGCATCACAAATGTCAAAGCACTGTGATGCGATCAACCATCTGCGCAAGTTCATTCGACCAGCCACCATTTCTTCCAGCCTGCTTCGCTGATTCATCTCCTGCTCCATCAGCACCGTTTGAACCAGACAACCTCGCCCCAGCATTATCAACTGACTCATGATCTTGCTGGGATCGCTCGCTAGCCTGGATTCGCTTCCAAGGTTCCGCTCCACCTCAAGCAACACCGCTTCAAGTGCTTCAATGCTCTTTGAATTCCTGGACTGATGCTTCGCAATGGCGAGGTGCGTGTACGCAACGCATCGAAGAAGCCCCTCGACCGACTCACCTTCACGAAACCCACTTTTTAGCGCATCGCTTTCACGTTGGCTCAGTCCACTCACCTTGGCAAGAGTGAGGTCACCAACGGCCCGGCAGAGGCCCCGCATCTGCGGGTTCAATAACTCGCGTTTTTGCGGATCACTTTCCGAGTCCATTCGACGCAGCAAAACTTCCAACTCAGTCAGTTTGCTAGATCGTTGCCGAAATTCCTTGATCAGCTTCGCGAAGAGAACGGGTCCCTGATTTCCACCAGGCCATCCAGTTGAGTATCGCGCTGCAGGAGCGGTGTTGGTGATGAAGACCGAAAACGCTTGATCGTATTCTCGAATCAGAGGCTCCGGCACAGGGCGTCCTGATTTCCGTGCTGCGTCAACCTGTTCCTGCAACTGAGCAAAGTTTCCCGTGCCATTTGCATCCTCTTCGGCGAGAACTCTTGGCGTCTCGACAGCACCAACGACGCACAGAGCAATGAGAATTGGGAAGAACAGTCGCATCGGAACACTCCTCAAGCCGGAAAGATTCGGTGTAGTGTCGAGTGTAGTTCGTTTGACTCCGTCACTGGACTTCGATCGCAGCAGACTTGCCCCCGCGTTCCGAATAATCGTTCGAAATCACACGCGTGGCCATCCGCACGAGAATTCTTGCTGATTCTCGTATTGACCCGATCTCGCGGCGCGATTGTTGGTGCAAAGATCTCTTCGTGTGGCGGATAGTTGTCGGTATGCGACACCGCTTCTTCGAAAATCACCGCCAAGTGAACCGGGAGTGGAACGCATGAAGACAGCAAGTGTGGACACGGCAAAGAACGATCCTGCGTTGCACCAACTCCTCGAATCGTGCAACACGATTCAATCGTCGGTCCACGAGTCAGGAACGATCGCGATCTCTCGCGGTGAAGCAGGTCCGCTTCGATGGCACGAATCCTGCGACAAGAAAATTGCAATCGCTCGAGACGTTCTTCTATTCCGCATCACCCTGCAGATGCCACAAACCGAAGATGAACGCGACGTCGTGCAAGTGGTGCTGTCACGAAGCTACAGTTCCAACCTGATGTTCGATCAGATTCTGTCGACCCACATCGATGGCAAGCCTGCACGTCCGACAAACCAGTCCATGCACCGAATCCTCGACCTGCACTTCAATGCCATCCACAGCGGATCAACCGTCGTGGTCGAGTACCAAATGCGAGTCGACTGCAACGCTGAACCATCGCTGGTCGCGGTCGATGATCTCAACGTCCTTTGGTCGTATCGCTCGCTGAGCAAACACGAAACGCTTCGCAAAGCTCACAAAGCATCACACGAGATCTCGGCTCCTCACGGCGTTGTTTCCGCCAGCAACTCGGCCCACGTGAAGTCGTCGGTCTTGGCATAGAGCTTCGCTCAGCGTCGCGGGATGTCTTCGTCAACATTGACCGACGCCAGGGTATACGCCTCCTCGAATCGCCCCTGCTCGCGCAGTCGTGCGGCGATGCGTTCTGCTCGAGCGGCCCTCTTCGCTTCGGCCCGAGCCAATCGTTGCGGTCGCATGTCCGCCTCATACTGCATCGCAGCGAACCGCTGTCGTTGCGAATTCTCATAGGCCAAGCTGGCGATCCGACGCAGGGTCGCAAGACGCTGTTGCTGGTACTGCATCGCCATTGAATTGGCCTGCGGGTAACCATTCGAAACCAGCGGATTCTGCGAATACATTGAATTACTCGCGAATGAAGTCGGACTGCCGGATGGTGAACCGCCCCCTCCAGACCTGCACTGGGCAACCACCTCGTTGCTGGAGAAAGCAGCCGACAACAGAGCCGCCGCGATCAGGAAAGAGACTCGTTGGTAATTCATTGTGCACCTCAGCGTGTTGTCGAAGAAAGAGAAAGCAACGGACGCGATTCGCAGTCACGCGACCTCACTTCTTTCAAGGACCAACTTTCTGCCGAATTGTCACACAGTATCGGTTTCTGCCTGATTTCCCTTATCATTCCTACCTGTTTCGTGCCATCCACTTCGGTCGCCTTCGGAAGAGGGACACGATTTCGAAATTCAGTTCGTTGCGTTGAAGACGGTTGAGGTCTGTTCCATGAAGTTCAATGTGACGCTGCTTGTTGCAGCCATTGTGTTCGCTCAGCTTGACGCCCATTCCATCCATAGCGAAGAGCCAGCCATGAAACCAACTTGGGCCATCGTGATTCATGGTGGAGCGGGCAGCTCTCCCACTCAACTCGGTGAGGAATCCAGCCAAAAGAGAACCGCGGGATTGCAACACGCGTTGCAGACAGGTCGCGACCTGTTGGCTGACGGCGGAACCGCCATGGACACTGTCGAAGCCGTCATCCGCACCTTGGAAGACAATCCGGTTTTCAACGCTGGTCGCGGTTCTGTTTTAACAAACGACGGACACGTGGAAATGGACGCTTCGGTGATGGATGGCAAGACACTCGGGTGTGGCGCCGTTGCTGGCGTGACCAAGGTCAAGAATCCAATCTCGCTTGCTCGCCGGGTGATGACAAACACGAAACACGTGCTGCTCGTCGGTCCCGGTGCCGATGAGTTTGCAGAAACACAGCAAGTGCCGCTCGTCGATCCGGCATACTTTCTCTCCCAACGCGATGGCGATGACGCAGCGAACATTGCTTCCGCCAATCAGGAGGAAGACGAATCCCACTTTGGAACGGTCGGCTGCGTGGTGCTGGATTCGCATGGGAACCTGGCCGCAGGAACCAGCACCGGTGGCACCGCCCAAAAGCTGCCCGGACGAGTTGGCGATTCACCGATCGTCGGTGCAGGCACGTACGCCGCCAATGGCTTGTGCGCCGTTTCCGGCACTGGTGTTGGCGAAGAGTACATTCGAAACAGCGTCGCCTATGACATCGCAGCACAAATGCGTTACGCGAGCAAATCGCTCGAGTCATCCGTCACGGAGATCATGCAGAATCGTCTTCAACCTGGCATCGGTGGATTGATCGCCGTTTCACAAACCGGCGAGATCGTGATGCAGCACAACACACCTGGAATGAGCTGCGCTGCAGCCGACAGCACCGGACGATTCGAGACGCACTTGATCCTCGATAACGGCGGAGCCCCAGCGGACACAACGGACCAAACAAACTCACCCGAGTCGGAAATCACGGCTCTGATTCAACAGCAAGCCAGCGACTGGAACGCAGGCGACGTCGACGCGTTCATGAATGTCTACTGGAAGAGCGACCAGCTCACGTTCTCATCCGGAGGCGACGTGACTCGAGGTTTCGATGCGACGATGCAGCGATACAAGAAACGCTATCCCACTTCGAAAGAAATGGGAAAGCTCACGTTCACGGAGCTCGAATTCTTGCCACTCGGCGACGCTGCCATGCAAGTCCTGGGAGTCTGGAAACTCGAACGAGACGAACCGATGGGCGGCCGATTCACGCTCGTGTTCCAGCGTTTTCCGGAGGGCTGGCGAATCGTCCACGATCACACTTCCAAGTTCCCTGATCCATCGCCTCAATGATGAACCAACGGGCATCGCAGCGATCGAGACGACGGACGAATCAGCCTTCGTTCGTTTCCGACCGCCCCGCGTGCTAAACTCTCCCGTCATGGATCACCGCATTTCAATCCTCTTTGATCGTGACGAGCATGGATTTCTGTTTCGGAAAGGGCCTCTCTTCCAGCGTGTGTTGGTTGACGCTGGCTTTGGTCATTGCCGCTGCATCAGATTCCCTGGCGGTTGATTTCAACCGAGACATTCGCCCGATTCTCTCGGAAAACTGCTTCCATTGTCACGGACCGGACGCCGCCTCACGAGAAGCCGATCTGCGGATCGACACACAGGACGGTTCGCGTCAAGAACTTTCCGGAACCGCGGCGATCGTCCCGCACCAGCCCGAGCAAAGTGAACTGATTGATCGGATCTTTTCCGAGGATCCCGATTTGCGGATGCCCCCGGCTGACTCCAAACGCAAACTATCAGCCCACCAGAAATCGCTCCTGCAGCAATGGATTGCGGAGGGCGGCGAGTACGAACAGCACTGGGCGTTCATTGCTCCGACTCGGCCTGTTGTTCCCACCCCAGATCGAGTCGCTTGGTCATCGCATCCGGTGGACCGTTTCGTTTGGGATCGCTTGCAAGCCCGCGGCCTCCATCCATCACAACGCGCCGACCGACGGACACTGATTCGCCGAGTCTCACTCGACCTCACGGGTCTGCCTCCCACGCCGGACCAAGTCGACTCGTTTATCAACGATCCCGATTGGAACGCCTACGAAAAATTGGTGGATCGGTTGCTGGCTGCAGAGCAATTTGGCGAACGCTGGGCCAGACCTTGGCTGGACTTGGCCCGCTATGCCGATTCGAACGGATTCCAAGCCGATCAATTGCGAGACAGTTGGGCGTATCGCGACTGGGTGATCAAGGCGTTGAACGACGACATGCCGTTTGATCAGTTCACAATCGAACAACTCGCCGGCGACTTGTTGCCGGACGCAACGATCGATCAAAAGATCGCTACGGGATTTCATCGGACCGTCACCTGCAACGTCGAAGCCGGTGTCCATCCAGAAGAAAACCGCGTGAACCAGGTGGTTGATCGAGTCAACGCGACCGCCACCGCATGGTTGGGAATGACCATTGAATGTGCCCAGTGTCACGATCACAAATACGATCCGGTCAGCCAGGAAGAGTACTACAAGCTCTTCGCGTTTTTCAACAACACACCGATGGAGGTCGAAAACCCAAGTGGCAAAGGCGTGTCCTTTGACTTCTGGGGCCCCAAGATGGACTTGCCTCTTTCTCCCGAACAAGCAACCACCCAAAGCCATCTGCAGGCCGAAATCGCTTCGCTCCAAACAAAACGAGAAGCCGTTCTGAAAGCAGGTGATTGGATGGGCTGGACGAAACGACTTCGAACGGCACTCGACACACCGCCTCAGTGGCAAACACTGCCGATCGCTTCCGTTGAAACGACCGGCGGAGAAGACTTCGAAATCCTGGATGACCAATCGATCTTGTTCCAGGGCAGGCTGCCCGACACGACTGTTTACGAGATCACCTGCAGTGAAATTCCAGCGGATGTTGTCGGATGGAAGGTCGAAGCCCTGACGCATCCTGAACTCCCTGGAACCGGCCCAGGTCGCGGTGATGCCGTGCGATCCAATTTCATTCTGAGTGAATTGGAGGTGGCGGTTGTCTCACAGGACGGCACCGCAAACTCCCCCATGACACTTCACTCACCATCCGCCGACTACTCTCAACCCAATTGGCCAGTCGCCAACGCGATTGACGGTGATCCGAAAACAGGGTGGGCGATTGGACAGAAGTTCCAACAATCTCACTGGGCGCAGTTTCTGCTCGAAGAGCCGCTCGGTTCCAATCCCGATGCCACGTTGCGATTTCGATTGGAACAAAACTACGGAAGAGGCCGAACGATCGGTCGCGTGCGTCTCTCGGCACTGTGTGGCGATGCGATCGCATTCGATGTCCCCGAAGAAGTGGCAGCAGCGGCAAAGAAACAACCGGAGGACCGATCACCGAGCGAACAAACGAAGCTTCAAAACCACTTCGAAGCATCCAATCCCAAGGCTCGTTCGCTGCAACGACGCATTCAAAAACTGACCAAGCAACTCAATGCGATCCAGCCTGACACCACGCTTGTCATGGTGGAATTGGAAAAGCAACGGGAAACGTTTTTGATGCAACGCGGCGACTACTTGTCACCAGATATCAAAGTCGCGGCGGGGACACCGATGGCTCTCCATCGAATGAACGAGAACCTTCCGAAGAATCGCTTGGGTCTGGCCAATTGGCTGGTGGATCCTTCGAATCCGCTAACCGCTCGGGTGACAGTCAACCGCTGGTGGGCTCAGTTGTTCGGTCATGGAATTGTCAGCACGCTGGAAGACTTTGGCACTCAGTCGTCGCCTCCAACGCATCCGGATTTGCTCGACTGGTTGGCCGTTGAATTGGTTGAATCAGGTTGGTCCATGAAGCACGTCCTGAAGACGATTGTGACCTCCGAAACCTACATGCAAGATTCCAAAGTCTCGGCGGAACAAATCGAAGCGGATCCCGCGAACAAATGGTACGCCCGGGGACCACGCTTTCGCATGTCAGCGGAAATGATTCGCGACAATGCCTTGGCCGTCAGCGGTTTGCTCTCAACCAAGATGCATGGTCCTCCCATCATGCCCTACCAACCCAAAGGAATCTGGCGCCAAGTCGGCCGGAACGAACCCAAATGGGTCGCGGCAACCGACCAAGACCGCTACCGACGTGGCATCTATGTGATTTGGCGACGTGCTGCACCCTATCCCAGCTTTGTGAATTTCGATGGACCGGACCGAAGCTCTTGCGTCGTCGGCCGGCCGAGAACCAACACTCCGCTACAAGCCCTGACGTTGCTCAACGATCCCGCCTACGTGGAAATGGCTCTCGGGCTCGCAATTCGAATCCTACGTGAACACCCAAACGCGGACGAAGCCCAACGACTTTCAGGAGCGTTCCAAATCGTGTTGGCACGACAGCCGGACGAACAAGAATCCTCCCGTCTGTTGGCGTTTTATCGCGAGCGAAAAGCACACCTCCAAGCTCATCCCCAAGAAGCCCGGCAACTCGTCCGTGGGAATTCGTTCCCCATGCCCGACAACCCGTTGTCGCTCACCTCGTCTTCAACCGACATCGAACTGTCCGCTTGGTTCTATGTTGCCAACGTCTTGCTGAATCTGGACGAGACAATCACGAAGGACTGAAGCCACTCCGCAAGTCCCCCCTTCTTCAAAACAAACGTCGACGATGCCTCCTTACCAATCGAAACAACCGTTCGAGGATGCCGCCGCAGCAACGGTTGCCAACGCAACTCGCCGGCAACTCTTTCAACGCACCGGCATGGGACTCGGTGGATTCGCACTGACGTCCCTGTTTCAAGCCGAACAAAATCGTGCCTTCGGGCAAGAGCAGACGGGTCGCGTCCTCGGAACCCATCATCCTGCACGAGCCAAGAGTGTGATCTACATCCACATGGTCGGTGCCCCGTCACACCTGGATCTGTTCGACCACAAACCCGTTCTGCAAGAGCGTTCAGGACAACTGTGCCCGGATGAATTCTTCAACGGAAAGCAACTGGCGTTCATTCGCGAACAACCCAAGTTGTTTGGCACTCCAACGGATCAAGCTTTCCAGTTCCAACGCTGCGGAGAATCAGGGGCAGAAATTTCGAATCTGATGCCAAACCTGCAGTCGGTTGCAGACGAATTGTGTTTCATCAAAACGCTTCACACTGACCAATTCAATCACGCGCCGGCACAAATGTTCTTGCTCAGCGGCTTTGAACGCTTTGGTCGGCCCAGCATCGGGTCTTGGGTGAGTTACGGAATCGGAAGTGAGAACAAAAATCTGCCGGACTTTGTCACCCTGATCACGGGACAAGTTTTAGGAGCAGGCAACAGTGCCTGGGGCAGTGGATTTTTACCAACGGTTCATCAGGGGATTGAGTTTCGTAGCCAAGGCGATCCAGTCCTCTTCTTATCCAACCCCGAGGGCATGCAACCGTCTGACCGTCGAAAGGTTGTCGATGCCGTCAAAGATCTCAACGCATTGCGTTTGGATGACGTTGGTGACCCGGAAATCTCGACTCGCATCAGCCAGTACGAGATGGCGTATCGGATGCAAACCTCCGTGCCCGAGTTGATGAACATTGACGATGAAACGGCCGAGGTTCATCAGATGTATGGCACAAAACCCGGCAAAACGAGCTTCGCCAACAACTGCTTGCTCGCCCGACGTCTGGTCGAACGCGGAGTGCGTTTTGTTCAACTGTTCGATCAAGGATGGGATCACCACGGCAACATCGTGAATCGCTTGTCAGCGAAAACGAAAGAGGTCGACCAACCCATCGCGGCGTTGATCAAAGATCTCAAACAACGAGGGATGCTG
Source organism: Rhodopirellula bahusiensis (assembly GCF_002727185.1). NCBI lineage: Bacteria > Pseudomonadati > Planctomycetota > Planctomycetia > Pirellulales > Pirellulaceae > Rhodopirellula > Rhodopirellula bahusiensis. The sequence goes on from NZ_NIZW01000007.1 coordinate 129,071, forward strand.
GACGACACGCTCGTGGTCTGGGCCGCTGAATTTGGTCGAACCCCAATGGCACAAGCGAGCAACGGCGGCGGCACGCCGACGAAAGTCGGGCGAGATCACCACAAAGAAGCTTTCACCATTTGGATGGCAGGCGGAGGCACGAAGAGCGGACACACCCACGGAATGACCGACGAACTGGGCTATGGGATCGCAGAAGATGGAGTGCATGTTCACGACCTGAACGCCACCATCCTGCATCTGCTCGGGATCGATCATGAGCGGCTGACATTCCGCTACCAAGGACGCCAGTTTCGACTCACCGACGTGCACGGAAACGTTGTCAACGACATCATCAGTTGACATCTTGCCACGATCGCCCGGCGCATCGCGTCATTCGGCGGGCTGTCGGGTGATGGTGAGTCCGTTCAATTCAATCATGACGCCGTCCTGGTCGGCTCGGTGCAAAGCCAGTGTTGAGGAACCAGCGGCAAGGTCAACGACTCCGATTGAGTGCTGCTGAAACGTCAGCATCCGTCGCGGAGTCGCCTTGGAATCCAAATCGGGCCGAACAACGCTTTCCATCGCGAATCGCGGAAGATTGGTGGTGACTTCTTGGTTGCCCGTCGTCAGCACGACCGCTGCCGAATCCGAATCGCAAACGTAGTGGATCACGATTTCGTATCGGCCAGCGTCCTTCACGAGGATCGGCCAACGGATCCGATCCTGCGTTGACGCCCAGCGATCGACCCAACTGTGTGCCCATGAAATTTCGTCGGCAAACCCGACTCCTCCTTCGAGCTTGGCATCCACGGCGGGCACAAAGACCGAACGCATCGGTTCAATGGGAACAGGCCGTACCGCCGTGATACTGGGTGTGATCTCCTGCACATATTCTTGGATCTGTGATCGCAACTGCTTCGTCAATTCCGGATGACTCGACGCGACATCGGTGGTTTGGCCGGGGTCGGTCGTCATGTCAAACAATGCCGCCTTGGACTTCTCGATCGTCAATCGATGAGTGTTGGTTCGCACCGCCGCCTTGCCAAACTTCTGCAATTGCAACTGGTTGGGTCGATAGGTCAGGATCGAGCGGTCGTCGAGCTCGGCATCGGATCCATCGCGAATCAATTTGGCCAAGCTTCTTCCGTCCAGAGGCTTTTCCGTTGTCATAGGAATGTCACACCACTGAGCCAGCGTTGGCAGCAGATCAACGTGCGCCGCAATTTGAGAGATCGTCTGCGGCTCAATCTTTCCCGGCCAGCGAATGAAACATGGCACGCGACAGCCTCCTTCATGAACACTGCCTTTGGCGCCACGCATTCCACCGTTGAAGCGTTTTCCGTTGGGCCCGTTGTCTGTCAAAAACACAACGATGGTTTCCTCGTTCAACGAATGATCGGCAAGGCACTTCAACAATCGAGAAACATTGGTGTCGATGTTTTGCACCATCGCGTACACGGCCGCTGTTTTCTCGTCGATCGTGCCGTCGTTGTACTGATCGAACAATTCTTGTGGCACCTGAAAGGGACCGTGCGGCGCGTTAAACGGCACACAACAAAAGAACGGATGATCGTGATGGACGTTGACAAATTCGATCGCCGCGTCCGTCAAAACATCGGTGATGTATCCCTCGGTTTGCACCGGCGTGCCGTTTCGCTCCAGCAACGCGTCGTCGTAAAGATTGAAATGCCCGCCACAGAACCCAAAGAATTCATCGAAACCTTGTCCATTGGGGTGCAGCGGCATCTGAGCGCCATTGTGCCACTTCCCAAAGCAGCCTGTCGCGTAGCCAGCCGCCTGGAACATCTCCGCAAGTGTCGTTTCCTCATCCCGCATCACTTCACGGCGTCCCGTGACCCCGGCGACTCCGGTGCGTTCCGGATAACGCCCGGTCAACAAGGCGGCTCGCGTCGGAGCACACACGGGGGAAACATAAAAACGATCCAGTCGTGCACTTTGGTTTGCCAGAGCGTCCAACGTTGGCGTTGAGATTTTCGAATTCCCATGCGACGCAAGATCACCCCATCCCTGATCGTCCGTCAAAATCAAAAGGACGTTCGGGTGTTCCACGGTCTCAGCCTGAACCGCCCCGACGACAAGCATCTTCGAAAGCAACAACGCGATGGTGCAAAAAACGATCTTCGTCATTCGGATCCTCGGTGGGTCGAGAGAGGTGGGAGCACAATGTTAGACTTGCGAACAAAACATTGGACCACAATCTGGCGGCAGAAAATGACAGTTGACTTGTCTGAACGGATCGAATCTGAAACGCAACTGGACGCATTGCTGGCCCGACCAAGCGATGCATTGGTCGAATTCATGCATCAACTTGATGGCGACCTGATCATCTTGGGGATTGCCGGGAAGATGGGCGTCAGCTTGGGACAACTGGCTGTCGCCGCGATCAAAAAGGCAGGCGTGTCGAAGAATGTATATGGCGTGGCACGATTCTCCGACGCGGACGCTCGTGCTCGTTTGGAATCAGCCGGTGTGCAAACGATTCAGTGTGACTTGCTTGATCGAGAAGCTGTCGCCCAACTTCCTTCCGTGCCCAACGTCTTGTTCATGGCCGGCCGGAAATTTGGAACCGAAGGCACGGAACCTCTGACTTGGGCGATGAACATGATGGCCCCTGCGAACGTTGCCCATCACTTTCGCGAATGCAAGATCGTTGCCTTTTCGACGGGCTGTGTTTACCCGCTGGCTGCAGTGGATCAACAACCGACCGAACTCACGCCACCGGGGCCGATCGGCGAGTACGCTCAATCGTGTCTCGGGCGTGAACGCATGTTCGAGTACGGCAGCCTTGAGTGGGGAACTCCCGTCTGTCTGTACCGACTGAACTACGCGATCGACCTGAGATACGGGGTGCTGCATGATATCGCCGCCAAGATTTGGAACGAGCAGCCCGTCGACAATTCCATTCAAGCCTTCAACGTGATTTGGCAGGGAGATGCGAATCATCAAGCTTTGATGTGCCTGGACCATTGCACCTCGCCAGCCAACGTTCTCAACGTCACCGGTCCAGAAACATTGCTCACCGAAGATGTTGCTCGTCGATTTGGCGAACTGCTGTACAAGCCCGTGCAATTCACGACCACTCCCAGCGACGCTTCCTACCTGAGCGACAGTTCGGAAGCCAGAAAGCTGTTCGGAGCTCCGTCCGTTTCGGCCGATCAACTGATTCGCTGGCAAGCACACTGGATCAATATCGGAGGGCGTTCACTGAACAAACCAACGCATTTCGAAGTCAACGACGGAGCCTATTGAACCGATGCAAATCAGTGACCTATCGCCCGCCATTCGCGAAAACGTTCGTCGGGGAATCGTCATCCCCGCACAACCGTTGGCACTCGATGCCAACCGGCAATTTGACCCGCGATACCAAACGGCGTTGACCCGTTACTACATCGACGCTGGCGCCGGCGGAATCGCGGTCGGCGTTCACTCCACCCAATTCGCGATCCGCGATCCATCGATCGCTTTGTACGAACCCGTGTTGCGTTTGACCTCCGAAGTCATTGACGAACACGCCGGTTCGCTAGGCCGTGAAATCTTCAAGGTCGCGGGAGTCTGCGGGAGAACACCGCAGGCAATCGGTGAAGCGGAATTCGCCCGCTCACAGGGCTACCATGCGTGTTTGTTGAGTTTGGCGGCCTTGGCCGATTCGACCATCGACGACCTCATTGCTCACTGTCGAGAAGTCGCCTCGGTCATGCCGGTGATCGGTTTCTACCTGCAACCGGCCGTCGGCGGTTGTGTGCTTCCGTATGAGTTCTGGCGGGAATTTGCCGAGATTGAAAACGTCATCGCGATCAAAGTGGCTGCCTTCAACCGCTATCAGACATTGGATGTGGTTCGCGCGATTTGCGACGCAGATCGTGACGACGCAATCACTCTCTACACCGGCAACGATGACAACATCATCGCGGACCTGTTGACGACGTACCGCATTGTCACAGAGCACGGTGTGAAATCAGTCCGAATTCGCGGCGGGTTGCTCGGGCACTGGTGCGTGTGGACTCGCAAGGCGGTTGAACTGCTCGATGAAATTCATTTGATTCTGGATCGCAGCGATGACATTCCTTCTGAATTACTATCTCGCAACATCCAGGTCACGGATTGCAACGCTGCCTTCTTTGATGCCGCCAACGGGTTTGCTGGCTGCATCCCCGGAATCCATGAGGTGCTACGTCGGCAAGGCCTGCTGCCCGGAACCTGGTGCCTGGATCCCAAAGAAGTTCTCTCGGATGGTCAATCCGAAGAGATCGATCGTGTGATCGCCGCCTACCCAGCTCTCAATGACGATGCGTTCGTGAGCAAAAATCTCCGCCGCTGGCTGAGTTAACAATTTATGCCGTGACGCACGTGAGCAGGAGTCATTGGGCTTCACCACGTAGCAGCGTCTCTCCGAGACGTTGCCATGTGCGAGTCTCAGAGAGACTCGCCTACGTGAGGCTTTGCCGAACCAATCCGGCTCATGTGCTTCGGATCGCAGCCCCCCCCTTCTTGGACAAAACCTGATGCAACCGCCCCGACTCCGGACCTTTCACTTCTTGCTGGCCGCCACGATGCTGCTTCCTGCAGCCGGGGCCTCAGCGGCAGATCGCCCGAACATCTTGTTGATTGTTTCGGACGATCAGGGCTACAACGATTTGGGCCAACTGGGCAACGGAATCATCACGCCCGCTTTGGATCGCCTTGCCAACGAGGGAACACGGCTGACGAATTTCTACGTGGCGTGGCCAGCCTGCACTCCGTCGCGGGCCAGCTTGCTGACGGGTCGGTATCCGCAGCGAAACGGGATCTACGACATGATCCGCAACGAAGCCCCCGACTACGGTCATCGCTACACACCCGACCAATACGCCGTGACGTTCGAACGCATCGGCGGAATGGATGAGCGTGAGGTGATCATCCCCGCCGTGCTGAAACGGGCAGGTTACAAGAGCGGAATCTATGGCAAATGGGACCTCGGTGCCCTGCGCCGAATGCTGCCCACTTCGCGTGGCTTCGATGATTTCTACGGCTTCGTCAACACCGGCATCGATTACTTCACGCACGAACGGTACGGCGTGCCCTGCATGGTCCGCAATCTCGAACCGACGGAAGAGGACAAGGGCACCTACTGCACATACCTATTTCAACGCGAGGCTCTACGGTTCTTGGATGAACATGCAGGCGAAGAACCGTTCTTCTTGTACGTTCCCTTCAACGCACCGCACAATTCCTCTTCGCTTGATCCGACCATTCGCTCCTCCGTGCAGGCACCCGAACGATTCAAAGCGATGTATCCACCGGTTGAGCCGGAAACCCGAGTCACCGACCGCTATCGCTATGGCACACCCGCAACGGTCGCGACACCGCAAGCTCGTCGTCGGGACTACCGGGCCGCTGTCACGTGCATGGACGCCGCGATTGGTGAGATGTTGGATCGCTTGGAAGCGAAGCAGATGCTCGATGACACGATTGTCGTTTTCTTCTCTGACAACGGTGGCAGTGGCGGCGCTGACAACTCACCCTTGCGAGGCCACAAGGCTCAAACCTGGGAGGGCGGCATCCGCGTGCCATGCATCGTTCGTTGGCCGGCAGGAAAGATCCCGGCCGGTGCGGTGAACGACGAATTCTTAACGAGCTTGGAACTGCTACCAAGCTTCGCCGGCGCAGCGGGTGTGGCCCCACCGCCCGGCGTCGTCCTCGACGGATTCAATTGGTGGCCCACACTTCGTGGCGAATCCAAGTCTCCTCGCAAGGAAATGTTTTGGAAACGTCGAGATCAGATCGGTGCACGAGTCGGTCAATGGAAATGGGTCCAAATGGGTGACCAGAGCGGCCTGTTCAATCTCGATGAAGACATCGCCGAAAAGAACGACCTGTCCCAATCAAACCCCGAGATTCTTGCGATGGTCAAAGAACGCTACACAAATTGGCTGCGCGAGATGGAAGCCGCCGAACCTCGTGGTCCCTTTCGCGATTTTTAAGCAGGTGGGCGAACCTCTCTCTGACGACGCTCAAGGACACAAAGTCCATCGAACTGATCGATAGACTTTGCTGGTGACCGACTCACCTTGATAGCAACCCAACGACGGGCCAACGCGCGTCTTTAACGCACAGTTCTTCCGGCCCATCAAACGTCCGCCCGGGCAAGGGACACTCTTCTGGTGGCATCTGGACTCGCAGCCGGCGAGCAAGAAAAAGATCGGGAAAATTCCCAAATTTCCTCCGAAACCATTGCGGGGCCGGTGTACTTAATCCCATTAGAAGTGGAACAACGTGCATCAAGCGTTCCTTGATCAGCGTTGCCTTATCAACCACTCCCGGCACCATCGTCGAACCCTCGACGTCAGCATTCACTGGTGCTGTCTTTTCGCAATCAGCTCTCGGGGAGAGTCTTATGAAGAAGATGCGCAAAAACGGTTTTACATTGGTAGAACTTCTGGTGGTCATTGCCATCATCGGCGTCCTTGTTGGTTTGTTACTACCTGCCGTGCAAGCGGCTCGAGAAGCAGCTCGACGGATGAGCTGCAGCAACAACTTCAAGCAAATCGGACTTGCACTTCACAATTACCATTCGGCTTACAACAAACTGCCCGCGCAAAAGGGTGGCACGAACAACGCCAACGACGGATCGCTCGGTGGCAACCAATTGCGTCTTGGTTGGCTGCCCGCCATTCTGCCGTTCATTGAACAACAAGGCTTGTGGGAACAAATCAGCAACCCGCTGTCGATCAATACTGACGGGACGCTTCGCACAACGCCTTGGCCCGGAATGGGACCAGCACCATGGCGAACCGACTACACACCTTGGATCACGGAATTGGCATCGCTTCGTTGCCCCAGCGATCCAGGAACCGGACTGCCCGCACTCGGCCGAACCAACTACGCCGCATGCCAAGGCGATGCTGTTGAATACGGCGAAGTCGGTGCATGGAGCGGTTCCAATCCGCTTGTCATGAATTCCGGCTACGCAGAACAAATACGCATCTCCGGTCGAGGCATGTTTGTCGCTCGCCAATACACTGGCTTCCGTGATGTCTTGGACGGTTTGTCCAACACGATCGCCGCCGGCGAAATCGCAACCGACTTGGGTGATCGTGACATCCGAACGGCTCCCATCGACGGCCCCGGATCCGCCATCCTTCGCGACAACCCATCGTGGGCTCGCGACAATGACAAGATCGACCCTGAGCGTCCACAATTCTGGCGTGCCGGTGAAAACTTGACGACCGACAATGCCGCCGGCGACGGTGCCCGCGCCAGCTGGGCTCGTGGGTTCCACTGGGCCGATGGCGAAATGCAACACTCGGGCATGAATACCATTCTGGCACCCAACAGCGAAACCGTTTCTCGCACGACGGCGGACAGCACTTGGGGCATGTACCCACCCAGTTCGCGTCACCAAGGTGGTGTTCACGTCTTGATGGGTGACGGGGCAGTGAAGTTCATCACGGATTCCATCGAAGCGGGCAACTCCCGTGCTCACACCGTTTACAGAGACCACAACCCTGGCAACGCAGGCACAAAAAGCCCGTATGGATTGTGGGGTGCGCTCGGCACTAAAGCGAACAAAGAAACCGTGTCGCTCGATTCAATCTGATAGCCGATTAGGCGAGCCAATCGCCGCTCAAAGAACCAAAAGCGTTGTTGCAATCGGCAACGGCGCTTTTCTCTATTCAACTCTTATCAACCCTCCGCAACACTGAACTGAAATCATGAGAAATCTGAATCAATATGCCAACCGATCGATTGCATTGCTTTCGCTGGTCGCTCTTTCAATGATCTGCATCGGATGCGACAGCAGCGAAACAACCGTCATTGAACAACCCGCGGACGCGGCGCAGGAAATGGAAGATTATGAATCGATGATGAACTCGTCCGCAAAGGAACCTTACGGAAAGTAGCTTCCTCAATTGTTCTGCAACCAACGCTGGATCCAAATACGGTTCCAGCGTTTTGCAATAGGTGACGAGACATAGTCGTGTCCAATCGCTCGCGGCACGCTCAAACCTTGACCCACCTAGAGGGGTCGCATACAGTCCTACAGGAAAAGGCTAAAGCGCACACGGGCATCTAAATTGTCGGCCGATGATCGGAACTGAAACTTTTGCCGAATCTTGCATCATCAAGAGTGCTCAGCCTTCGAACTCAGTCTCTGCTCGCCTTGATAGGAACGAACGAATGACGGTCCGATTTGTTGTTGGTCTTTTGTCTTTGATGCTATTGGGACAATGTCACCTGGCTCAGAGTCTGATGGGGCAAGATGAACTGCAACAACAGTTCGCCAAAATCATTGACCGAGCCGGCAAACGCAATTTCAGTGGCATCGTGGTCGCCGAAAAAGATGGAACCATCCTTGCCAATCAAAGCTTTGGATACGCTGATTCTAAGTCCAAGACGCCGATCGATTCGAAAACGCTGTTCGAGATCGGTTCTGTGACGAAACCCGTCACTGCACTTGCCATCATCATCCTAGAACGCCAGGGCAAATTGTCGCTCGATGATTCCATCGCCGATCATTTGCCAAACGTGTCCGAAGATTGCCGTAGCATCACGATCCAGCATTTGCTGCAACACACATCAGGCATCCCGGGCACGAACTATGGTCCCGTCTCAAAGGACGTCGCGGAAGTCACCCATGCCTACTTGAGAGGCGGCCCCAAACAGACGCCGGGAACGAATTTTGAATATTGGAATCAAGGCTACGCGTTGCTCGCGGCGATCATCGCTGAAGTGACCGACCAGTCTTACCAAGATGCAATTCGAGATCTGGTTCTGCGGCCTGCCAAAATGAACTCCACCTGCTTCACGGGAGATTCTGCTCCCCAAGGCTTCGACGTTGCAATCGGTAGATCAACCAGCGGAGCCGATCGTTCCGCACTGGAACATCCCTACGGTGATTTCTACGGTCTGCAGTATCAAGGAATGGGTGGAGTTGTCTCCAATGCAGAAGACATGACCGCCTTTTTACAAGCGTTTCGAAAATCGAAAACGAGTGTGGAAAGGATGCTACAGCCCGGCCCTGACGGAAGCTACGGACTCGGTTGGCGAATAGAAAACGCCGATGAAATCAACCAACGAGCCTATCACACCGGTTCGGTACGTGGATTCCTGACTGCCGTTTCTATCTACCCCGAACAAAACAGTTCATTGATCGTCTTGGCCAACACAGACGATCGGCAAAGCTTCCACCTCGCTGAATCAGGATGCCGGAAAGCTTTCGAGGCAGCAGTCGTTCCGCGTCCAACGCCTCAGCAGTTCGACACAGAGTTCCAAGAATCACTGGTCGGTCAATTCACACTGCAATCCAGAGTCGTGACTATCTCAAGTTCCGACGACGGGTTGGAGATGGTGATTGATTGGGGAGGCCCCAAAACATACGGGAAGCTCGCAAAGACGTCGTCTGCAAACCGACTGCGTTACTTGGACGGTTCGAAAGATGAAGTGTTCGTCTTGCTGGAGGGTCAAAAGAACAAAAAGGTTCAATCGCTTCAAATCCTCAACAGCACCTATCTCAGACGGAAGTGAGAATCACCCGCGACATGGATGATCAAACGCGTTCCCTCATCCAATTCCAATCACGTTGACACCATCAATGGGAACTCTCGCGTCCGGCTCGAAACCGATCAGTCTTTGGCGATGACGTTGGGGCTGACCTTCAATTCAGATTCGGTCAATGCGATTGGGCCAGTCAATTTGCCTTTCAAACGTTCAGGTGCGAACGACGCGTCCGCCAGGCCAACGTTGAGTTTCAAGTCCGCGTAGGTGTACTCTTCCATCAATTCCGGCTGATCGTCTGCTGACTCAGGCCAATCGTAGACTTCTAAACGAATCGGCACGTGCAGTTCATCGTCGATGTAGGCGTTGGCTCGATGGAATCCAAAACCACCTTCCTTCGACGGGTGAACGATCTGGAAATGCGTTGCAGATCGGCCCAGCACTTTCGCGTTGCGGAAATAGGTCACTTCAGTGACGTCCCCGGAAGGATCCAGTTGCATGTCAGCTTCCATCAACTCGATCAATCGGTTTATGATCTTGTCAAACCCGATGTCAGTGATGGGATAGTTACTTTGTTCTTTGGCCTGACGCCCGTGAGGATCAATCGACAGAACAAGGTAACTCAGTGCGCCACCACCTTTTCGAACGCGGGCTTTCCCTTCGTTCTCGCCATCGATGTAAAGGACTCGGCGATCGCGAAGCGTCCGAGGGCTTTGGTACTGCAGAAAAACCGACAAGGGAGACACATTGCCTTGCTCGTCATCCTTTTCCACTCGCACTGCTAGTTCCATGATTTGTGGCGTTTGCAATTCGCCATCGATCCGTTCCCGTTTGATCAGCTTGCAACTGTAGTCGCTCACGTTTTTGCGAATATGTTCGGCATGCGATTCTGCGAACGCCAACGCCCAACCCAACGGATGATCCGCGACCGGGGGTGTCGCGTGCTGTTTGTTTTGGTTACTCGCGGTGCCCTTCGCATCCATGAGTGGAGCGAACGAGTCTTTGGTCGAGAACGCATCGACTGGGGAAGTGGCTGACATCTGCTGAATGACGTTCGGTTCATCCAGACCCAACTCAGCGATCGCTTGCTTGGACAACTGATCGGTGGAGTCTTCGACCGCGATCTTTTGAACTGCAACTCGACCATCTTCGGCGATCGACGACTTTGAATCCGATAGCGATCCCAGCACGACACATGACAACGTCAAAGTGGATGCGACGAGGCGAGAGAATCGAGGACGACGGGTCAAGGATGGCGTTGTCATGGAAGGTGGCTCCAAATGGCGGTCGAAAGTCCGTTCGTTTCCGGTGGTGCTCGTTCGGCCCAAGCGGCGAAGTACGTAAGTGCACGAAACGTGCCGATTGCCTGCAAAAGTCAAACTTTCAGATTAGCGGCGGCCCATGTAGAAACAACTGAAAAGGAGCGATCATGTCTGGAACCAAAGTGTTGACGCCTGGACCGCCGGAAAAACCCGCATAGCCTTCCAAACTGCCCGCCCCGCAAATCGCGGCCATCACTTAGTTTCACGACGGATTCAGCATCGTCCGCAGGGCAATCACCGAGTCATTCCAGTACAAGCCTGCTTTCATTTTGACATTCTCGCATTGCAATCTGAGACACCTCCATGAAACCCCGCGTGGAACTCGAGTTGCTCCTGGGGCACTGGAAATCTTCTCTCGCCGCTTGTAATTGTTACCCTCGCGGTGTCATCCTTTGGGATCGCGAGCATTCAACCAATCGAACTTCCACTTTCCGTTTTTCAAGGCATCCATGGGCATCGTCATCCCACTCGTTCTGATTCTTCTCACCTGCTTGGTCATCTGGCGAGCCTGTGACGGATTCGAAATCGCGAGTGAGTACATCGGCCGCAATCTCTCCGATGGCGTTCGTGGCGGAACGATCAACGCCATCTCCAGTTCGATCCCAGAACTCTTCACCACCCTGATTGCGTTGTTCGTGCTTTCGGATCGAGACGGTTTCTCGATCGGCATCGGCACCACAGCCGGAAGTGCATTGTTCAACGGCATGATCATCCCTGCCGTCTGCATCCTTAGCGTGGTTGGCTTCGTCGTGCTGGGTGTCCGCGTCACCTCGGTCAACGTGTCCACTCGAGTGCTTCTTCGTGATGGCATCTCGCTGATCCTTTGCGAGTTCATCTTGATCTTGCTGATCAATGGAGAACAACTTCATTGGTGGCAAGGTTTGATCCTGATGCTGATGTACGTTGCCTACCTCGCGTTCATGTTGACGACGATGAAGCCTTCCGAGTTGAGCGCAAACGTCGATGACTCCAACGACGAAGACACTGACCAAGACGAAGACAACACCCCACGTGGAGTCCTTGCGACGATTTTCTATTGGGTCTCCGGAGGCCCGCTGCTGGACCTCGAACGATGGTTTGTCAAAGACCACCATCGCGAACAGATGAAGCAAGAAACCTGGAACGGCTGGGGATTGCTGCTCACCAGCACCGGCGTCATTGGCATCGCCTGCTGGGCGTTGGTGTTGGCCTGCGAATGGCTCGGCAGCGGACCGGCCAACACGGAAAACCCTTCATATCAACTGTTCGGGCAAACCTTCGAAGGCCTGGGCATGCCCGCCATGTTCGTCGCCGTCATCTTTGCATCGATGGCGACCAGTGTCCCTGACACGGTCATGTCCATTCGCGACGCTCGTGATGGCGACTACGACGATGCAGTGGCCAACGCGTTGGGCAGCAACATCTTTGACATTTGCTTCGCACTCGGCTTCCCTCTGTTCCTGTTCACGCTCATCCACGGCCCCATCGCAATGGAGCCCGAAATCGCGGCTCAAAGCGGCGAACTGCGTTTGTTCCTCTTCATCCTGACGATCATCGGTTTTTTGATCTACTACATCGGCAAACGGGGTGTCGCGGCGGACGGAACCAAGTATGTCGAAATGAAGCGAGGCAAAGCGTTTGCGTTGTTGACGATGTACGTTCTGTTTGTCTCGTACATCCTGGCACATGAAAACGATGTCGAATTGGTTCATCAGATTTCCGACCGCCTGCAAAGCTTGTTGCAACAGTTGCCTGCGATCGGGGCAATCCAGCGTTTCGTCTAGGCGACGTTGGACTCGATACTTCAAAAGCCTGAAACGGGACCATGCTTGCTGTAGACTGATCGGTCGCCTTTTTCTTGCCCCGCGTTTTTTTCATGAATGGGAACGTGGCGCCGATACCGATTGGATCCCCACGAGTCGTTCCCGTTGATCACCTGGAAGCCACTCCGACTGACTGTTGCGATCACTGTGGTCGCCGCGATGGAAATTTTCACCGGCGGACTTTTCGCTGCTGAAGTTCCTGCGGAAATGCTGGCTTCGTTGAAGACGCACTGCATCCAGTGTCATGGTCCAGGTTCAGCCGAAGCGAACTTGCGGGTTGATCAACTGACGGGTGATTTGGCTGACCGAGAGAACGCGTTGAAGTGGATTGAAATCCGAAACGCGATCAACCTCGGCGAGATGCCTCCCGATGGCGAATCGCCGCTTCCCGTTGACATCATCTCGCAAACTTCGCAGTGGGTTTCGAATGAACTGCGAGAAGTCGACCGATCCAGAACTCGGTCGAACAATCAAGTCATGCTGCGTCGGTTGAACCGTCATGAGTACACGCACACGGTGTCCGATCTTCTGTCGATGAAGTTCCCAACCGGTGAAAGCCCGCTCGACACATTGCCACCCGACGGGACCGCGGAGGGATTCGACAAAGTCAGCACTGCCTTGCTGGTCGACCCTTCGCTGATGACTCACTACTACCGCGTCGCACGCCGGATCGCGGATCGGTCGATTGTGGATGGTTCACCGGAATACCCGACCGAAACGATGCGGTTGGAATTCGAGGAGATCGCCGACAGCCACGCGATTGGATATCTCGTCACACGTCGGGGAATGAATCCGGTCCCAGGTGGCTTGCAACTGATCGAAGGCAGCACGCGGTCTTTCGGGATGCTTCGTTACCCGGGTCGCAAGGACAACAACGTCGCACCGACCAACGGTTTCTATCGGTTCACCATCCGTGCCGGTGGTGCCCCGGGCGTCGACGGGGAAGTGCCGCGAATTCGTTTGAAACACAGCCATCCCGATGACTCCATGCAAACGATCATGGAGTACGACGTGACGGCACCTTGGGACTCACCCACCGATACCACCGTGACAATTCCGCGAGACACCCTGGGCGGTGAACTCAGCATCGAAATCCTGAACGACACCAAGCTTTCGATGGGCCAACGTCCTGGCGAAAACTTCATGAGACGAATCAATGAAGTGGGTGAAGCCGGCGACTTCGCCGAATCGCTGCGTCTGGCCGGTCGCAAGGTCGCCGAAGGCTGGGGCGGAGAACGTTCGACACCCGATCCTGAAAAACTCGACCTGACAAAATTCCCGCGAGTCTTCTTGGATCATTTGGAAGTCGAAGGTCCCTTGTACGATCAATGGCCGCCGAAAAGCCACACGACCGTCTTGTTCCGCGGCGAAGCAGGAACCGATGACCTGGCATACGCCCGTGAGATCCTCTTGCGACTCTTGCCGATCGCGTGGCGGCGTCCGATCGACGAACGCGAGGTTGAACCGATCCTTGGAGTCATCCATTCGGAACTCGAAAACGGTGAAACATTCCACGAGGCCATTCGCGTTGGGTTGGCCGCCACACTGACGTCGCCAAATTTCCTCTACCTCGCAGAAGGAAATGGAAACGACGTCGACAACTCCGCGCTGACCAACCACGAAATCGCCTCGCGAATGTCGTACTTCCTGTGGTCTTCCATGCCAGACCAGGAACTCTTTCGCGCGGCCAAAGACGGCAAACTGACCGATTCCAAACAACGCAAACGGCAAGTCGAACGGATGCTGGCGGATCCCAAAATGGATCGGTTCGTCGACAGTTTCGCTCGACAGTGGCTGCAGACCGACACATTCCTGACGTTCACGCCCGACCGATCCTTGTACCGGGAATACGACGAGAAACTAGCGGAAGCCTTTGTTCGCGAACCCCTCGAATTCTTTCGTGAGATCTTACGCAGCAACCGAAGCGTGTTGAACTTTCTTGACTCGGACTTTGTGGTCATCAACGATCGGCTCGCTCGACACTATGGCATCGATGATGTCAGCGGCGAGGAGTTTCGCAAGGTTGATTTACCAGCGGATTCCGTGCGTGGTGGGTTGCTGGCGATGGCAGGTGTGCACCAAGCCGGATCGGATGGCACTCGCACCAAACCGGTTTCGCGAGCGGTCTATGTTCGGGAAGTCTTGTTCAACAACCCGCCGGATCCACCGCCACCCAACGCGGGCGAAGTCGAACCCAACATCCAAGGCCAACGCCTGACCGTCCGAGAACGCTTGCTGCAGCACCAACAAATCGAAGCCTGCGCGGCCTGCCATCGCTCGCTCGATCCGTATGGGCTAGCGTTGGAGAACTTCAACGTCGTCGGACGGTGGCGAGAAAAACAAGACGGCGAGAATTTTCGCGGTCGCAATCTGCCTGTGATCGACGCCAGCGGCCGGCTCCCCAATGGCAACGAATTCGCAGGCTTTGATGCTTTCCGGGAGTTGCTGCTGCAACAAAGCGATCGCTTCCGCCGAGCCTTGGCGGAAAAAGTGTTTGTCTACGCATTTGGCCGCCCCGTCGGACCTGAAGATGATGCAACCCTGAATCGCGTCGCCACCGAGATGAAAGCGGAAGGCGACACCTTCCGAGCACTGATTCAATCCATTGTCACCAGCCAGGCATTTGTGTCCCGATGAGCAAACCGTCATACAAACCACGACTCAAGACGCTCAACCGCCGGATGCTTCTGCGTGGGGCCAGCACCTGTTTGGCGTTGCCTTGGTTGGAAGCGATGCTGCCACGATCTGCCTCCGCCGCGGAATCCACCAAGGTCGTCCCACGGATGGGCATGTTCTACTTTGGCACGGGCATGAACATGCGGCAGTTCTACCCGGAAGGCTATGGGCAAGACGCGAAAATGTCTCGCATCTTGAAGCCACTGGAAAAGCAACGCGATCAGTTCACGGTTCTGTCGGGAACCTCGCTCAGTCACGGTGGCGGTCACGACGGTGCCTACCCGTTTGCGACCTCGATTGCTCGCGGCGAAAAACAAACGATCTCGCCCGATCAATTGGCCGCCGAAGTGCAAGGCAAGCACACTCGGTTCCCGTCATTGCAATTGTCTGTCAAACGCGGCACTGGCTTTGGTTCGCAAGCTCTGGCGACCATTTCATGGAATCGCCAGGGCATCCCATTGGCCGCCGAGAATGATCCGCAGACCATTTTCAATCATCTCTTTCGCCCGCCCAACTCCCAACAACTTGTCAAACAAAGTGACGAATTCCGACAACGCGGCAGTGTGCTCGACGCGGTGTTGTCGGATGCGAAACAATTGCAAACACGACTCAGCCAATCCGATCGTCAACAACTGGACCAATACTTCCATTCCATTCGCGAAGTCGAAACGACGCTGCGACGCGAAATGGACTGGTCCGATCGTCCCAAACCGTCCCCCAACCTCGATGGGTTTGGTGATTACGAAAAAGCCGTCGCGCCGGAGGGCAATGGAAAGTTCGTTTACGACACGTACGCGAAATTGATGTACGACCTGATCGCACTGGCGTTTCAAACGGATTCCACGCGTGTGGTCAGCTACGTCGTTCGAACCGAATTGGCCGGAGGCGTGTACCCGGAATTTGGTGTTTCCAAGGGCTATCACGAACTGACGCACCACGGCAACGACCCAAAGAACCTGGAAGAACTTGCCCGGGTCGACACGATCTACATGCAACACTGGAGCCACTTCCTGAACCGCTTGGCATCCATTCGCGAAGGGGAGGGCACCTTGCTGGACAACACGTTGCTTGGGTTCTCCAGCGGCATGGGAATTGGGCACAGCAAAGACCTTCTGCCGACAATGATTTCCGGAGGCAGCGGGCTCGGCATCCGTCACCAAACGCACCTTCAACTCAAAGACAACACGCCGCTTTCTTCACTGTGGCAAACCATGGTTGAACGGATGGGAGAGAACGTGGACGGTGAGTTCCAGGACAGCACCGGAACCATCGGGGAACTTCTCGCATGATTCGCCCGTGTATCAAACGACTGAGTTCTGCTCTCGTATTGGCAGTGGTTTTGACGCTACCAGGCCAAGCAGATGAACCGACTCGGCAAACGCAGACTAATTCGATCGGCATGCAGTTCGTTGCAATCGAACCGGGTGAATACCGACGAGGTTTTGGTAAATCGAACCAGCGCGATCGCAAATTTGCACTGGTTCATTCCTTCAGCAATCCTCAAGAATTCCGCTTTGATTCGCCAGCGCATTTGGTGGTGCTCACAAAACCGTTTGAGCTTCAAACCACGGAAGTCACCGTCGCTCAGTTCCGTGCCTTTGTCGAAGCCACCGGGTATCGAACCGACGCCGAAAAGAACGGTGGAGCCTTGGGATGCTTTCCAGATGAAAAGGACTACGTCGACCGCTTTCGAAAGTCCTCCGATGTGACTTGGAGAACTCCCGGCTTTGAACAATCCGATGATCATCCCGTCGTCGCCGTCAGTTGGAATGACGCGGTGAAGTTCTGTCAGTGGCTCTCGGAACAGGAAACCGCGACGTATCGCCTGCCGACCGAAGCCGAATGGGAATATGCCTGTCGTGCTGGTCAATCAACATGGTATTCCTGGGGGAGTGACCCGGACGATGCCTACGTTCATGCCAACGTTGCCGATGGTGCACTCGAGGCTGCTCAGCCAAACACAACCCGCTATCAGCGGGCGATCAAGCTGGAGGCGAACGACGGCGACGGTGTGGTCTTCACCGCCCGAACCGCTCGCTTCCAACCCAACCCATGGGGTCTGCATGACATGCACGGCAACGTTTGGGAATGGTGCCAAGATCGTTGGTCGGCCGATCTCTATCGAAACTACCTGGATGACGTCCCCTGGCCGGAACGATCAAAGTTCACCGTGACCGATCCGGTGATGCTGGACGAAACACCGCAACATGCTTACGGGGATTGGCGGAGCATGCGAGGCGGTGCATGGACCTGTGCTCCGGCGTCCGTGCGATGTTCGATCCGCACGTTTGCAGAGGCGGCCGACGCGACGATTTACACGGGGTTTCGAGTCGTCCGAGAACGATGAAGCGGATCCGCTGAACGAAAAGAAACAACACCAACGTGGTGTTGTCTTGGGTGGCTCGTGATGCAACAGTTGTCTTCCATGTCGGAATCACGAAATGTCAGCCACTGGATCGACCAAGTCAAAGACGGCGATTCCATTGCCGCCAATCAGATTTGGCAACACTACTATGACCGGCTCGTTCGATCGGTTCGAAACAAACTGTTCGGCCAAAACCGAGCCGTCTCGGATGAAGAAGACATCGCTCTAAGCGTCTTCGATAGTTTTTATTCAGCGGCTCAAAAGGGCCGTTTTCCGGATTTGTCGGACCGTGACGATCTGTGGCGTTTGCTGTTAAAAATGTCGGCGCGAAAAGTGGTGGACAAACGTCGCCGTGATCAACGTCAACGACGTGGCGGAAACGTTCAGCTTCAATCGCTCGACAATCGCGAAGACGACCGAACTTTCATCGAAGCCATCGGCGACGAGCCCTCACCCGAGATGGTTTTGATGATGGAAGAATCGGTCGAACAATTTTTTTCGCATTTGGGTGTCGGGAAGTTAAGAGATTTAGCGGGTGCCAAGTTAGAAGGGTATTCAAACGCGGAACTCGCCACACGATTTGGATGCTCTGAACGGACGATCGAGCGTCGTCTGCACCTCATCCGTGAAAAATGTCAACAGGAACTGTTCGATGAGCATTCGCCAGAAAAAACTACCGATCGCGACCTTGGAACGAATTGATGACCTTTGCGCCGAGTTCGAACGCAAATGGCAATCCGACCAATCCCCCTCGATCGAATCGGCTCTGACGGAGGACATTTCACCCGAGGAGCGAGACGTTTTGTTGGCTGAATTGGTCGTTTTGGATGTCGACTATCGCCGGCGACGATCCGAGAACCCAACCGAACAAGACTACCTGGATCGCTTTCCCAATAGCGTCTCCGTCATCCGCGACGCGTTCCGCGGGAACGACCAACCCAAGCGAGCCTTCATCCCACCGTCGGTCGAACAACTGGGCGAGCAATTCCCCAATTTGAAGATCACCGAACTACTCGGCGCGGGCGGAATGGGTGCGGTCTACAAGGCTCGCCAAGAAGGCCTGGATCGTGTCGTTGCTCTCAAAATCCTGCCGGAAGAATTCGGCCACGATGTCAAATTCGCTTTGCGATTCACTCGCGAAGCACGCACGCTCGCGAAATTGAATCATCCCAACATTGTCTCGGTCTTCGAATTCGGACACGTCGGCGACACTTACTACTTCTTGATGGAGTACGTCGATGGATCCACGCTTCGCGATGTCGTTGCTGCAGGTCAGCTGGAACCCGCTCACGCGCTCGCGATCGTGCCGCATCTTTGCGACGCACTTCAGTACGCTCATGACAACGGCGTCATCCACCGCGACATCAAGCCGGAAAACATCCTGATGGCCGTCGATGGCTCAGTGAAGATCGCCGACTTTGGTCTCTCCCGACTCCTCGGCGATGAAAACCAGCCTTCGCCGCTGACGGGCACTCACCAGATCATGGGAACGCCACGGTACATGGCACCCGAACAACTCGAAGGTGCACGCGGTGTCGACCATCGTGCTGACATCTACTCGCTCGGCGTGGTCTTCTATGAAATGCTGACGGGTGAGCTTCCGATCGGTCGCTTCGCGGCACCCTCCAAGAAAGTTCAGATCGATGTTCGGTTGGACGATGTCGTTCTGCGAACGCTCGAGAAAGAACCGCGGAGGCGTTATCAACGAGCCAGCCAAATCAAATCGGACGTGCAATCCATTGCCTCAGGTGACCGCGCCGCGCTCGCTCCAACCCAGATCGTCGACTCAGCTTCTCATCGAGACCGCGTTCCTTCCTCAGCTG
The DNA here is from genome assembly GCF_002727185.1 of Rhodopirellula bahusiensis. Lineage (NCBI taxonomy): Bacteria > Pseudomonadati > Planctomycetota > Planctomycetia > Pirellulales > Pirellulaceae > Rhodopirellula > Rhodopirellula bahusiensis. The sequence goes on from NZ_NIZW01000007.1 coordinate 148,533, forward strand.
GAATCCAAGAGCAAGAACTCGCGGGCCGATTGCTCCTGACACGTCGCCAACTCATGGAGCGGGTCAAATCAGCGTTGCGACCTTTGGGTGTCGGCCAGGTGCTTCAAATTTTGATCGGAGTCGCTCTCATCGCATTGGGTGCCTACTGCTGGGCCCCCAACACGCACGTGCCACATCAATTGGTCAGTGGCGTGATCGTGCACGTCTACGGTTTGTTATTGATCATTTCGGCAGCCAACGTCTTGGTTCGAATCAAGCGCATCGACACGGCCAAACCGATCACCGAAATTCGCGAAAAGCTCGACGCGGTCAGGCGTTTTTCTTTGTGGGTCGGTCCCGTCATCGGCTTTGCATGGTGGTTGATTTGGATCCCCGTCGTCGTGGCAGCAGGGTTCGATCAGGTCCTGCACCCCAACTCACTTTCCCCGTCACTGATTGTGGGCATGATCGGAATCGTGGTCTCCTTTGGGTTGTACGCGATGGCAATGAAATCAGAACACTGGCGTCAAAAGATCGGCGGCCGAAGTGTCACCAACGCCGAGCGAGAACTCACCGAAATCGAGCAGACCAACATCCACTGAGTCCACTTGAGCAACTCCACTCTCGTCCGCAGAAATCCAACTTCGTCGGCTGTTGAATCGGCCGCAAGTTGTTGATGTTCGTTCGCTTTGGGTGGATGCCGGACGACATCCACCGGATTAGTCTTGTCTGCATCCAATCTCAAACATTTCCCGCGACGCCCACTCGATCCCTCCGTTCTATCTCACCATGCTTCGTGTCCTGTCCATCTGCGTTGTTTTGCTGTGCACTTGTTTTTCCTACTCAGTGTTATGCAGCGCCGCTGAGCCATCTAGCGTCACACCGCCGCCCAACATTCTGATGATCTACGCCGACGACCTCGGTTATGAAGCACTGAACTGTTACGGCGGCCTCGACTTTGCCACCCCGAATCTGGATGCGATGGCGGCGGAAGGCGTTCGGTTCGATCGGGCCTACGCCAGTCCAGTCTGCACGCCCTCGCGAGTCAGCCTCCTGACGGGGCTGTATACGTTTCGCCACTCGCATTTGGGAGTACTCCCGGTGCACCAGGGAACGCGCCAAAAAGTGGACTTCGCCAAGATGCCCACTTTCGCCCAATTGGTTCGCGCCAACGGGTACGCCACCAGTGTGACCGGCAAATGGCAGCTGGCTACGCTGGAAGTCTGGCCGAACCATATCCGCGAAGCTGGCTTCGATTCCTGGTGTGTCTGGCAGATCTGGCGTGACGGAGAGAAAACGTTGCGTCACTGGAATCCGACCTTCAATCAGGACGGACGTGTTCGCGAAGACATCGCACAACGATTTGGCCCCGACGTTCTGGTCGAATACGTGATCGACCAAATGACCGAAGCACAAGCGGCACAGCAGCCATTTTTGATTGTCCACAACGAACTGCTTCCGCATGATCCGATCATCGAAACACCTGAGGACCAAAAGTTGGGTCGGCAGGCTCGGCTCGCAAACATGATCGGCTACATGGACAAGCTCGTCGGCCGCCTGCTCGAGGCAGTGGAACGACTCGGGATCCGAGACAACACCTACGTGGTGTTCATGGGTGACAACGGCACGCACGATGTCGACTTTGACAACCCAAAGTCCGGACAACCAGGAGAACGGAAACACACTCGCCATACGATCGCCGGGAACGTCAACGGCGGCAAGTTCGACCTGAACGATGCGGGCACTCACGTGCCGCTGATTGTGTGGGGACCTCCGTCGGTGCCCGCCGGCAACGTTTGTGATGACCTGATTGATGTGGTCGATCTGTTTCCCACCTATTGCGAACTGACAAGCACGGCGATCCCTGAATCACTCTCTTTGGACGGTCGCAGCATTGCGCCGCAAATACACGGCAGCACTGGAAACCCTCGCCAATGGGTGCACCATGCGATCAGTGGAAAAGGCGAGAGCGTGTTCGACGGTTCGTGGCGTCTCTTCAGTAAGAACCCCCAATTGTGGGACGCACGGCAGTTGCCAGCCGAACCTCCCGCCGCACAACACGATGAGCAAGCCGAATCCGCTCGAGCCCGACTCGACCAAGTCATTAAAACACTCCATCAAAACGCCGCACAGTGAACCCCCATGTAATCCCGAAAGAGATCGAACGGAGACAAATCACTCTGCGGTTAGTGGTCTCATTCGGGATCGCATGGCAAGCGACAATGATGGCTTCGGCGTGGGACCTACTCGCTGAACAGCACGCAGATGGGGGTGGGAATCTGTTGCGTTTGGCGTGTGAAGGTCAGCTCACCCGTGTTCGCATCCACTTCAAAGACCGTGGCGGTGTGGCTGTCTCGGCCCGCCGCGATCAACCAACGACCGCTGGGATCGAGGTTGAAGTTACGAGGCCAACCGCCGCGAATTGCTTCGACTTCGACCAGGTGCAATTGGCCGGACTCATCGACACGAAAGACGGAGATGCTGTCGTGGCCTCGGTTCGCGGAATACACAAATCTCCCGGTCGGATGCACTCGAATCTCGGACGAACTGTTGAATCGTTCCTTCGCTTTGGTTTCTTCCGACAGGGCAGCAATGGTTTGTCCGGCGGTCATCGTGCCCGTCTCCGCGTCGTAATCAAATACGGTGACCGATAGTGTCAGTTCGTTGAGCAAATAGATACGTTTGCCGTCAGGGCTGAACTTCATGTGGCGTGGCCCACCACCGGGAATCCCTTCGCCAAAACCATGATGTGTAAGCGATGGACTGTTCGGATCAAGTTTCCAAATCACGACCTTGTCCATTCCCAAATCGGGAGTGAACGCGAATCGGTTGTCTGGGGAGGTGCCGACCCAGTGCGCGTGCGGCGCGTTCTGACGATTGCCAACCACACCCGATCCCGCTGGTGACAACAATGCATCATGCTCATAGACACTGACGCGGCGTGCGACTGAGCCGTCATCATCCAACTCATACAATGTTGTCGAGCCACCACCGTACTGCGCCGACAACAGCACATTTCCTGTTTGATCGGTCGACAAATGAGCGACGCCACCATCACCGCTTTCGACCGACCCCATCGAGACCAACTTCGCATCCTCGGAATCGGCTTGCACACGGTAAGCCGTGACACCACTTCCGCTGGCCGCGTACAGCACGGGCTTGCTCGGATGGATCGCTAAGAACCCAGGTTGCTGCGCTTTCACGGCCAAGCTCGCCGAACTCAGTTTCCCCGACTCGGTGTCGAACGTGGCGTGGTAGATCCCTTCGCTGGCACCGCCTCGAGGTGTCGTGGTTCCGAACCAAACGTTCAGTGTTTCTGCCATCACAGAACTCCCTTGCAAAGCTGCCACAGCGACCAATGCCCCCAGAACCCGTTTCGCTCCGGCCATCACCCCAGTTTTTGCCTGGATTGTTGCTTTTGACTGTCTTGTGCCGCTCAAATCGCTTCTCATTTGCGTCTCTCCGATCATGGTTGCTCATTTCTGGGTGAGGTGGATAAGGCTCGTTGAAGGGGCATCATAGCCCGGCAAACCGACGGAGTGAGAAAGCCGAAGAGTCCGGGTTGCGGAGCCAAAAACGGGGCTATCGTCATGACATTGCCGATTCGCGGTGGTTTGATCTAGGATGCTAGTTCTCCGAACCTTTCCTGGGATCCGCTGTGCTATCAATTTCGCCCACCTATTTGCTGTACTACCTGCCACTGATCATCGCGATCTCGTTGGTGTTTGGTGCGACGCGGCATGAGGATTTGTCGCTGATCCTGCGGCACGCTTTCCACACAGCCCGATGGATCACCGGCTTCATGGCGGTCGTTTTTGCCCTGGTCCTCTTCTTGGACTGGATGGTCTGAGCCGATGAGGATTCTGACCCTCGGTGGCGGAACGGTTGGACGCTGGATCGCCGACATGCTGTGCAGACGCCGGCATAGCGTCACGCTCATCGATAGCGATCCAGAGATCGTTCGATCCATCAATAGCGAATTGGACGTTCGGGCAATCGAAGGAAACGCTTCGCAGAGCACCGTGTTGTTCTCCGCGGATGTTCTCAGCGCCGACTTGTGCCTCGCGGTCACCGGAGACGATGAGGTCAACATCGTTGCCGCGAGCATGGCCAAGGCACTGGGTGCCCGCCGCGCAATCGCTCGTGTTTACGCCCCCGCTTTTCGTGACCTGTCGACGTTCGACTATCAACGTCACTTTCAAATTGACAGTCTGCTTTCGTTGGAACAACTTTCCGCATCAGAGTTGGCTCGAGCGATTCGCAACCCCGACGCGATTCCATTGGAACACTTCGCTCGTGGCCAACTGCAAGTTTACGAGATGGATGTGGCGGCAGGCTCCGCGGCGGCGGGTAAGAAGCTGATGGAACTGCAACTTCCTCCCAGTGTTCGCGTGGGATCGCTTGCTCGGGAAGGTCGCATGTGGATCGCCAGCGGTGCCGATGAAACGCGTGCCGGCGACCGAGTCAGCTTGGTCGGGATGCCGGACGCCGTCAGCGTTGCTCGACAAATTTTTGGTGGTGAAAAACGACGACGCAAGCGATCCAAGGTCATGATCGCTGGTGGTGGTGAAACGGGCTACCACTTGGCCGGACTGCTCGGCCGTGAAGACTTCCGCACGGTGCTGTTGGAACAAGACGCGAAGCGTTCCGAGCAGTTGTCCAAGCTGCTGCCCGACGTCACCGTCGTGCATGCCAACGCCAACCGTCGCAGCGTCTTGGAAGACGAAGGCGGAGGCACGGTGGACTACTTTGTTGGCTGCACCGGCAATGACGAGAACAACATCATGGCTGGCGTCGAGGCACGTGAACTGGGTGCTTCGCGGGTCATGTGCGTGGTCGGGCGACCGGACTACGCGAACGTGGTCGGAAAACTTGGCATCGACCTGGCCGTCAGTGAACGAGACGTGGTGGCTCGCCAAATCCTTGGGTTCCTCAATGAGGGAGCCATCATCAGCCAAAGCAAATTGCCCAACGGTTCGATCGGAGTTTACGAGCTGGAGATTTTGGAAGGATCCGCTGTCACTCAAGCGTCACTGGCCAATCTGCCGCTCGCGGGTCGCTGCTTGATTGCCGCGATTCAACGAGACGGATTCGTTCGCGTCCCAACGGCCAGCGACGTTCTCGAAGTCAACGACATCATCGTCGCATTGATCGATCTATCCGATGCCGACGAAGTCCTATCACTCTTTCACAGCGACTGATTGTGCCCGCCACCACCAACGCTCCCGAGTCCAACCCCAACGCTGTTGTGAACGATTCCATCTTGCCTGCTCCCTACCCATCCTCCCATCTCGCGATGGGTCCGCCAACGATCGTTTTGCTTCGATTCACCGGTGATGATCGCCCAGGTTTAACGGCGTCGATTTCGGAACGCTTGCACCGATTCAATTGCCGAGTCATTGATGTCAATCAAGCGGTGATCCATCGATCGCTGTTGCTTGGAATGCTGGTTCAGATTCCCGGTAGCGAAGACCCGAAACGGTTGATGCGAAAGATGCGACGCAAGAGTCGAAAGCTAGGACTCAAGTGCAAAACAAAAATCGTCTGTGACCCTGACTACGACGCTTGGGTCAAACGTCAAGGCAAATCGCGATTCATCCTGACGCTGTTGTCACGCTCCGTCACCGCCGAGCAATTTGCCGCTGTCAGCCGATTGGTCTCCGACCAAGGACTCAACATTGACGTCATCACGCGATTGTCCGGCCGCCCTGATCGCGAACCGGGTGACGAACTGACCCGTGCCTGCGTGGAGTTCTCGCTACGTGGCGACCCGACTGACGCCAACGCTCTCAAAGCCAGCCTGCTAGAACTCTCCAATCGTTTGAACCTGGATCTGGCATGGCAACGAGACGACGCCTTCCGCCGCAACCGACGCATCGTCGCGCTCGACATGGATTCGACATTGCTGCAGGCCGAGGTGATCGACGAACTGGCCAAAGAAGCCGGCGCAGGCGAAAAGGTCAGTGCGATCACTGAAGCAGCCATGCGTGGCGAAATCGACTTCGATGAATCGCTACGCCAACGTGTGCAATCACTCGCAGGATTGCCTGAGAGCGTTCTTCCCAAAGTTGCCGAGCGACTTCAACTGACCGAAGGCGCCGAACGATTGCTTTCGAACCTCCGTCGGTTCGGCTACACAACCGCAATTTTGAGTGGCGGATTCACCTACTTTGGCGAGCACCTGCAGAAGCTGTTGGGCATCGATCATGTGCACGCCAACCAATTGGAAATCATCGACGGAAAATTGACTGGACGAGTCCTTGGTCCGATCGTCAATGCCGAACGCAAAGCTTTGCTTCTCGAACAGCTTGCCGCGAACGAGGGCGTCGATCGCAAACAGATGATCGCGATCGGCGATGGCGCCAATGACTTGCCCATGCTCTCCAGAGCCGGCTTAGGAATCGCTTTTCATGCCAAGCCCATCGTCCGAGAATCGGCAGAACATCAAATGTCCACTTTGGGCCTGGATGCCGTTCTCTACTTGCTTGGCGTGAGAGACCGCGATTTGCTCGAGTGAGCGAAGACAACGAAACTTTTGAACAGTGATCGGGGCCCTAATAGCTCTCTATTGTCTCGATTGAAACTCCGCGTTCACGGAAACTTCATATTTGGCCGCTAGTCTGGCCACACCTATGAAGCATTCACAAGAGCCACAACTGAGAATCCGACTATCACCGCTCGCGGGCGTTCCTTCGGGAGTTCCTAAATCGATCAAGGTCCACCACTTGCCGTTCTGCATTGGACGCAGCAAGGACTGTGACCTGACCATTCGGCGATCGACCATCAGTCGCTCACATTGTGTCCTCACTCTCCAGGATGGAATGCTTCACATCGCTGACCTTGGTAGCAGGCACGGCACGCTGGTCGATGGCAGCCGCCTGGAGGTCAAAACCGCCGTTCCGTTGTCACACAACCAACGAATCCAGCTCGACAAGATTGTCCTTCGTGTTTCCGTTCGGAACCGATTGACGAATGAGCCCATCGTGTCAGAAGCACTAGCCAAATCCTCGCCGCTACTGAGTGAGCTGGATTCGCTCTTGGACGAAATCGAACAAGGCAACCTGACCAACGAACACAGTGAAACGGAATCCGCTGACAAGCAAACCAAGCCGACTCCGAAGAAGCAAAAATCGCCGTTGCCCATTCAACCATCGGTATCCGAGTCAGAAGAAGACTCGTCGGATTCCGAAAACAATTTGACTGACACCACTGAATTGGCGGCGAGCACAGACGACACAGTTGTGTCCGAAGACGCCACGCCAATCGACACGACTCGGACTGATCCGAGTGAATCCGGTCCCAAACGTCTGCCCGATCACATCCGCAAACGTTTGACGCAGGATTCACAGGAAGCCGCGAAGGATGCTCTCAAGCGACTCTTCGGTGGACGCTAGCGAAGCGTGACCACCCTCGTAGTCGAGCCTGATCGCTCGCTACAATTCTCGCATCCATCCCTTCGCCGAACCACAATTCGACTTTTCATGCTCAACCAATTGACCGAAGTCTGGGTAGACGTCGGCGGTACGTTCACTGATTGCATCGTCCAGCAGAACAACAACGACGGACACACTCAGCGAGATGCCATCAAAGTGCTCAGCAGCGGATTGGTGTCCGTGCGAGTGACAGGCCACAGCGACGACTTCACACGAATCGATGTCGAGCTTCCACCGCCTTTTGCCATCGATCACTTTTGGCAATCAGCGAACCTTCGCCGTTCGGGTGAAACGCAGATCGGCCACGATTACATCAGCGTGATCGGTTGCGAGCGACTCGGCACGAATTCGATCCGATTGAAATTGGACCAACCAGTCGCTCAAATTCGCCGCGAACAGACTTGGGTGCTCGACGCAGGAATTGAATCGCCGATTTTGGCCACGCGGGTATTGCTGTCGCGCCCGCTGACTCAACCCCTTCCGCCACTCTCCGTGCGCATGGGCACGACACGCGGAACCAACGCGTTGCTCACTCGAAATGGTGCCCCAACAGCATTGCTAATCACCGAGGGTTTTGCAGACCTACTTTCGATCGGAACCCAAGATCGTCCCGATCTTTTCGCGTTGGACATCGTCAAACCCAAACCATTGGCAACTCGAACGGTTGAAGTTCGCGGCCGCTTGGATGCCGATGGCAATGAACTCATTCCGATTGACGAGCCGCACCTTCGCACGTGCTTGCAAGAACTCAAAGCCGCCGCTCCTGAGGAATTGGTGCTTGCGATCTGCTTGCTGCATTCCCATCGCAACGACGCTCATGAGCGGATCGTCCAGCGGATTGCGAACGAAGTTGGGTTTGCAAATATCATTCGCTCAACGGAGGTTGCATCGCTTCCCCGAATCGTGCCGCGTGCCGAAACGACGACGCTCGACGCGTACCTGCTTCCCATTTTGCAAGCCTACGTGGCACGAGTTTGGAAGCAGTTCGGTGGCGAAGCAAATTGTCATCTGCGATGGATGACCAGCGGCGGCAACCTCGTCGCGTCCTCTGGCTTCCGAGGCAAAGACAGTGTGCTGTCGGGTCCGGCCGGTGGAGTTGTCGCACTCGGCGAAGTCGCACGGCAATGCGGCGTGCAAGGTGCCGTTGGCTTGGACATGGGCGGCACCAGCACCGACGTCAGTCGCTACGAAGGATCCGTGGGACGTCGGCAAGAAAGCATGGTCGGTGGGATACGCGTGCTCACGCCGATGATGGACATCCACACCATCGCATCCGGTGGCGGATCCGTCTGTGCCGTTCGCGATGGCCGACTCACAGTGGGTCCAGACAGCGCCGGTGCCTTCCCCGGCCCCGCGTGCTACGGACACGGCGGACCACTTACGATCACGGACGTCAATGTCTTGCTGGGTCGACTCCCGATTGATCGATTTCCATTTCCGTTGAAGTTGGACGCCGCTCAAGAAGCACTTCGAAAAACGCATCAACAACTTCCAAACGAAAGCACGTTGAGTGCCGAACAACTCGCTGATGGCTTCTTGCAATTGGCGGTCACTCAAATGGCGGAAGCCGTCCGAGTCGTCACAACCGCGGCGGGAAGCGATGCGAGACAGATGGCATTGGTGGGATTCGGCGGCGCCGCGGGCGGCCACCTCTGCCAGGTCGCGGACTCACTGGAAATGACTCACGTGATCGACCATCCCGATTCGGGCTTGCTGTCGGCCGTCGGAGTGGGAGCGGCACCGATTGGCCGCATCGCGACCGAGTCTTTGCAGCTATCGATCGCTCCGCCGATTTCAGATTCCACTGACTCGGTTGGAACCCGAACGCTCATTCCCGAATCAATCCCAGCACTTCGAACCGCCGCGAAAAGTACGCAGGAACAATGCGAAAGCCACCTGCGTCAGGAAGAGAACATTCCGCCGGAAACATCCCTACAAGTCGTTCATCAATGCGACGTGAGACCGCTTGGTACGCAATCAGCACTCACGATCGACCTCTTTCCTTTGGACACCTTGCCCGACCGGTTTGATTCGAAGCATCGATCCACCTTTGGATACACGCGGACTTCGATGCCCATCGAAGTGGTGGCCGTTCGCTGCGAAGCCACCATCAACCGGCAGCCAAGTCAGAACGGAGATCAAGAGACCGCAGACACATCCGCAACTGCCCGCGATTCAACTCGGAAATCCTCAAAACCTGCATCAATCTCGATGTGGGTTCAGGGAGCCTATCGAAAGGTTGATCTTTGGGACCGAAACGCTGTGATCACAGGGCAGGGCATTGCCGGACCGGCAGTGGTGGCGGGTCCCTATTCGGTCTTGGTGGTGGAACCCGATTGGACCGCAACAATGTCCGACGCAGGTATTTTGCAGCTCAGGAAAGAAGTTGCGTCGTCTGGCTCGAGTCCAGCTCAACAAAACGCTGAGCAACTCAACGACACCATCGCCATGGAAATCGCGGCGAGACGGGTCCAAGGAATCGCGGAAGCGATGGGCGAAGTCATCCGCAGGACCAGCGTCAGCGTCAATGTCAAAGAACGTCGCGACTACAGCTGCGCGGTTTTCCTTGGCGATGGATCTTTGGTCGCCAACGCGCCGCATGTGCCGGTACACCTGGGTGCGATGAGCCACACGGTTCGAAGCTTGATCGCCGACTACCCAGCCATGTCGCCCGGTGACTCGTACATCAGCAACGATCCCTACGCCGGTGGCTCGCATCTGCCGGACATCACCGTCGTGACCCCGGTCTTTTGCGACGACACGCTCGGTTCTTCCCGGCCGCATGATTGGCCGTGCGACTTCTTCGTCGCATCACGCTGTCATCACGCTGAAATCGGTGGCATGGTCCCAGGTTCGATGGCACCCGCAGCGACTTGCCTGGCCGAAGAAGGTGTTGTGTTGCACAACGAATGCTTGGTCCGCGATGGAAAATCTCATCACGCACGAATTCGCGAATTGCTTTCCAATGCGACCTATCCTTCGCGAAACGCGGACGAAAACATGGCCGACATCGCCGCGGCTGAAGCAGCGGGGCAGGCCGGTGCGAATCGAATCCAGGCCCTGGCTGATTCAATGGCCAAGTCCCGTTTGCTGGAACTGTTAAAGCAGTTGTTGCACGTCGCTGGTGAAGCCACTGCAGCGTGGATTGAAACTCTGGGAACCGAATCACGTGTCTTCGAGGATTCGCTTGACGATGGAACTCCCATCCGAGTCACTTTGCAACCAGACCAACCCGAGGGGCGATTGCGAATCGATTTCGCAGGCACGGGCCCCGTGCACGCCAACGGATTCAATGCCACTCCATCCATCGTGACCGCAGCCGTGCTGTACGTGCTCCGCTGTGTTGTGCCGGGTGAATTGCCTCTTTGCGATGGAGTGCTCAAACGCATTGAGCTGATCATCCCGGACGGATTGCTGTCGCCTCCTGCCGGTTCGACACCGGAGACCAGCCCGGCGGTGGTTGCCGGCAACGTCGAAACCAGCAATCGCGTGGTCGATGTTTTACTGGGTGCGTTGGGCGTTGCGGCAGCCTCCCAAGGAACAATGAACAACTTGTTGCTCGGCGACAAAACCTTTGGCTACTACGAAACCATCGGCGGCGGTGCCGGTGCGACAGCCCATGCATCGGGTGCGGACGCTGTCCACACTCACATGACCAACACGCGAATCACCGACCCAGAGATCCTCGAATCTCGACTGCCAGTCCGCCTGTGGCGTTTCGCGATCCGACGTGGAAGTGGCGGAACCGGACAACACCGAGGCGGCGACGGAATGATTCGTGAAATGGAGTTCCTTCGTCCGCTGACCCTGTCGCTCATCACCTCTCGGCGAACTACTCGTGCGTACGGAATGCACGGCGGAGAACCGGGCCAACCAGGCCGTCAAACGCTCGTGCATCAATCTCAACGAACGGAACTCCCGTTCGCGACCAGTCAGGATGTTGAGGCTGGAGATCGGCTGATCATGGAAACGCCCGGTGGCGGTGGTTATGGCAAAGAACCGTCCGCCGAATGACTTGAGTTCCCTTGAATTAGATCACTCCGGCTCCATCTCTTTTGTCCTTTCCAACTCATCGGCTTCATCCGTTTTGGGATCCGCTTCAGAATCCACATCATCGTCGGATCCTTCTTCCTTGAACGTATAAGTCAGCAGCTCCAGTTGAATCTCAGCCAACATCGTGTTGCGATGCGGGATCAATTTGACCCGACTCTCGATGACGTTTGTATTGCTGTTCGTTTCCTTGCGTTCAATTTCGTGCAACGTTTCTCCGTCCACAGTGCTGATTCCCATCACATCCATTTGTCGACGACGCACTCCATTGCCGGGAACCGTCAAATGAGCTCGGACCAGCAACAACATCGGCGTGACCCAAGGTTGCTCCACGGTGCATCCCCAAGCATCGTCGAATGAACGACTCCACCGAATGCTTCCGTCCACCGTCGAAATCGAGTGCATCGCCGTGATCGGCTGAACCGACGCACCACCGGATACCGCCACCGAACGCAACGACGCGAGATCGCGGTTCGGTTTGCGATGTCGTGGCAGAACCAACATCTGATCTTGAATCGACATCACCGAAACCCCGTACAGACCCTGTCGAGCGGGCACCATCACATCCGCGATCTCGCGACCTGACAACAGATCCCAAATGGTGGTGCGACCGGTGTGGTCCAACAAAGTGAAGTAACGCCCATCAGTCACCTCCGCATAGGCGGAGGCATCGTTGACATTTTGGCTGTCGGCGACGCGGAACAAAACAGTTTCCCCTGTGCTCATGTCAATCAGTTCGACCGAGTGAGGATCATGCATCTCTTTCGCTGCTTCGAAGCCAGCTCTCATTTCTTCGGTGGCGTCGGCCGGCAACTCAGCATTCTTGCGCACCTGCGTCACCGTCAGCACGTGTGACCCGAGCGACGCGATCACCGACCCGATCGATCGTTTTTGAATTCCCAACAGCCCGCCATCGTGGATGTCGTAACTTTCAATTTGGTTTTGCGTCTTGCTGACAACCAACACTCGACCGTTGGCATGAACGACTGCGTTCCCGACAGCTTCTGTTGGAGTCCGCCAACGCTCCTCGCCTGAAACTGCGTCCAAACAAATCAGCTCAGTTCCTTGCAACAAGAACAACCGATCCCCCAGAACAGGGCCGAGAATCAACTGAGCCTCTCCGTTGTCCGCGGTCGCTGAAACCATCATGTTGCGATAGATCTGATTGCCGAATGGTGTCGCCGCGCTGCGACGTTTAGCGACCGGTTGGCCGTCGGTCCCAAGCGTACGTCTCCATCGAATCGCTTCTTCGCCATTCGCCCCCAGCGTTCGAAACAAATCGATCGCGATCAGCTCCGACTGAGTCAGCAACAGCATCAGCCCACCGCTGTAAGTCAGCTCATTGCCGAGCGAACGCATTCCCGAGAAACCTTCGATTGGAATGGAGCGGTGGATCCCATAAGGGTTCATCAAAGCCAACGAATTCATGTTGTCACTCATCGCACTCCAACCGCGAAGTTGACGCCCCATCAAATGAGTCGTTTTCGCGTAGCGGCGGTCATTCATCATCATGCCACTGGATCGCGGCATTCTCATGGACTGCCACTCCAAGTTGACATTGCGAGGCCACTGTTCGCCCATGTCGTAGTCGCGTCCGCGGATCGGATTGGCTTGCAGAGCATCTTCGATGAACGTGTCGGCTCCCACCGGTTCGTTGTCGCTCAAACGTTGACTCAGCAATTCCCCAATGGCCAAACGATCCAGATTCCAAGCTTCTTTGCTGTATAGTTTGGCCAGCATCAGCAATCGTTCGTTGCTTAAGGACTGCAACGATTCGTCCGTCGCCAAAGTTTCGGCCCAAATCAGACGCTCAGCCAACAAACCGTCTTCCATCAGCAACGCACGAGCCGCCATGTCTCGTCGCAAACCGCTGGTTGCACCCACGACCGGTGAGAAATGCTGAAGCGTTCGCATCAATGCCGCACCGTCCATGTTCCCTCGCGATGAGACCAGCGACTCGATCTTGCCGGTCATCCCGGTCAACTCATCCTCCGAAGCCGTGGACACCAATCGTGCCACGCGAGCACTGATCCAATCATCGACGGTGAACTGTCTTGCCGCATTGGGAAAGACCGCGTCCATGTCCCGATTGAGTGTCGGATGCTGAAGCACTAGTTGCGACAAGTCCAACAGCAGTTCCAAAGCCTTGGGATGATCAATCGATTCGGGTGATCTTTCGATCGCGCCTTTGATTTGCAATACCAACAATTCCGCACGTTGCTCTGGTTGGTCAATCAGCTTCATCAAAGCTTCCAAATCGACATTGGAGTCGCTCGGATTCTGGCGCAGGCTTCCCAGCATGGCTTCCACAGACAACATGATCACCTCATCGTTGTCAGGATCCAACTCGCGGGCTTTGCGAAGCAACTTGAGTGCCTGAGGACGCTCTTCTTGCTCGATCAGCAATTCCGCTTTTCGAACCAACGCGAAGAAGTTCTCCGGATCCTTCTGAAGCAAAGCATCCACGCGTGGCTGCAGTGATCGTTCGCCATAGGCAACCGCAACCATCGTGGCTGACTGCGAGATCAACTCACCGTCGACTGCAATCAAGTTCCCCAGAGGGAAACGAACCGTTCGTCGCTGCAGCACTTCGCCGTTCTTCAAAGAGATTTCGATCAATTCATCGGTCGTGGTCGGCAAGTAGTAGCGATCGTTTCCAAAGACACCACGTCCCGAAATGCGTTGCCCGGGTCGGACCAAATTGGTCGGCGTGGACCACACCTCGGAACCATCATTCAACGAGCACGCGGACACTTCATCAGCACCGACAACGAAGTACAGGTCATCCTTCACGCCAGCGACGTAAGCGAGTCGAATTCGATTTTTGGGTGTGAATCGATTGCGTCCTGAAAGCACATCGAGAACCTGCAGCCGATCGCATTCAATCGGTGTGAGTACAACCGAAGTGCCTTTAGCAATCGCCAACGAGTGAGTCCAACGACGGCTCAACTGATTCGCTGACACCCGGGTGTTTGGGCGATAGATACTGTGAACAAATTCCTGGCTTCGCGGGATTTGATTCCCCCAACGAATCGTTCGATCGATCAAATTCACAGCGACGGTGGCCCCGGCACCAGTCGGGCAAATTAACAACCCGTTGTGATACGTCGGCATCGCCCCGGCAACGCGGCGGACTGGATCGGCCCCGATTCCACCGGACTCAACCGCGACCAGAACCTGTTGCCATTGAACCGAACCGTCCGCGGGGTCCAAGCACAGCAAAACCACTTCCCCTGCGATCTCTGCCATCACGTACAAATCGCCGCGAAACGGCAGTGGAGGCCCAAGGAAGAACGCCTCGGACAGCACCGAGGGAGTCGTTTCTGATTTCCCAAGTCGCCAAAGGATCTTGCCCTCGTTTCCCAAACCCAAAGCCACCAAAGTATTCGCGAGCGAAGACATGCCCCGGCTAGCAAAAGGGCTGAACCGTTCGATCTCAATCTTCCCAAGATTGTCGATCATAAAGACCCGTTCACCGTCGCTCGAAATCTGGCCGAACGGCACATCGTTCCAGACTCGTTGAACCAGAATGTCGACCGGGTCCTCCTCCTCTTCCATCGGGTCCGCCAATTCAGTCGACAGCGATGTCTCGGCGGGCGCGAACCAAGGGTATTGCCAAACACGCTTGCCCGTTCTGAAGTCGACGCCCAACAAACGCTGGGTCGTTCGCATGAGCAATTGATCGCCGACCCGCAGCGGAGTCCAGGAAGGCGGTGGCAATTGCCCGGTGGCTTTGAGCTGCTGCGTTTTCTCCTGAATCATTCGTTCTTGACGAGGACTGGCGGACGACTCGACCATCCATCGCGGGTTGCTAAGCGGCATTTGACCGGAGTCCGATCCATTGCGATCCGCTCTTCCACCCAGTATCGGGTAGTTCTCTGCCAACGATTCAGCGGTGACCAGATCGGACTCGCTCTGCGCCCGAACCCATTCCTTCCAAGCAACCTCATCAGCGTCTTCCACTTTGGGAAACAACGATGTGAATGACTTGGGAAACTCCAAAGGCGTCGGGATCATTCGATCCGCTCGAGCACATGCGATCGCATGCAACGTCACCACGGATTCACCCACTTGATCAACAATCCGTTGTTGACTGACCAAGTCATCCAACAAAAACGAACAGGCCAGAGGATTCCCAAGCGTCCACTCACGCACCGCCAACAAAACCGAAGCCTTGTAACCTGCTTCGGTATGGAACGTTTCACGGCGGACACGTTCAACCGTTTTCCAATCGCGTGCCGGACCGGCTTCGTCGAGCAGCTTCCCAGCTAGCGGCCCGTAGCGAAGCTCATAGATCTCCAGACCTTCACCGGGAAGCTCACCGATCACATCCCGGACATATTCCATCAAGCTTCGTGGCAGACGACTTTGCAACCGAGCCAATGCCTCGGCTTGATCTTCATCCTCGCCGATCCGCCGGCCATTTCGATCCAGCATCCCTTCTTGATTTTCTAGTGGCTGACCAGGCTGGACATCGTCTTCGGATTCGTCGTCCGCGTCCGCGATGGGAAAGTAGTAATCCTGCAAAATCTCGGAATAAGGATTGTCGTCCGAACGAAGCAACAAATCCCCAAGGCGAACGACCGCGTCGCTGTAGCGTTCTTGTTCGATCGCCTCTTCCGCATCGCGAATGATTTGTCGCATGCTTCGCGGCGGCGGTAGAAACTCAGCGGCCCCCATTTGCATCCGAGAATCAAATAACCCTTGCGCGTGGGCGATGTTCGGTGACGATGACACCACGAAACAAATCCCGGCGACGGACACCGCCGCGATTGTCCATCGAGTCATCCAGGAGACCTTGGCATCGAAACGAAGATTGGCGTGGAAATTCACTACTCAAACCGATTGAAAACAGGCTATCGAATAAACGCACGTCGCTCGCGAGGACCACGAAAACGCGACTGCATTGTATCGCCCCACGTTCCTCACGAACCAGTGTCAACTGCCGCCGAGCGCGAGTCGACGGAATCTTTCATCGCATCAGAAAAGGCTGGCCGGATCCGCTCGCACCAATTTCCTCAGGGCAAGCAAACCGCTGATCAGACACATGAGCGTCGTCAGGACCAAAACGGAACCAGCACGGGCGAAAGTCAACGCCATCGGCAATCCGGTCAGTGATTCAAGCATTCGGAACAGCAACAAGGCAATCAAAACCGCGGGAACGAAGCCCAAAACCGACAAATACACCGATTGCCGGACCACCAATCCAACGAAAAACCGATTGGGGTATCCCATCGCCTTCAGTGTGGCGTACTCCGACATCGCGTCCTGCAAATTGGTGAAGAGGATTTGGTAGCAAATGATGATTCCGACCGCGAATCCCATCAGTGTTCCGATCAAGAAAATCATCCCAACCGGCGTCTGCTCGCTCCAAAATGTCTGCTCACGATCGCGAATCTGCTGTCGCGTCAGAACTTGCCACTGTCCCGCCGCCATATTCGTCAAACGCTCAGCGGCTTCTTCCGGCGAAGCACCGTCCTGCAATCGGATCAACCCAAGATCGACCGTTTCCAATGGCTTGCCGTAGCCACGTCGCGGGAAATAGTTCGCAAACGAGGATTCCGCGATCAACAATGATCCTTCGTTGGCAAAATCGGTCCCCAATGTGAACGAGCCAACCAGCTCGATCGACTGCTCAGACAACTCAATTCGTTGGTCCGCCGGATGCCCCGAATCGTCGAACTCAAATCCGTATTCCGAACGAGTCTTCCGGTCCACCAGTGCGGTGTCTCTCTGACGAAGCGCGTCGCGATGCTGTTCTAGCCCGGCAACATTCAACCAAGATCGCCGTGGTTGATTCGAAGTCGAGGGAAACAAACTTGCATCGGGGACCGAGATCACACGAATGGGTCTCGAGGGACTGCCTTCAACTCGCACGCGAGCCATTGTTCGCTCGATCAACAACGCTTGGACATCCGCGACCGCTGGATCCGCTTTGACTCGGCGAAGCAATGATCGAGGGAATCGTTCGTCAACCGGCAGCATGTAACGAGCCGGGCTGATCGCGACCAATTCGCAATCCACGACTTCGATCAACCGCACCGGGCTGTCCAACAAAGCGTTGCGAAAACCGTTTTGAGTGAACATCAACACGGCAGCAAACCCCACGCCCGCCGCAGCCACGCACAAACGCGCCGGGTTCCCGATCAGATTCTTCCAGGCTAGAGGAGTGCGTCGACTCATCAGCGACCTTCCGATTGGGCATCACGCTGAAGGTTGGAAACGATCTGCAAAAAATCTTTTGCGTCATCAAAGTCTCGATAAACGCTGGCAAATCGAATGTACGCTACTTCGTCCAGCGTCGCGAGTTTTCGCAGCACGACTTCGCCGATTGTTGCGGTGGGAATTTCCATATCAAACTCGGCGTAAATCGCTTCTTCGATTTTCTGAACCGTCTTTTCAATCTCGTCGCTGGTGACGGCTCGTTTCGAACACGCCCGTTCGATCCCACGCTTGATCTTTTCGCGATCAAATGGTTCTCGCGTCTCGTCGCTTTTGACCACCCGAACGTTCAGCGCATCGATTTGTTCCAACGTGGTGAAGCGTCGCTGGCAGGTTTGGCACAGCCGCTTTCGCCGAACGACGTATCC
This sequence comes from Rhodopirellula bahusiensis, assembly GCF_002727185.1. NCBI lineage: Bacteria > Pseudomonadati > Planctomycetota > Planctomycetia > Pirellulales > Pirellulaceae > Rhodopirellula > Rhodopirellula bahusiensis. The sequence goes on from NZ_NIZW01000007.1 coordinate 166,585, forward strand.
CGCCTCGGCCGTCCGGGAATCCTGGACCTTGTCGTTATCGGAATGACAGAACGGGCAACGCATTTGCAGTCAAATTCAATGTAAAAACTTGACCCGGAATTCAAACTCTTCGCCCTAACGCACTGGGCGCTCCGCCCCAGAGCGTTGGGCTCTCGGTCCCAACGCACAGGGCAAGCATGATTCACGAGTCTTTCGAAGGTGTGCTATGATCGTCCAGAACGTCTTCGGATGCGAGGTGTCTGGTCCGGCAACCCTGACCGTGCCATCACGGTTAGCGCCCCAGAACGCGGTGGTTTCGGCCAAGTAGGACGACGGTTTCGGCCAACAACCACTGCGTGGTTCTGCGACGACTTGCGAACAATGGCACGTTTTGCGAAACGAAACCGCTTACGAACCAACCCTCGAATTGAATCAACAGGAACGACTCAGCGATGACAGACCCGGCCAACCCTTCAGACGAAAACGCCTCCCCAAAAGCTCCCGCACAAACGGATCCGGTCCCCGATCCGCTCTCGTCGGCGGCTTCCTCCACGCCAGCACCTGATTCCGGCCCAGCGGCCAAACCGTCGGCGACCACTCCTCGGGAACGATTCATGGACGAGATTGCCAAGAAACGATCGCTGGACGACCACGAAGAAGAAGAAACGCTGTGGGAAGGCGGCTACAGCCCCAAAGCAATGATCGGCTCTTGGGTCGGGCTGGCCATACTCAGCGTTGTTATTTTGGTCGCAGCTGGTTTGATTGAACAGTTCACTTTTGGCATCGCACTGATCGTCATTGCAGTTCTTTGGATCATGGTGGGACTGAACTACGCCGCCAAACGGCTCGGGGTGCAATACGAACTCACCAGCCAGCGATTCATTCACAAGACCGGTATCCTGACACGTCGTACCGATCGCATTGAAGTGATCGACATCAGCGACGTCAGCTACAAACAAGGACCGATTCAGAGGATGTTCAAAGTTGGTTCAATCTCGATCATCAGTACCGACAAGAGTGATCCAGAACTTGACATGTTTGGAATCAACAACGTCAGTGAAGTAGCTGGTTTGATCGATGACATTCGACGTGCCGAACGACGACGGCGCAGCATCCATATCGAGCAAAATTAAGCATGTCCGTTTGGTTTGTTCAGAAAGGCGATGAACAACTCGGTCCGTACAAGCCCGCCGAATTATTGGCATTGGTGCGAGACGGATCGGTCGTCGCGGAAACCAGGATTCGTAAAGACGATTCCAATTGGTTCTCGGCATCAGAGGTCGGCGGATTGTTTGAAGCCGCACGACGACCATCGATTGAACATTACTGCCCGCAGTGCAACGTCCGCGTCAGCCAACCGCCCACGATCTGCCCCGAGTGCGGCAAAGACCTGGACCGGACCAAGACTCGTATCATCGAGCACAGCATCGGACAAACCAAACGCTCGTCCGACACACCATCGGCTGGCCCAAGTGATTCAGCCAAACGTTGGCTTCAAAAAAAGATCCGACGAGACAAAAAATAATGCCACCGACAAGCTTCCCGAAGGAGCTCGCCGCTGGCATTCGCTTGTCTCTTGTCTGAACCTCGAGACTCTGCACCGCTTTGCTAATGAGTGGTGACAGAGCCTCACGGCTGGATCAATACTTCAGTTCAGCACCGAAGGTCAAGCCGATGAAGAACACATCGTCGTCGGCGATCAAAGCACGACCGAAGGTTGGCGTGACGGTGGCCGAGCTGATTTGCTCTTCCGACGTGGCCACTCCAGTCAGGTACCAGGCTTCAAAGCCACCGCGAACAGCCATCAGTTCGCCAACTTGGTAGCGGACGCCGGTTCCAAATTCGAACATGCCGCTCAGCTCAGTCGATTCTTCCGAGCCATTTGCCAGGATGCTGGCATCATTGCGGACCAAAACGCTCGCTTCGGCAATGTTGAGGAATCCACCCGCACGAGCTCGAACGTAGCTCGATGAGAATCGTCCCATTGGATTGTAGATATCCGCTCCGACCTGCAAACCAATCATGCGGTTAGCGGCGTTGTTGCGAAGCAGGCCAGTGTTGGCACCGTTGACGGTCGAGTAGTTGAAGTCTTCTTCAAAGTCGATGTAGCGTCCACCGATCAGCAACTTGGCCACGTCCCAGGCCATCATCGTTCGGTTCATCTCAACCGACCAGAACCGGGATTCATAAATTTGGCGTTGGGCGTCAGCTTCATCTGCTGCGTTGAAACCAAAGGTTCCCAATGTTCCCGGCTGAGCGGGGTCTTCGATCAACAATGTTGACAGGCCATCCACCGCTGAGATCGACATATCCGATTCCCAGTCCAGGACACCGGTGAAGCCGACTTCGATGCCGTTGACGCAGTCAGGAACCATGCCGACGGTGATGCGTGGAGCCCATTCGAAATCCAAGTCATCGAGAGCAAAGTCGCGAGCAACAGTGAAGTTGTCGATGCCTTCACGTCGCATGTACAACGCTTCGACGCTGGCGTAACGATAAGGATCGCAAGTTGGACAAGCCATCCCGCCGCCGTATCCAGCCGAACCACAAGCTCCACCGCACTGCGTTCCGCAGCTGCCACAAGATTGAGCTTGGCCAAGGCCATGATGCCCAACTTGAGCGACTTCGTTGCCGAAGGAAGACGACGAAGCGTTCATTGCCGACTGCATCGCGTTCAGATCCCAGCCAGCGGCTGCCGGATCAGAAGCTTGCACGACACGAAACGCTTGGCCTTCGTGCATCATCGTGTTACTAGATGATGGTCCGCCGAATTGCTGAGCTTGCGTGGCAGCGGTGCCCAAACCCGACCAAGCCAAACCAACCGCGGCAAGGGTGCCGAACAATCGTGCGGCGAATCGTGGAAACCAGTTGTTGTTCATAATTGAACCTCAGGACGAACAAAGCGGCACGGTGACCGACGGTGGCTGGGTAGTGGTAGGTTGGAAGAACGCAACAGGAACTAGCGAAGGATCAATTGATCTTCGACTGGCACCAGGTATGTCTTTCGAATCAAACGAACGATTTCTTTCGCGTCACGTGTATCGTCGCATTCACCTTGAACGATGATGCGATCTCCACGACGCGTGACTTGCACCGAAGCGGTGCGATACTTTTGCTCAATCAGCTCCATCAACGATTGTTCTTGCTGGCTCTCGCCACCACGAACATCGCTAGGCGGTGCGATGTGTAGTTCGTAAATCTCACGAACCGATCCTTCCTTGCCCGCCACTTTTTGCTGCACCAACACTCGTGTCTTGCCAGGGCGAACCCCAATCAGTCGCAAGTGCCGTGAGGTGCTGCTGATGACTCGAGCGATCGAATCGTCTTCAACTCGAACTGCTTCAATCACGCCATCAACGGTCAAGGATGTGACATCATTTGCATCGCATACGATGGTGTCATCGATTGGCAACGACGGCTCCGAATCGGCAACCGGCGTCGAACGCTGAAAGCCGCCACGGTGACTCGCCAATGCAGCTGGCACGATCCGTGTGGCATGGACTCGCGATTCGGACGATGTTGACTTGGTTTGTTTCGCGATCGCAACCATCGGTGGAGCTTCCACGGCGACCGCAGCACGGTGTCGAGCAGGAGCATTCAACATGCGTTCCGAATCGACTCGTTCCAACTGAGTGGGCGAGTCAATCTTGACTGGCAAATGACGCTCGTGCTGAGCCATCATCTCGGACGGCACTTTAATTTGAACCGGCTTTGGCAGCTGCGGCAAAGTCGACTGGACGGTGGATTCCACTGGTGCAGCGATCTTTGTCGGCACCGCGATCTTCATCGGCTCGGGCATGGTGACCGATTCGCCGGCGTCACTGGTATCACTCGCCTCGTCTGAGTCAGAAAAACTCAGCGTCACGGCTTCGTTGTCGCTCTCCGAATCCGTTGCATCGTTCAGCGAAAATTCAATCGGCTCCGACTCTTCCACGACAGCAACGATTGGTTCTTCCATCGGTGCAGCTGGTTCGACCACAGCAGGCTGCGGTGCGACTGGTGTCTGTATAACAGGTGTCTGAACAACAGCTTCCGTGGTGACGGCTTCTTGTTCGATGACAGGCGATGGCTGGCTAGCAATCTTGGGCTGCTGCCACTGCACCTCTGTTTGCTTTGGTTCGACCTCGGTCGACACCCGAGCGGGCGTCAACTCGACGATGCCGCCCGACTCAGCTCGATCGTAATCTGGCTGAGCGTGTGGATTGATTCTGGGCTGAGGAACGCGAGCAGGCTCCACAACCAATGGTGTCTGCTGCGTCGCTGGAGCACCGATCGGCAGCAAACCAACCGCGGTACCGATCGATTTGAGTTTGATCTCCGACAATGTTTGGTCGGATGTTTGACGAATCGGATACAGGACCGTTTGTCCGCCCGGCACCGTGACGTCCTGCGTCTGGATCAAGTTCACATTGCTCGCCGCAGCATCGCCGCGAACGGCCGAAGCACCTGCGGCTTGCGAAGCGGAACGTTCCACAAACGGGTTGCTTTGAACGGTCCCCGACACCAAACGAATCGGCGGCAGTTTCGCGGTTGCTGTCTCGTCCGCCAATGCTGTGTTCCCAGCAACCTGGCTCGCGGCAATGCAACCACCCCAAACAACGGCTTGGGTCAACCAACGAGCCAGCCTTTCGCGTTTGCAGCGGCGGCCCACGTGGTTCGATCCCGTCGGGTTCATTGTCTTGCCAATCAGCATGGCGGATCCTTACGCTCACGATCTTTCTAGGATCATGTGCCCCCCCGGCACATATTCCGCGTCGATTGCCAGGCGAAGTTACTCACCGGACCTCCGAACACCCTCTGTATCGTCGCCGGGTGGTTCCGGCATTAACGATTTTGCCAGATCGAAGGTTTGGTTCTGTTGGATCAGTCTTGACACAGATGCGGCTTGAACCTGCCACGCCCACTCGACTGAGCGGAATCGCTCATCCACTTAAGAGGACAATTGCGATCAAATCACGCATGCAGAAACCAACAACCTGTTTCACAACCTGTTTCACAACCGGATCGCTCGGCTGATTCGCTAGCCGATGCTTCGTTGCCGCACCGCTTCGTAGGCCACAACCGCGGCACTCACCGAAACGTTCAAACTGTCGACGTGACCCGCCATTGGCAACGCCACCGGTTCAACTGAGTCACCGGCCCAGCGGCCAGCCAAACCATCCGCCTCGCTGCCCAGCACAACCGCGACCTTGCCTCGCAGATCGAATTCGAAAAGTGGCCGGGAACCTTCCACTCGCATCGCGGCAACTCGATAGCCATGCGTTTGCAGAAACGAACTGACATCTGATTCGCTGCCCGATACAGACGGCACCGTAAAAACCGCCCCCAAAGAGCCTCGAATTGCATTGGGATTGAATCGATCCGACGGGCAATCCGACAACAAGACCGCTGACACGCCTGCTGCATCAGCCGACCGAAACACCGCCCCCAAGTTGCCCGGCTTCTCCACTCGATCGAGTACCAGAATCAGCCCATCGTTGAATGACGAGTGGTTCGCAAGCTGCTCCAGAGAATCGTCCGGAGCCACAAACTCCGCCACGCAGCGATCCGTCGATGCCGTGTAGGCGATTTTCCGAAACACATCCGCTGTCACCCAGCGATGCACCCCGGCATCCATCGCGTGCCGTCTGGCGACGGCCTGCTCCGGCATCTCGGACTGGTTCGCTGAGTCAGACGCCTTCGACTCGATTTCATAGAACGCAGCCAGTTTCAATCCAGCCTCGATGGCCCGCAAAGATTCTCGCGGACCGTCCACCAAAACGACCCCGGCAGCACGTCGTTTCCGAGAACGACGCAGCGAGACAATTCGGCGGACGGCAGCATTTTGCAAACTTCGTATGGTTTCCATGGGGCAACACTTTTGCACATTCGCTTCGATGGGAGAACCAACCCGAGTCTGCTATCTTCTAACGTTTGCCAAACACCTTCTCTGCCACCAACCCCTGACCTCACGAATGTCCGAAAATGTGTTGTGCCAACCCGTTTCCGGACGCCAAGACCAAAAGGCATTCCTCGATCTCGAAAAACGTCTCTACCGCGACGATCCGAATTGGGTGCCGCCATTGTGGAGCGAACGGGTCAAATTGGTCGGATTCAAGCACCACCCATTCTACGACGACGCGGAAGGCCAAACCTTCCTGGTGCGACGTGGTGAACGAGTCGTCGGGCGAGTTCTCGCAGTCGTCAACCACGCCCACAACCGCTACCACGAAGAGACTCGCGGGTTCTTCGGATTCTTCGAATGCGAAGACGACGAGGAAGCCGCCATCGAGCTTCTCAACACCGCAGCGGACTGGTTGAAAGAACGTGGGATGACGGGTGTCCGCGGACCAGTCCACCCCAGCCTGAACTATGAAGTCGGTTTGTTGGTCGATGGGTTCGACACGCCACCGACCTTCCTGATTCCGTACAACCATCCGTACTACGAACGCCTGATCCACGCCGCGGGCTTCGAAAAGTCACAAGACCTCTACAGCTACGAAGCCTCGATCGACATTCTCGAAACACTCGACCCCAAGCTATTGTTTGTCATCGAGGAATCAACTCGCCGTTTCAATGCCGAGTGCCGATCGATCGATCCGAAGAACTTCAACGCCGACGTCCGCGTCTTCCTGGACATCTACAACCAATCGCTGCAGCGAACTTGGGGCTATGTCCCGATGAGCGAAGCCGAAGTCGACGACCAAAGCAAAGGTCTGAAGAACCTGTTGCTTCCCAAACTCACCAGCATCGCAGAAATCGATGGCAAGCCTGTCGGCGCGGGATTTGGCCTGCTCGACTACAACCCGTTGATCAAAAAGATCGGCGGCAAATTGTTCCCATTTGGATGGCTAAAACTTTTGATGGGACGCAAGAAGCTCAAGCGTCTCCGGTTGGTCAGCGCCAACGTTCTGCCGGAATATCAAAAGTGGGGCCTGGGTTTGGTCACGCTTTACAAGATCTTGCCCGAAGCAATCAAATTCGGAATCGAGATGGGTGAGTTTTCTTGGGTGCTCGAGAGCAACCAACTTTCGCGGGGAACGATCGAACGTGGCGGAGCCACCCGAAGCAAAACCCACCGCATCTATGACCGTTCGCTGACACCAGATTCTGAACAGGCCTCCTCGTGAGCGAACCACTCTCGATCGATTCGATTCTGGGTCCCGGCGGAAGCATCAGCCGCCGACTGCCTCGCTACGAACCTCGCGAACAACAACTCGAGATGGCTCGCTCGGTCTCATCGGCACTGACCGACCGCGAGCACTTGGTCGTCGAAGCGGGCACGGGTACCGGAAAGAGCTTCGCGTATCTGGCGGCCGCGATCCTTCACGCGACGTCGGATCAAACCGAACCCGGAACCAAAAAGCCAAAGCGTTCGACGGACGACGCCGACGACCGAGTTGGCCCGGCCAGTGATCGAGACAAAGACCCCGATCGCCCCAAACGCGTTCTGATCTCGACGCACACGATCAGCCTGCAAGAACAGCTGATAGGCAAAGACATCCCGCTGCTCAACAGCGTGATCCCGCGGGAGTTTTCCGCGGTGCTGGTGAAGGGCCGAAACAACTACCTTTCGCTAAGGCGAATGGGACGAGCGGTTGAAAAATCGGTGTCGTTGATGGCCAACGATTTCCAGATGCAACAGCTTCGCGAGATCCGAAAGTGGTCCGACAACACGCCGGACGGGTCACTATCAACGCTGCCGATCAAACCCGATGGTCAAGTCTGGGACGAGGTCCGCAGCGACACGGGCAATTGCCTTCGCAATAAATGCCCCAACTTCAAAGACTGCTTTTACTTCCAAGCCCGACGTCGCGCTCAAAACGCACAACTGCTGATCGTCAATCACGCGATGCTGTTCACCGACATTGCGATGCGTCGGCAAGGCGTTTCCCTTCTTCCCGACTACGACGCGATCATCCTCGACGAATGTCACACGATTGAATCCGTCGCGGGGGATCACCTTGGTATTCGGCTGACCAGCGGCCAATTCGACTACCTGTTCGATCGTCTTTACAACGATCGCCAGCAAAAGGGTTTGCTCGTCGCTCACGAGCTGGAAGCCTTGCAAAAAATGGTCGACCGATGCCGATTCGCGGCCAGCGAAATGTTCGCCGGTGTGCTGGATTGGATGCAAGAATCACGCTCACGCAATGGTCGCGTGCATCATCCCGAAGTCGTGCCAAACCCACTCAGCGAACCGATGGAGATCCTCGCACGGCGACTGCGAGCACATGCGGACGGACAAGACAACGACTCCGACCGTCAAGACTTCCAGTCTGCCCACGATCGACTGCTCGCATTGGCCGGCGGCCTTCGCGAATGGTTGGACCAATCGCTCAAACAAGAATCGGTCTACTGGGTCGAGACCTCCGGCAGTCGACGCGGAATGGACCGAGTCTCCCTGTCCGCTTCACCAATCGACATCGGCCAAACGCTTCGCGAAGAAGTGTTTCAGAATGAGGAAATCGGCTCGGTCATCATGACCAGTGCCACGCTTGCGACTGGCGAACAAGACAAGTTCAAATTCTTCCGCAGTCGCGTTGGCCTGACGACTGGGCGCTCACTCCAAGTCGGCAGCCCCTTCGACTACGAGAAACAAGCCAAGCTGATCATCGTTCGCGGACTTCCGGATCCATCGGCGAAACGAGACGAATTCGAAGCCGCACTTCCCCAGCAAATCAAACGCTTCGTCGGGCACACCGATGGCCATGCCTTTGTGCTTTTCACCAGCTACTCGTTGCTCCGCAAATGTGCGGAGGCCATCACGCCCTGGTGCATCGAACGTGACCTTCATCTGTACAGCCAAGCCGGTGATCAAAATCGAACTCAACTGCTCGACTCCTTTCGCAAAGATCCTCGCGGAGTGCTACTTGGAACGGACAGCTTCTGGCAGGGAGTCGATGTACCGGGTGACGCTCTCACCAACGTCGTGATCACGAAATTGCCGTTCTCCGTTCCCGACCATCCGCTACTCGAAGCACGGCTCGAAACGATCCGTGCCCGCGGTGGCCATCCATTCCCTGACTACCAATTGCCTGAAGCGGTGATCAAATTCCGGCAAGGCTTTGGGCGTCTGATCCGCACCCGCGATGACTCGGGGATGGTTGTGGTTCTCGACCCTCGAATTCGATCCAAACCTTACGGCCGACTTTTCCTCAGCGCGCTTCCACCACTGCCATGCCACGACGTCGGCACCGTCCCACGTCAAAAAACAAAGAAGCAGTGAGCAATGATCCAGGTCATTTTTCGCGACGCGGATTGGTCTCGATCAAGTCAATCGATCGCTGCACCTTGCTAGAATCAAGCCGCTGCATTCGACCGAGGTCATCCGCCATCATACCGGCATCAACGGACGGCGGCACTAAGTTGGCGTCCAATTCAGGGTGAGGTGCTGACTCATTGACTGGATTGGAATCTCGTTGGGAAAGACCGGCTGTGGCACGGTTCGGCTGTGTCGCGGACGACAACGACGACCCAGCGCGTTTGAGCTCCAACAGAATCCAGTTCCGGTTCACCGATGTATCGAAGGAGTCGGGCCTTGAGTGCGAAGCGTTGTCGTTCAGCGGCAGAAGCACCCGCCATTTGTTTTGATGCATGTCAATGCGACTCGGAAACAGGATCGCATCTGCTTTGCCACCTCTTCGGTACAGATCGATTGCCCATCCAGTCTCGCCGAGCAGCAGCTGGTAATCCAAACGGCGTTCGCCACCTGTTGTATCGATGAGGCGGATTGAATTCTCTTCGACAACAACCGTTTCAATGATCGTTGGATTGGTATGCGACTTTCCATTCCTTTCTGAGGAAGCAACTTCCCACTGGCCGATCAACCCCTCCCGAAATTCGCGAATGGGTGACTCGGCATGAAGTTCCGCTGCTGCGACCGCCAAGAATGCAATCGCGATGAACTTCGAAACCATGGGTGACCTCCGTGTAATGACACTGCCGATTCAATGGATTATTTTCAGTTCGCCGAACGCCCCGCATCGCCTGGGCCGTACGTTGGCTATTCCTTCGAACCCAAAAGTACCACAACCAATCGCAAACGGAGAGATATATTTCTGGGTTTCGAGCCGACGACATCAGTCTTCCGACGTCAAATTTCGATGTGGTATCCAATGGATACTTTCCATTGACTTTCCTGTCTCAACTGGCGTTTCCCAATGCGGCTCTTCGCTCTTCCGCTCTTATTGTTCGGGCTCGCGGCCCCCTGTTTATCAGCCGAACAGAATCGGGTGACGATTCAGTGGTTTGAACTCGATTCGACACAGGAACCCGAACTGACGAAGAAACTGGCGAGCTCAAGTTCGATCAAGAACTCCGACAAAGTTCTCGCCGAGCTTGGCGACTGCAAATCGGCGTGTTTGATGGTGCACCATGAAATAAGTGTCACGCCGGGAAGTCGCGTGCATCAATCGACCACGATGGGCGACACCACGTTCAAACTCAACCTGCTGGTCCGGCCTGGTGATCAGGAAAGCTACACTTTCCAATACGCGTCCTCGCTGGAAACTCTCGGACCGGGGCAGGACATTACCCAACGAACCACGGTCAAGAAGATTGACTCGGAGTTCAAGCTGTCTCCAGGCAAGAGTTTCGTGCTGACAGGCTTGGAGCGGAACAGTCGTGAGAAAGTCATCACACAAGTGCTGGTCGTTCGCTTGCATGGTCCAGCCCAAGAACAGTCTGACGAAACAGCTCAAAATGGGTTGGAAGCCTATTCAAGTCCTGAAGCAACACCTTCGAATACAGATTGACACGGTTCATGGGCTCTCTGGTCCCGATGGAAACGCCGTCGCCGCTTGGCCTCGCTACTCACCAACTCCAAGACTCATTCGTCGCACGACTGCGGTCGACCCCAATCCCAAAAGTGAAGAAATGATAAACATTCAGTGTGAGGTTGGTGAACCCTCGTTTCGAAGCCTTCCCGAGTAGCGGGGCATCACTAAGCTCAAGCGATTGGTTTCATTGATGCCTGATCTGGGTTCACAGCGATGTCCGTTACTTCTTCCACTTCCACAGCTTTAGCGTGTGGTGCGTGTAAACATTCGAATGCTCCCGACGCTCAGTTCTGCGGCGGTTGCGGTCATGTTCTGCATGAGAAATGTATTCAGTGCGGTGGCTTGGTGAGCCTGACTCAGAAGTTTTGCGTTGGTTGCGGGCAAGACTTGAACGCGTGGCTGGAAAAACGAATCGCGGAACAAGAGACAAAGCTCGCCGATGCGGTCACCGCTGCAAAAAATCACGAATACGATCGTGCCTTGGGCTTGCTCAACCTCCTAGCAAAGAACAGCGACTACCGCTTCAGATCCGTCCAAGAACAGGCGGTTGCAGCAAAAGGCAAAGTCGAAAACCTGCAAGAAAAGGTCAACACGCAAGCCAACCAGCGAATCGCCGCGGCCAAAGAAGCTCACGCTCAAAACGACCTTTCGACGGCAGTCAAACTGCTCGTTCAAGTTCCTGAAAACTTGCTTGACGAAGACTCCCGTCGCATTCGGCAAAGCAGCCAAGTCCACTTGGACCAGCTCAAAGCACTGCACAGTGAACTGCAGCAATGCCTGGAGGAAAAGAGCTATGCGCAGGTTGCCGGGCTACTGCAGCAACTGCTGGAACTGCAACCTGACAATCAAAGGTATCAACAACTTTCGCAGCAAGTGGGTGACAAGCTGTTGCGACGCGCCGAGAGACTTTGCGTTCGACAAGAATACGAAGCTGCCCGAAACATGCTGACGTCACTTCCGACGATTTGCCACAACGATCAATACAACGAACTCTTCCGACGAAGCGACTTGGCTTGCTGGCTGTCGAAGCAATTCGATGTGGAACCTTACGCAACCAATGCACTCGGCCGTTTGGCAATGCGATACGCAAAGGAATTTCCTTCGGATGGGAAAGCCGCGGACTGCGTCAAACAACTTTCAAAAGCGGTGAAGTCCAAACGACCAACCGCCCGCGATGGCTTGGCACCTTGGCGAGCCGATGCGAAGAGCTGGATCGGCGGTCGCGTGGGCGTCCTCGCCAGTCCTCAGTCGCTGAACTTCGAGGAACTGAAAGAACGCCCCCAATCAATGGCGCCGTTCGCGGTTGCAATCGGCTTGGCACTGCAAGCACTCGGGCTCGGTCGAATCACCGGAAACTTGCTGCCCAAGAAGGGCGTGATGGCAAAACTCGGATTAGGCAAAGCAAAACCAGCCTGGGGAATCGACGTTGGCTCTTCCGCGGTCACTGCCGTCAAATTGCGAATGGACAAAGGCAGTGAACAACCGATCGTGGAAGCCACCCACCGAGTCGAATTCAAAAACCCAACTTGCCGCGGTGGCTCAAAATCAGCGAGCGAATTGGTACCCGAAGCGATCACTCGGTTGTTGGAAGAAATCGATGTCGCTAACACACTTGTCTACGCGAACTTGCCCGCCTGCGATGGTGTTGCTCGTTTCTGTGAGCTGCCACCCGTCAAAGACAAAGACGCCGAACGCTTGATCGAAACCGAGGTCAAAACTCGCATTCCAATCTCGACAGAAGACCTGGCACTGATTTCATGGGTCGCACCCCTGCAAAAAGAGAGCACGATCGGACGCCCTGTGGTCATGGCCGCCGCAACCAAACTCGCCGTCAGCCGACGTGTCGATCTTCTCGGGATTGGAGGCCTGAAAATTGATGGACTGATCCCGTCTCCCATCGCTTTGGCTAACTTCGCTGCTCACGAGTTTGCAGAGTTGCTTTCACCTCCCGAAGAGAAGCCAACGAAGAACAAAAAGTCGAAAGCGAAGAACGGGAAAGAGGCTTCCGAAGAACAGGACGAAGAGATCACCGCGGAGGTGTCGGTCTCAGGCAAACAACCCACGCTCGCATTCGTTGACGCTGGGGCATCCAAAACAACAATGCTTTTGATCTCGCCGGTTTCGGTTTGGTTCTGGTCCTACGAAAGTGGTGGAGAAGATGCCACCGCTGTGGTTGCTCGACGAACCAAGGTCACCGCGGAGGAAGCCGAACAATCCAAGCGAAACCTCGCGTCACTGAAGACACCGCACGATGTCGACGACGACATTCGCGAAAAACACGAAGTCACCCGGGCTCGGCTTCGAAAGCTCTTCCAAGAAGCGGACAAGACTTTCCGCCACTTTGATGTGAAAGAAACTTGGTGCGTCGGCTCGGCTCACCAGCAGCACGGTTTCCTCCGCCGCGTGATGATGAAGTAGCCACTCTGTGGCTGAAATGGACTCAACGATAGAGTCTCTGCTGTATCCACTTGGCACGCTCGACTAGGATGACAACGGATCTTTGCGTTCCCCACGCATCGATTGGGAAATCCATTCTTCAATTTCGAGCGGAAATATCAATGAGTGCTGGTGGCGGACGTTGCATGCAAGTGGCAGCGGGATTGGTTTTGGCGTGTTTCTTCGGCTTTTCTCTAGGTGGCGATGCGAACGCACAGGACTCTTCCACAGTTGATGCTCGGCAGCATTTCCAAAACCCGATCGCAAAAGGCGCCGATCCTTGGGTGATTCGGGATCCACATCAAGCTCGCTATCTGTGGTGCAAATCAGACAACGACCGTGGCATTCTCATCTTTGAAAGCGACGATCTGACCACAATGGGGGAACGTCACCTTGTCTGGAAAGCACCTGACGAAGGACCTTATTCGAAAGAAGTCTGGGCTCCCGAACTGCATGTGGTCGGTGACCGGTACTACGTCTACTTTGCGGCTTCGGATGGAGACAACGCTAATCATCTGACCTATGTCTTGGAATCCAAGACATCTGACCCGCTGGGCGAGTACAACCTGCACGGCCCCATGGCCACCGGAGATGGCGAAGACGGACAATCGCCTAACATATGGTCGATCGATATGACCCTTCTGAATCACAACGACCAGTTGTTCGCAATCTGGTCGGGATGGGACAAACCGGGCAGTGACAATCAATACCTCTACATCGCTCCGATGAGCTCACCGACCGAATTGTCGGGGCCTCGCGTTCTTATTTGCGACAACGACGACTATCTGTGGGAACGAGTGGAACCCGATGCTTCTCAACGGGGGCTCAACGAAGGCCCTGAGGTTTTTAAAGCGAAAGGAAAGACATCGCTGCTCTATTCCTGCGGCGCCTCTTGGTTGCCAACTTACAAGATCGGTCGATTGGAATTGGTGAAGGACAACCCGTTGGCTCCCGGTGCCTGGAAAAAGTTACCCGAACCGGCTTTCCAAAGCACCGAGACCGTTTACGGCGTCGGTCACTCCTGCTTCGCAAAGTCGCTGGACGACAAACAATGGTGGCACATCTTTCACGCCAAAGTGGGTCCCGAGCACGGATGGAACCGAGCCCTTCACTTGCAACCCATGAATGTCTCCGATGATGGAACGCCACTGCTCGGCACACCACTGGACCGGGCGACTGCGATCGAGCGGCCAAGCGGCAAGTCTCTCAGCGAACGATAGCTCGAGACGATGAGCCGGTGTCATCGGATTCGATCAGCTCCAGAACCTGATTCGCTCGAACGTCATCAAAACGCTGAGCACGCCCGCTCGGCCAGCGAACTTCGAGCGAGATCACTTCATCCGACGCAAAGCCAAAATGAGCCATTTTCTGATCCGTCGAAAGATAGGTTCCGCCACCGGTGATCTCTTGAAACTGACGGCGTCCATCTTGGACGGCCTGCACCTTCACACCTTGTCCATGCCGCGGTGAAGATCTCCCCACGAACTTGACCTGCAACCAATTGCTTTTGGTTTGCTGCCGCTGATTCATCAACAACGCCGCCGGTCCGTTTTGATGCACCACGACAAAGTCGATATCGCCATCCGTATCAAAATCGATTTTCGCGACGCCGCGACCAATCTTGGGCTCTGAGAAAAACGGCCCAAGCGACGGACTGATGTCCTCGAACTGCTCACCGGAAAGAGCAAACAATTGGGGCGGCATCTTCTGCAGTTTGTTCTTTGGATGGTTGTCGACGTGACCGTTTGTCACGAACAACTCGTCGTGACCATCGTGGTTGAAATCACAGAACGTCGCTCCAAACCCGAGCACCGACTGGGACGGCAACGCCAACCCCAATGACGAAGTGGCATCCTGAAATCCAGACTTCCCCAAGTTGCGATACAGCGTGTTGGACTCGTTGAAGTAGTTCGTGCAAAAAATGTCCAGCCATCCATCGCGATCCACATCCGAAACCGCCACTCCCATTCCCGCCTCGAACTCACCTCGCTGATTGGTCGCACAACCGCGAATCACGGCCTCTTCTGAAAACATGCCTTGTTCATTGCCGCGGAACAGGAAGTTGGCCGTCGTGTCGTTGGCGACGTAGACATCCAGTCGATCGTCGCGATCAAAGTCGGCGATCGCGACGCCCAAACTCTTGCCATCGGCAGCGGTCAATCCGAGCGAGTTTGCCTCGTCCAGGTAGGTCCCATCGCCTTGATTGATGAACGCTTGGTTTTCCCAAGACGCGAATTCTTGCGGGCGACACAATCGACCTTCCCCATTCGTGTCGCGGCAGATTGGGCCCGCGATCATGTCATACATCAGGTAGTTGCACACGTACAAATCCAACAGTCCGTCGCCGTTCAAATCGGCGAACTGAGCGGACGTGCTCCAACGATCCTCCGCGGAAACGAGGACTTGGTCGGTGACGTCGACAAACGTCCCATCACCGCAGTTTTGAAAGCAGAGATTTCTATCAGTCGTTGTCAGATACACGTCCTCGAAACCATCTGAGTTGAAATCCCCAACAGCGAGACCTTGCCCGTAGTCGGACTGAACGTCGCCGAAAGCAGCCGGCGTCAACTCAAAGGCTTTCGCGTTTCGATTGCGAAACAGAGCGAAACAAGCTTCAGCAGAAAGATCGCCCGGTCGCCGATTGCCACCTCGCGAAAAAACCAAGTCTGGCAAACCATCGAGGTCATGGTCGAGTACGCCAACGCCTCCACCCATCGATTCCGGCATCCACAAATTGGATTGCTGGCCGGTGCGATACTCGAACTTCAAACCCAGCTCACTCGAGGCGTCTTGGAAAGACAAAGACTCCGCCAATGCCTCTCGCGTTATTTCAGCCAGCTGTTCGTTGTTCGCCGGCTCAGCCTGTTCATCCGTTGTCTCGGACGCAATGTCCGTGAACAAACGGCCGTTCTCTTTGGCAGCCGGTACCGACTCAGCGGAGACTACTTCAGATAGTTTGGAGTCTTCTCGCGAGCACCCCAGACTCACCAACCAACACACAACCAGCAGCACATACACACGTCTCATCGCGTCGCCCTTTCGACCAGCGTCTCCAAGCGTTCCGCGATGAGTGGTTGCTCAGCGGAGAGTGCAAAGCGATGCATTTGACGCAAAAGTGATGGAGTCAATTGATCGATCGATTTCAGATCGGTGATTTCGCGACGAATTTGGTTGCCGAGCGCACCAAGTTCGAGGTATCGCTTGGACGCGTCGACGTCGCCCTGGTGAGCCAACACGGTTCCGAGTTGATGACAACCGATCCAATCGAATGGATCTCGCCGAATCGATTCGCGGAGTGCCGCTTCGGCTTGTTCCCATTCTTGCCTCATCACATGCATCACGCC
The DNA here is from genome assembly GCF_002727185.1 of Rhodopirellula bahusiensis. Classification (NCBI taxonomy): domain Bacteria; kingdom Pseudomonadati; phylum Planctomycetota; class Planctomycetia; order Pirellulales; family Pirellulaceae; genus Rhodopirellula; species Rhodopirellula bahusiensis. The sequence goes on from NZ_NIZW01000007.1 coordinate 183,104, forward strand.
TTTCCAATGCCAAGGCCTCGGATCGCCGGCGCTGGATACCCGTACTTTTGCCAACCATCGTCGCATCTCTTCCGCATCGCCCTCGCTGGACGCTTCCTCGACCTGTTCCAAAATCAGTTCTGTATTCTCTGGGTATCGCATGGACAGATCATCCAGTCGCTGATGCAAGCGAACTGTTTCCTCGTCGAACTCTTTTCGCGTCGTATCCAATCCCGTTTCGTTCAATCGTTTTGCCTGTGCCGCATGACGATACGCCATCACCAAGTAGGGCTCGGGATCGTCAGCCAGCTCTGCCCATTGGCTCGCGAACGTTTCTCCATCGCTATACGTCACGATCGAACCTGCCAAAAGGTAGACGTACATCGCTGGTGTATCCGCTTCGTTCGCAACCGCGTCATTGACGAGCGGTGTGATCGCTTGCTGTTGAAACGTCAAACCATACTGTCGAAGCAGTAGACGACGGTGTTCAGTCAAGCTTGGATTGGACTCAATCGCTTGCTTCAAGTACTCGATCGGAACGGCTGGCAGATGCTCGGCATCTGACGCCATCTTCGCCATCAGAACACAACGCTCGGCGAACATCGGAAGCTCCGGCTCAATGGGCTCCAACAAGTCTCGAGCGGTCGATTCATCACCACGCATGTACGCGGCCAATCCAGCTGCGAAACGTGCTTCGGGATCACCAGGCCGGTACTCCATCCACATCTTCGATATCGACGCTAAGTGCCCCCAACGTTGACTCTCCGTCGCAACCTGTGCTGCGTTGCGAAATTCGTTGACGCGTGAACGTTGCCAGAAATGACGCCCGACCAGGACCGCCAAAGCGATGCAGAGGATCACCAATCCATGCTGCCATTTCAGTTGCGATTGGCGCGAGGGCAGGCTAGGGCGTTCGCTTAACGAATCACCTCGCGTTGTTCTGGCATTCGCCGGTTCCCGTTGAGACGGCCTCGCGTGCTTTTTCATTCGTTTCTCGCTTTGCGTATCCGCATTGAAACACATCGTGAATTTGATTTTTTACATTGAACCCCTTTTCACAGGTCCGTAAACTAAGATATTTACTCACTAAATGCCATTAAGGGAAATCGGTTCGCTTTTCGGGCAACCGGATCGAAAGCTTTGGCGTCCCAATCTCCCCCCAGAGAACCATCCATTTTCACAGGATTCATCGCGATGCACCGCCTCTCTCACTTTCTCGCCACAGCTGCCTTTTTCGCTGTTTTCGCCGGCTGCGGGCCTGATACGTCGATCACGACGACTGATCCGCCACCGCCGATGACGGAAGAAGAAATCAAAGCTCAGGAACAGCACTACCAACAACCGAGCATGGCAGACCGGAAATAAACCAAAAACACCTACGATAATTTACCGCCCGAAACACGGCAATTTGGGCAATGAATCGCTACGACACATTCCCATCCCACTTTTCTCTTCCGTTCTTCTTTTTGAGGGTTCCTAATGAATTCCAAGGTTTCCCGACGCGGGTTTACTCTGGTTGAGTTGCTCGTTGTCATCGCCATCATCGGCGTACTTGTTGGCCTGCTATTGCCAGCCGTTCAGGCCGCCCGAGAAGCTGCACGCCGAATGCAGTGCGGCAATAACATGAAGCAGCTTGGCCTCGCGCTGCACAACTACCATTCCGCTTACAACCGCTTGCCTCAACACGGTGGCGGCACAGCGCACGTGGCTGGTGGCCCCGACAACGTTCTGATGCTCAGCGTTCTCGTTCCGATGACTCCGTTCATTGAACAACAAGCCTTTTGGGAACAAATCAGCAACCCGTTTGTTGCATCCAATGGAAACACCTACCCAGCGATGGGCCCCGCCCCTTGGGACACCGGCTACGATCCATGGCGAACCACTGTCGGAACGTTCCGCTGCCCGAGCGACCCGACCGTCCCAACGGCTGGCCAGTTTGGGATGAACAACTACGCAGCTTGCATCGGCGATGGCATCAACTGGACCGACCGCGGTGGCATCAATGACAACGGGACGCCCGGCAACCCACAAGCAGCTGATCAGTTCCTGCGAGGTGTTTTCAAAACCCGACGAGCGACCGCGTTTCGTGACATCCTCGATGGACTGTCAAACACAATCATGATGGGCGAGATCTGCACAGACGCGGGAAACCGTGAAATCATCGGCCAACCAGTCTTCATCGGTGACGGTGCGGTTTTCACCAACCCGACCGCCGCTGCTTGCACAACCAACGCGATTGACCCTCAGCGGCCTCAGTTTTATTTGCCGACCGCGGAACTGCAGTACGGCCGAGCCGACCAATGGAACCGAGGGCATCGATGGATGTGTGCTCTGGGGATGTACACGATGATCAACACCATCCGGCCTCCGAACAAAGAAAGCTGTCAGTCCCACAACACGGACGGCCGAGAGGGAACCTATACCGCGGCCAGCAGACACCAAGGTGGTTGCCACATTCTGCTAGGAGACGGTGCGGTTCGATTCATCACCGATTCAATTGAATCGGGTAACCAAGAGGCGTACATCGACCAACCCGGTGTCGAAAGCCCTTACGGAGTGTGGGGCGCACTCGGGACCGCGGCAATGCGCGAGACCCTCGACGCGGAAGCCTTCTGACAAATCGTGACCATCTCCGAAATGGATTTCGCTCGAAGCATCGGACAACTGCTTGGAGTCCTCTGTTTCGAGCGAACACGATAGAATCAACCGAATCACTCGCCGGACGAACCCTCGCCCGGCGAGTGATTCTTTTTTTGATTCAACGTCCATTTCGCCCATGACTCGAATGTCCACTCCCACCACCACTGCCGACGACGGATTCCCTGCGACCGGACGATTGGCATCGGTCGACTATGGAACCGTTCGCATCGGCGTCGCGATTTGCGATCCCGACTGGATCCTGGCCAGTCCGCTCGAAATCCATCCAGTCAGCACGCCGGAGAAGGACGCCCAGTATTTCATTGACCTGGCAAAGTCCGAACGAATCTCCGCTTGGGTGGTTGGCCTTCCAATTCACTGCGACGGCGGCGAGAGCGACAAAAGCAAAGAAAGCCGAAAATTCGCCGCCTGGCTGAAAGAAACGACTGGCTTGCCAACGCGGCTATTCGACGAACGTTTCACAACTGTCGCAGCCAATGCGAAAATTCGACAAGGAAAAACGACTCGAAAGAAGACGAAACAACGAGTCGATGCCGTTGCCGCCCAAGTTTTACTGGAATCGTTCCTGGAATCCTGCCGTTACCGTGGTGAGCTGTCCGGGCACATCCTGGAAGATTCAACTTCCGATGATTCGCTTGATGATGCATGATGAAGCCGGCCGCCCTGAGTGTTGGATGAGCCAATGATGTCGCTCGGCAAACTCGAGAACCTCTGATGAGATGGATCGCAATGACCAGTCGCACGATATCCCTCTGCTCATGCACGTTGGTTTTGCTGGGACTTTGTTCCGCGTTCACCCTGACCTCCGCTGCACAGGCCGATGAAGCAGACGTCGTCGTCGTCGCGGCACCTGAGCTCGACGAAGCCCTGCAGCCTTGGATCCAAATGCGATCCGACCAGGGACTGCGAATCGCGATCGCTCGTCCGGGCGACACCGCAGCCCTCACGCATCAACAGATCTGGAATGCTGGCGGTCCGGAAACTCGTTACATCGTCTTGGTCGGCGACACGCCCGACTACGACACACGTCGCGATCAACCACATCAAATACCAACCTGGATGATCCCAGCCCCGGTCACTTCGCGATTCGGATCCACATCCGCTTTGCCCAGCGACCTTCCTTATGGTGATCGTGACGGCGACAAGATCAGTGACGCTGCGATTGGCCGCCTACCCGTTCGATCGGCCGAGCAACTCACTCGCGTGATCCAGCGCATCGAAGCCTATGAAAACTCAGACGACTTCGGACTCTGGCGACGTTCATTTCAATTGACCGGCGGAGTCGGCGGCTTCGGTGCCATGGTCGACACCGCCATTGAATCCGTCACTCGTGGTGTCATCACGACCGTCTTGCCAGCGGATACGAAACCACAGATCGCATATGCCAGCCCCAACCATCCGTTTTGCCCGGCGGGTGAATCATTCACCGATGCGGTGCTTCATCGCTACCGCACGGGAGCCCGTTTCTGGGTGTATGCCGGTCACGGACAAATCGATCGCCTCGAACTGTTGAAAACAACGGCTCCCGATGGCACGCCTGCAGCACGTGAACAATGGTCAGTTGAATCGTTGCTCAACAATCAAAACGCAAATCAGCTTAAACGAGCCCCCGAAGGCGCAACCATCGCCGTGTTGCTCGCTTGTTTTGCCGGCGCCTACGACGCACCAGGAGACTGCTTGGCCGAACGAATGATACTCGCCGACGGAGGCCCTATCGCGGTGATAGCTTCATCGCGTTTGTCGATGCCCTATGGAAACGCTTGCATGGGATTGGGACTGCTGGAATCGGTTTACTCGGGCGGCCCTCAAAACACCGGATGCGACCGAATCGGTGACGCGATGTTGCATGCCGCCCGCAGCCTGCAGTCCAAAGAGAAAGGAACGCAATCCACAATGCGAGTGATGGTCGACACGCTCGCGTCGATGATCTCGCCGGCGGGCACGGATCTGCAACAAGAACGTTTGGAACATGCCGCGCTCTATCAATTGCTCGGCGACCCGACCTTGCGTCTGCACCCGCCGCAACCGCTGGACCTGTCCATCGAATCCACCGACGATGTCGCCGCACGATCACTCAGTGTCGCCGTCACCAGCCCCATCGCCGGGACGTTGATTGTCGCCATTGAACGACCGTTGACCGCGATCACTCAAACGCCCACCGATTCGCCCAACGATCACGATGCCCACGGAACCACGATCACCGAGCACCACATCGAAGTTCCCGCCGGCAAACGAGTCCTGCAAACACTTTCGCTTCCTTTGGGCGAAACCGGTCCATTGATCATCCGGGGTTTTGTTCATGGTAAAACAGGGTGGGCCAGCGCGGCCCAGAGAACCTTCCTCCCTGATTGACCCACCTCATGCGAATCCCCTATCTCCTGCCGTTTTGCCTCCCCGCCGTCTTCACAATTCTTCCCACCCCAACTTTTGCCGCCGATCCCGATGATGTCGCGGGGTCACGCCCCAACATCGTCGTGATCTTCATGGACGACATGGCTTACGCCGACATCGGTCCTTTTGGTGCCAAGGGCTACTCCACACCGAACTTGGATCGACTCGCCAACGAAGGCCGCAAGTTCACCGACTTCAGTGTTTCTTCCGCAGTCTGCTCCGCGTCACGTTCGGCTCTTCTGACCGGCTGCTACCACCGAAGACTTGGACTTTCCGGTGCCCTCGGACCTCAAGCCAAGGTTGGACTCGCTCCGTCCGAAACCACCTTCGCCGAAGTTTGCCGATCCGCTGGCTATCGAACCGCCTGCCACGGAAAATGGCACCTGGGACATCACCCCAAATTCTTGCCAACCAATCAAGGATTCGACCAGTTCTACGGAATCCCCTACAGCAACGACATGTGGCCGTTGCACCCCGACACCATTCGTCGTCAACAGAAAGATCCCCACGATCCAGGCAACTGGCCACCGCTGCCAATCATCGAAGCTGTCGCGGGCCAGCCCCCTCGAATCGTCAACGACAACGTCCAACCCACAGATCAAGAACAGATGACGGTGGAACTCACCCGTCGCAGCGTCGAGTTCATCGAAGATCCATCCAGCGACAAGCCGTTCTTGCTGTATCTGCCTCATCCGATGGTCCACGTCCCGCTGTATGTCTCCGAGCGTTTCCGTGGCAAGAGCGGAGCAGGGCTGTTCGGCGACGTGATGATGGAAATCGATTGGTCGGTCGGCCAAATTCTTTCCGCGATTGAATCCATCGACCAACAAAAGAACACGCTCGTGATCTTCACCAGCGACAACGGACCGTGGCTTTCTTATGGCAACCACGCCGGCAGTGCCGGTCCCCTTCGCGAAGGCAAAGGCACCCAGTGGGAAGGCGGCGTTCGCGAACCAACTGCGATGTGGTGGCCCGACACTATTCCGGCTGGCACCACCTGCGACACGTTTTGCTCCACCATCGATGTGCTGCCAACGATTGTCGAGTTGACCGGCGGCGAGGCTCCCGAGCAAAAGATCGATGGCCACTCCATCCTGGACTTGATGTTGGATGTCCCGGGCGCGAAATCACCTCACGAATCCTTCGTCGGCTACTACGGCGGCGGGCAACTCCAAACGATTCGCAACGAACGTTTCAAATTGGTTTTCCCGCACGCCTATCGAACGCTTGGTGATCGTAAAGCAGGAAAAGACGGCATGCCCGACGGCTACGCGATGACCAAGTCTGGTTTGGAGCTGTACGACTTGGACGCCGATGTTTCGGAAACAACCAACGTGATCGAAGCCCACCCGGAAATCGTCAAGCAACTGCAGGCCGCCGCGGAAGCCTATCGTCAACAACTCGGCGACAAACTTCAAAAGGTCACGGGTTCAGAAATTCGCGGCCCCGGAAAGCTGGCCGAAGACGATGCCCAACTGAAGTGGTGATGTCCGCGTTGACGATAATGAGTTTCTCGGTGGGGACCACCGAGCTACAGGTTGATCGCCATCCACGTAGGCCGTGACGTAGCAACGCGCAGACAAGGCTCCCATGCGTGTCACCTCTCCCGACGAAGGAGGTCGTGCAATTTTGAAGTGCCGTGCTCGCAAGGTTGAAATCACCCTCCTGAACGCAGTTGGGGAGGGTCGGAATGCGAGCGTTCAGCGAGAATTCCGGGGAGGGTAGTGCGCGCCATATCCCATGCTCGGCCCTCACCCTCGCGTACGCCTGAACGGCGTCGCTCGACCTCTCCCCAAACTTCGTTTCGGGAGAGGTACGCCGTGTGTAAATCCGCCGAAAAGCGGCACTTCAAAACCGCACGACCTCCGAAGTTGGGAGAGGTCGGATGCGAGCGTTCAGCAATGCATCCGGGTGAGGGCGTAAGCGTGACCCTCGCCAAACAACACTGACCGCCGTATCACGCCGATCAAACGTCACCAGCCAATCGCACGACCTCACCCAGCTCCATCACTCCATCATAGAGTGACCGGCCGACAATCGCGGCGGGCATCTTCATCTCGACCAGTTGCTTGATGTCGTCGTAGGTCGTCACACCACCGCTGGCGACCAAAGGGATGTCGCTCGCGGCGGCCATCTCAGCCAACCCTTCAAAGTTGGGCCCTTGCATCATGCCGTCTTTCGCGATGTCGGTGTAAACAATCGCGGCAATGTTCTCCGTTCGCGATCGCAACTTCGTCGCAAACTCAAACGCAGAAACATCGCTCGTCTCGAGCCAGCCTTGCGTCGCAACCTTGCCATCTCGAGCATCAATTCCGGCGACCAATTTGCCTGGAAATTGGTCACACATTCCAACGAACCAGTCCGGGTCTTTCAGCGCCCGCGAACCGACGACCAACCGAGTGACACCAACCTTCAGCAACGACTCGATCGTTTCTTCATCACGCACGCCGCCGCCCATTTGGCAGGGCAGCCCAGTCGCTTCGATGATCCGCTTAACCGCATTTCGGTTCGCATCGGGGCTATCGCCTCGAGCAGCATCCAAATCGACCAAGTGCAATCGCTTGGCACCAGATTCCTGCCATCGCTTCGCGAATTCGACGGGGTCATCACCGAACGTGGTTTGCTGGTCGTAATCCCCTTGGCGAAGACGAACCGGTTTTCCGTGACGCAAATCGATGGCGGGCCAAATTTCCATGCGTGGTTCGTTTCCAGGTGTCTGCGAGGACAAAAGTTGCGGGTTTGGGGCAGGGTAGGGCAGGGCAGGGTTGCGTCGGCGCTACCGTGAATACGCGTGAGGATAATTCGAGACCGCCGTTTGCTGGACCCGTCATGACAAAAATTCGCCATCTCGTGCTCGTCTTGGGTGATCAACTCAACCACGATTCCGAGGCCTTCGACGATTTTGATCCCGAAACCGATCGTGTTTGGATGGCGGAAAACGACGAAGAAGCCACCCATGTTTGGTGCCATCAAACTCGCCTGGTCGGATTTTTCAGTCCGATGCGGCACTTTCGCGAGGAGTTGATCCAGCGAGGATTCGATGTTCTCTACCACGAACTGACCGGCGATCGACGAAAGGCTCGCGAAAGTTCATTTGCCAGCGTTCTGCGGAGAACGCTCTCGGCACACTCGGTCGAAAAGATCTTGGTCGTTGCTCCGGGTGACTACCGAGTTCGCGAACAACTCAAATCCACCGCCGAGCAGGAAGACGTGCCACTTGAGTTTCTCGCCGACAATCATTTCTACTGCTCGCCCGACCAATTTGACGAATGGGCATCGGGTCGCAAATCGATGGTGATGGAACAGTTCTATCGAGCGATGCGAAAGGAGCACAGCATCCTGCTCGACGAAGAAGGTGCCCCGGAAGGCGGTCAATGGAACTTCGACCAAGACAATCGCAAGACATTCGGCAAAGGCGGCCCGAAAGAAGTTCCGCCGACGCCCTCATTTGAACCTGACGCGATCACACGCGAAGTGATCGCGATGGTGAGAGATCGATTCGAAGACCATCCCGGCAAAGTCGATCGGTTCGATCTGCCCGTTTGCCGCGACCAGGCGTTGGAATCGCTCGATGATTTCATTGAACATCGATTGCCGTTGTTCGGCACCTACCAAGACGCGATGTGGGAGGGCGAAACCTTTCTCTATCATTCACGATTGTCTCATTCAATTAACTTGCACCTGCTGTCGCCGAAAGAGGTCGTCGATGCAGCAGTGAAGGCTTACAAAAATGGTGACGCACCGCTGAACTGCGTCGAAGGATTTGTCCGACAGATCCTTGGGTGGCGAGAGTACGTCCGCGGAGTCTATTGGAACCGAATGCCAGACTACGAAGAACGCAACGCTCTTCACTGCGACTCGGAACAAGATGTTCCGCCGTTCTTCTGGGACGGCAACACCGACATGGCCTGCGTCTCCGACGCGATGCGTTTGCTGGTCGACACGGCCTACGCGCACCATATCCAGCGACTGATGGTGCTTGGATTGTTTGCTCAACTTTTTGGCACACACCCGTTGCGATTCCATCACTGGCACATGGCGATGTATGCCGATGCGATCGATTGGGTCAGCCTTCCCAATGCACTTGGCATGAGCCAGTACGGTGACGGAGGCTTGATGGCGACCAAGCCCTACTGCGCCACTGGCAAATACATCAACCGCATGAGCAACCACTGCAAGAATTGCCGCTACGATCCCGCGAAATCAACCGGGGACGACGCCTGCCCATTCACGACTCTGTATTGGGACTTTCTCGATCGTCACAAACAGCAGTTTCAAAACAACAATCGCATGACGCTGCAACTGAAGAACATTGAACGAAAAGACTCCTCTGAATGGACGGCCATCCGTTCGCGTGCAAGGAAGATCCGCAGTGGAGCGATCAAATTGCAGCAGTAGCGTCAAAGCGTCAACGGAATGCGAAGAAAATCATGGAAGCCCGCATTAGCTTCATTCATTCTTCACCGCACACTCACACCGGATTGACGGGAAGAAAAGATGCAACCGCTATCCTGAGGCGGAAATTCAACCTTCCCGCCGAACATATTCAGGACGCCCCGAGTGTTAAGCAATCGCATCGAAAACCAATCGCTTAGCACCTTGTGCGAGCGCGTCGGTGTGGCCTTCGAAGTTGGTCTCGATCCCCATCGAGTCTTCGAGCGCGAAGCCAAACATGCGAGCACACTGTATGGACGCCGAATGCAATCTGTCGCCGACCAAGTTCGCGAAGGATCGGCTTTGTCCGATGCGGTGAAATCTCAGGGCAATTACTTCCCCCCGCATTTTGCCGAGATGTTGGAAGGCGGTGAACGATCCGGAAAGCTGGACAGAGTGTTGGAAAGATTGGCGGAGTACTATCAGCAACTCGCCGACTTTCGCGGGATCTTCTTCAACTCCATTCTCTGGCCGCTGGTTCAGTTGATTCTGGCAGTCGTGGTCGTGGGGCTTTTGATTTACCTGCCCGCCGTCTTGCTGCCGGATGCGGAAACCAGCCGGACGGATCTTCTTGGAATCGGTCTCACTGGTGAACGTGGGGTACTGATCTATATCAGCATTGTCCTCACCACCTTGATTGTCGTCGCGACGATCACTGTCCTGATCAAGAACGGATACTTTGCTTTCCTCTCCAACTGGGCGGCTCATCTCCCATGGATCGGACGCAACCTCCGAGTTTTCGCGGAGGCCCGCTTCGTCCAAACGTTGGCACTTACGATCGAATCGGGAGTGGACGCTGCCTCAGCCGTGGACCTTGCCTTCCGTTGTGCTGGAACGAAGCAATTCCAATCAAAAGCGAGTCAATCCAAACAAGCCATTTTACAAGGGCACGACCTCCATTCCACGCTCGCGGATAGCCATCTGTTTCAAGAAGAAACGATCGAAGTCGTGGAACTTGGAGAAGCCAGCGGAAGGCTTGCCGAAACTCTGGACAAGCACTTCCGCCATCTCAAGTCGCAGGTCAAGAGTTCAATGGCCAAGTTGACCTATGCGGCATCCGCCGCGATTTGGGTAGCGATTGCGATCGTTCTCGTCCTGATCATCTTCCGAGTATTTTCTCTCTACGTCGACGGGATGGGAGAGCGGGCAACAGATGTCATTCAAGGTCCATCCGGATTCTAACAACGCCCGCATTTCAATCGAATCCGAACTCTCCTCACGCAAGCCAGCTCACGTGATCCAATCGCTCCAGAACATCCTTTCCCCAAACAAGAATGGAAAGCTGCCTCAAGATCATTCCTTGGATGAACAAGTGGCGGCCTCCGCTCAACGCTTGAATAACTTTCGTCCCGAGACGGCTTCTTATGCCACAGAAGTGGTGGAAGAGCTACTCAGGTTTGCCGATCAAGCAGGCACAAGCGACATGCACCTGCAGCCCGTCGTCAATGGAATCGATGTTCGGTTCCGCGACAACGGCCTGCTTCAACCCTTGGCGACTGTCGTTGATGGCAGCAAGGTATCGATCGTCACTCGGCTCAAAGTGCTTTCGAATCTACTGACCTACCAAAATGATGTTCCGCAAGAAGGACGCGTTGCCGTTCCCGGTGAAGCAGCTGAGGTTCGCGTGAGCACGTTTCCAACGCTGCACGGCGAGCGCGCGGTGTTGCGGTTCTTTGGGCAAGGCTCGCGTCTTCAAAAGCTTGCTGACTTGGGACATACCGAACAAGTTCTGGGACACATCAACGACACGTTGGCTGAAACCAGTGGAGCAATCCTGGTTACCGGCCCGGCAGGAAGCGGAAAATCCACCACGCTCTACGCCAGCTTGCGTCAACTCGTCCAAGCCTCCGGTGGTTGCCGTAGTCTGCTGTCGATTGAAGACCCAATCGAAGTCCCGATCCCCGGAGTGGCGCAATCCCAGGTCAATGCGGCGGCGGGTTTCGATCTGCACACGGGACTGAGGTCGCTGTTGAGACAGGACCCCGAGGTCATTGTCATTGGCGAAATCCGAGACCGTCTGACAGCTGAGATTGCGATCCAAGCGTGCCTGACAGGACAACTCATGTTGACCACCTTCCACGCGGACAGCGCGGCAACCGCGATCAGCCGTTTGCTCGACATGGGAATCGAACCCTACCTGCTGAGAAGTGGCCTGCTCGGGATCGTCAGCCAAAGGCTATTGCGAGCTCTGTGTGAATGCTCCGAGCCCTCCGATGATCCGAGTCAATTCTGCGGGCTACCCATTGGCAATTGCCGCGTGGCAGTCGGCTGCGACTTGTGCCATCAAACCGGTTACCAAGGACGATTGCTCGCCAGCGAATTCCTTTCCCTGAAAGACTCCGAATCGGTGGACCAACTTCTCAGCACGCGAGACAGTCGACAAATCTATCGCTGGGCGGTTGAACGAGGAATGACATCTCTCTGGGAACGAGCCACCGACATGGTTCGACAAGGATTGACCAGCCCGTCCGAAGTACGACGAGTTCTGGGCATGACAATGCGTATCTAAATGTCGCATCACAAAATTGCTTGAAAGCGGCGAGTCACGAACGACCTCCTTTCACTCAGCCAATCGCCCAACTCAGCGTGCAGTCGTGCATATCGCTCACCCACCCAGCATTCACTGACATCCACCAAGCCATGCCACTCCAGGAAAATGATTTTGATGCCGTCAGTTTGAAACCGGTCACTTCGCGCCCCAACGACTCAGACGCCAAACCGGCGATTGATAGTCAGCCGCCAACTCCAAACGCTCGTAATCTCTACAACGAATCCGCTGGCATTTACCCTCTTCAACGCGAGTACCCAACGCTTCGTGCAACACAAAGAATTTTTCGCGTTTTGGCCTACGCAACCGTTGCCTTGGTGATCCCTGGTCTGCTCATTCGATTTCTCTGGATCGTGTGGTCCACTCAAGACGGCATTCTCAACGAGGTGGGACAATTCAGCCTGTACGCGGTGGCAAGCTTGTTCGGGATGGTCGCGTTGGTTGGCACACTCCTGACCGCCTCGGAAGGGATCGAACTCGCAATTGACGTCCAAGACAACACACTCCGCATTGCCAACCAGTCAGGACGTCGAAAGCCGTGATGAAACGACGGCACGAAAGTTCAACCATCAACATGAAACGCATCTATCTTCAAAGCACAATCCTGCTCGCGCTTGCCTCGGCAGGGTGCTCGCCTGCAGCACCCGAGCCAACCTTCGACGTTCCCTTGGAAGAACCCACTCGAGCGGACCGCCCAAGCAAAATGATTGTTGCCGACTATCAGCAATCGGTGAGGCGTGATGATCTCGAAACACAGACGGACTGGCCGTTTCTATTTGGCCCGCATCGAACCGGTGCGACGCAAGCGTCCATCCCTGCGGTTTGGACCGAACAGGGTCCCGTACTTCGATGGGACGTGGAAGTTGGCACCGGATATGGATCTCCTGTGACCGCCGAAGACCGCGTCGTCTTTTCCCATCGCGTCGATGACCTGGAGTGGATTCAGTGTCATGATGCCCAGGATGGAGCGGTCCGATGGAAACACTCACTCGAGACTGACGCCAAATGCGACTTTGAATACAGCGATGGCCCCTACAGCACTCCGTTAATCGACCTTGAGCGTCGCGCCGTCTATCACTTCAGCGGTTCAGGGACGCTGATCTCTTTGGACTTCGACACTGGCGAAGAAGTCTGGCGCCGCGATCTTCACGGCAAACTTCAGGTGGAACCGGAATTGTTCCCATCCGGAGCGACACCGCTGCTGCACGGGGAACACTTGATCCTTTCCTTGGGCGGAGCCAACAACGACGCGGGAATCATTGCCATCCATGTCCGAGACGGTGAAACCATTTGGTCGTGCACAGATCATAAAGCCGCCTACACCACGCCCGTGGTGGCTCAACTATTCGGGCAAGAATTCGCCTTTGTCATGACAGCCGAAGGCTTGGTTTGCCTCGATCCCGCCAACGGAGAAATTGACTGGGAGATCCCCCATCGAAGCCGTGCCCCCATGAGCTACAACTCGGTCTCGCCGCTGGTTTGGAACGACCATGTTTTGATGGTCACCGGCCCCGGACCGGGCGCGGTGTGCCTCCAAATCCTGCCGAATCGTTCCTACGAAGAACGCTGGAAAAACCGACGACTCCTCGACAGCCAATACACCAACCTTCTGCTCTCCGATGGCCATGTCTTTGGGTTCACGTCCGCGGGGCAGGGCGGTGCCGAACTGCGCTGCATCGAATTTGCCACGGGTGAACTGAAATGGAAGTACCACAGCGTTCTGCGTCGCGCTCAGGGACTGATCGCGGGCGATGCAATGTTCTTTCTCGGAGAACGCGGTCACTTGGCCTCACTGCAACGCAGCGTCGAAGAACCGCGAGTGCTCTCGTTCACCCAACAACCACTCATGAAGGCCGAATGCTACTGCTCGCCAGCCATTCTAAAGAACGGCATCGTGCTTAAAGACGAAGACCGAATAGCGGTCTTTGATCTTGGGCGTCAATCAGGAAAGCCTATACAACGCACGAAACCAACTACGCAACCGAGTCCCCATCCCAACGAGAGCAACCGCCAACATCGCGACCAATGAACCCGGTTCAGGGACGGCGGAGGCACTGAACGTAACGTTGTCAAACTGGTGCGCCCTCGCTGTGGGCCCCTGACTCCAGCTCAAACTAGTTAAGTTCGAAAAATCCACTCCAATTGCATCAAAATCGATCGTCAGACCACTCCTCGTCGATGCATCAAAGGACACCGTTTCATAAGTCACATCCTCATTTGAATCAACTTTCGATCCTGTAAACGTTACGAACGTAGTCTGGTCTGCGCTAGAGCTAGTAGAAAACCCGATCAGTGTAATGGATCGCATGTCAAACGTTGGCCCCAAATTCGGGTCGTCCAACTCGAGAGTAAATGTTTTGGCTCCTGCTTCGGAACCGAGTGACGTCGAGTTCGTATCGTTTTGCCCCGACCAATAAAAGCTGTTGTTGCCGTTCTGAGCGTAGAGAAATACTCCTTCCGATATACTGAACTTCATTCCGTCAATCGTGTAGGAAGAAAGTCCGTTCTCAACGTCGCTGCCAGCCACATCGAAATAACCGACGTCGTTGAAAGTTACCGTCCTAGTAACGATCCCTGCATCGAGGCCCGCACTGGATGCGATGATGCCTGCGATGAATATAACAGCGGAGAAGCCTCCCCTCATCATGTCGACATTGCGGTTGCCCATCAAATCAACCATCTTCATAATCATCACCTGGTGCATTCACTTGAGTACGCTTTCGAGCCACAACCTGCTCGAGATCTGTGCTTTCCGCCAAACCTAGTTGTCGATTGATCGTTCGGATCGTTGCGAGCGGACTGCCGGGGTCCTGCGACTGCCATTCCTTCACACGGGCCTGCACATGCAAGCGATCCAACGATTCCGGCATCACTTCCAAGGACTGCTCGTACCAGTACCCCGCTCGGTCACGGGTCCCTTGACGATAGATTCCTGCTGGCAATCCTTCCGACAGTTCCCACCACATGTCGCCTAGTGCCAAGAAGTCCTCGGCATCGTTGGCACCTTCCAGATCTCGCTTGGCAACTCGGGAAAGTTTTTCACTTGTTCCGTTGATGACCAACGGCAACCCCATTGCCCAATCGCCTTTCAGAAAGCAATAAAACCGACCGAGAGCTGATGCCAATTCCGCGTCATCCGGATTCTTTCGGTACTCGGCCACCTTCTCAGCGGCTTGCTCGTATTGCTTGTTCGCAGAAGACAGCTGTGTCTGAAGGATCCGGACAAGTTTTTCAGCGGACACTTCACGTTTGCCACCTCGGACATTGGCTCGCCGAAACCCTCGACGCTCTTCCTCCACTCGTGGCAAAGCGGAAGCGATCCGGCCAACTCCTTCAAAATCGTTTCGCTTCAAACCTTCTTGAATTGCGACCAGCGCTCGGCGGACAAATGCCATCTGACTTGCAGTGTCCTCGTCGACATCATTTCGACGCGAAAAATCCAATAGGCCATCTCGATTCACCTGATAAAGATCGACCTCAAAGGTGGACGCGTGTTGATCCAAGACCGCTTGAAAAAGCATGAAGTCGCCGCTGTCGATCGCCAGATCAATCGCAGCGTTCTGCAGGGCGTAGGCACCTGCGGCGTCATCTGACATCACCAATGATTTCTTCAGAAAATCGTTGCTCAGCTCCGCCTGCGTCTGATTCTGTTTCGCTCGAACTAACTGTTCCCCAAACAACTGCTCGATCCGTCGATTGGACGTGGCTAAGTCAGGAGATGGTGGGACCGGCAAACGATTCTCACCCCAACTCTCTGCCTCAGCCTCCGTATTCACGACGACCTTGGATGCTTCAACTCGGCCAGAAACCTTCGCTTCCACCTTCGTCTCGCTGCGGGATGGTTTATGTGCAGTAAGCAATCCATCGGGCTCTTTGTGGATTACTCCCGCCCGCTGCCCATCACCTGACTCATACGTGAACGCGTTGATCCACTGTGTCGTAGACACCGAATTGGCAACATACGAAGGCCAGCCATTCGCCCAAGCAACCAACGTACCTCCCGATCGCAAATCACCGAGCGATCCTTTCAAAGCAGCTAAATCCGCCGGTTCGAAGTCGACCGGACGAGTCCATTCGACTGCTAGATCATCATTGACCTCCACAAGCATCAACGTATTCTCAAGCCCATCCTCAATATTGCGATCGCGGGGATAACGGTTGTCCCCGAACATGAAGTTGCGATGAGCCGGCAACATCCAATTCGTCTTGCTGTCAAATCGCTCGGGAGAAATCAACTCATCAGGAATGAACTCGATCAGCTCTTTGTTTGGGGAACGATTCCATGGCATATTGAGATCGAACTTCTCAAATAGATCTTGGTGCCCGAGATAAGGCAAAATCAGAACTCTCCAAGACAATGTCTTGATCCCAGCCTTCGCTTGCGCCGACGGCGGGTAGTGTCCTTTGTCTTCTTTGTATGCCATCAGGGCTTCGGTCAATCGATTGAGATTCTCGACAGCCTTTGCATGACGTCCTGGTTCACCCAACGAATTTGTGGGTTTTCGATCAGCGATTGGCTTCCAGTCTCCGATTGTTTCTTCCGGACTGTTTGTATCACTGTCTTTGGCTGCCTTCTGCACCGCCGATGTTGTGGCGGCGTTCGCCGTCTCCTCTACCCCAGCTTTGACATCGACCACCTTTGATGCGATTGCCGTGCTGACTGGCTGAGTTTGTGCCTTCGCGGACTCTTCCTTTTCGTCCGAACTTTTCGGACGAGCACGCTGCGCAGCGCGCATCATCAATTCTTCTTTGCTGGGACCACAGCCCCCGCAGCATAACAATTGGCATCCCAACACGAGCGACACCATCTTCCCGACGATGCTGCGAAGACCAATTGTTCGCAAGACGATTCCGCTTCCTAAAGTGCTATCACTCATCGTTTGCAACCACCGCACCGATCAAAGGAAACCAATTCGAAAAGTCGTCGTTTTCGGGATCACCGATTTGGACGTAACCTCGCTTCTGATCCAAATTGAATATGGTGGATGGGATCCCTTTGGGAATACGAATGGTCAGTCGATAGTCGCCAGAACGACTGGTAGGTTCAATGGATACATCGAGTGATTTTGGACTGACGTCCAGAACGCTGAGGGCACGCTCTTCGTCGAAATGCTTGCGAACAATCAGATAAAACTCGTGCTCTCGGTCGTTCCCAAGTGTTCCCAGCTCAAGTCCATCTCGCGAATGAAGCATGGGTGAGTGAAAACTAATGGGAGCGTGCACGCGTCCAGTTAGCTCGACACTTTTTTCGATCACATCTGACTCACCATTGACCAGCAAATCCAGCTTCACTTCGCCTTGAAAACGGCCCGGCTTCTGAGCTCGACACCGGAGTTTGACTTGGTTGATGACGGTCGGCTGCTGTTCTGACAAAGACGGCTGTGAGTCGGAAGGAACGACACTTGATTCCCAATCAAATCCGACCAAATCGGACTCGGCACTGACGACTGCGATATCGTCGTGCTGTTGGCTGTAGATCAAAAGAGTCGACTCAACGACTTCACCCGCATCACCGGAGTGGAAAACACCCTTGGCAGGCACAAAGAGCTCGGTTTTGACCACGCCGGAAACCGTTAGATCGATCACTTCTCGCGTTGGGTCGTTGGTAATGACCCGCGCGGCCTGTTCATATTGTTCGGATTTCTGACCTGTGTTCCACGTCAGTGTGACACTCGTTTTTTCGCCCGGTGCGAGTGTTCCTTTCTGTGCACTTCCAACAGTGCATTTGCAGGTCGTCTCTGCAACGTCAATCGTCAGTGGTCCCGCCCCACGATTCCAAATCTCGAATGCGTGCGAAGCGGTTGTATGCGGATCGACCAGCCCGAAGTCGTACCGGGTAGATGGCAAAACCGCTTGCGGCAATCCAAACGCCTGGGCTTCTTTTCGCAGTGCCTCTTCGCGTTTGATCAACGAAACCTTCTTCTCGTAATCAGCGCGTTCGGCTTTGGAGACTCCAAACGGAGCGTACGTCACAATGGTCGCCAATCCCGTTGAAAGGCCGCCAAGGACAGACGCCAGCAGGATCCCCACAAGCAAAAACTTTCCTGTGATGCTCATCACACTCTATTCTTCAAAGAAAAGGAGAACCAACGAAAATGGAAGCCAAAGCTCGCCATCTTTGTCCGCAAACATTCCTGAACTCGCGCTCATTCGGGGGCATGCTTTGCGTAAAACGGCCACGGCATCCATTGAAAGATGCCGTGGCTTGAATGGATGAAACCCGCAATGGTTCCAACTTACGAATCGGATTGCTCAAACCCGAAATGGATCACTCAAAGTTGCCTTTGAAGTAGCCATCGTTGATGAAGATACCGGCGAAGAATTTGTCGCGTGGCATTTCCAATGCGTCGTCGGAATACCCAACGCCGGAGATTTCGGCTTCGGTCAAACCGGTGACGGGGAAACCAGGATTCAAGAATCCGTCGGCGTTGCTGTCGGCGAAGACTTCAACGTGACCGTCGCCCATCAGAATGTTGCAGCTACCAGCGTGAACGGCGTACCAGTCACGGGTGTCTTGCAAGTAGACACCGTTGCCGCCAGGGCCGGTTGGAGCAGCACATCCAGCTGTGGTGGGTTCGCCTCGCTCACAGCTGATCTGCGCCAGCAAAGTTTCATTGCTGCCGATCAAGTCCAAGTTTCCAGCACCAGCATTCCAGTAGGCAGGTCCGTCGTTGAACGCTTCGGTCAACAACGATCCGCTGGCGATGTACTCGACAGCTTCGGTTTGATTCAGGGCAGTTCCCCAGACGCCGGTTCCATCGAAACCGAGAGTTGCAGCGAGAATCGCTTCGTCGACATCACCAGGTGCTGCACAGCCGATGAAGCCAACGTTGCTGCTGCTGATACGGCTTCGCTCCAAGTCGGCGACGCTCATTGGACCAGTCGATCCACCCAAACCTTTAAACCCACCGCCGGACCAAGTGGTCAATTCGCCAGTGCTTGGATCAGCTTCGGTCTTGACCATACCACGGACCAAGTGCCAAGAAGCGGCGTAGTTGGTGTTGTAACCGTTAGTAAGGAAGTAGCGAGCGATCAGCTCTGCTCGTGGAGCAGTCAAAGGATCCGTTCCCGCAAATTCAGCTAACGCACCGCCACCGGGAGTGCCTTGCCAATCGGCTTTTCCACAGATACCGGCACTCAAACGTGCCAAAGGAGCAGCGTCTTTGTTGTCGGTTGTGTCCGATCCGTACAAGTCATTCAGTTTTTCCGAGCCCTTCAATGGGTTCGAAGGGTCCAACGACTCGTTCATGTTGCCGTCGCCAACGTTGACGAGGTCAGCAACCCAACCGTATTCGTCCATGCAACCATCGCGACGGAAGTCCGACGCTCCGCTGCAGAATGAACCAGATGGAGCACGGTTGCTGTACTTGAACAGGCCGATGCCGATGTTCTTCAAGTTGGCTTGGCACTGGGCTGCACGGGCAGCTTCGCGAGCCTTGGTGATGGCTGGCAACAACAACGCTGCCAACAGAGCGATGATCGCGATGACGACCAACAACTCAATCAGGGTGAAACCTGATTTTCGAAATTGTGACTTCATTATCTTTCCTGAGAATTCAGTGGTCAAAACCCGTACAGCTTCGACCTTGTGTTAAAATGGGAGGTGGCGAGTTTGGTGGCGTTTGACCGTTAAAAGCCGGTGTTTGTTACAGCAAACCTCAGCTGGTCGGGCGTCACCGACTCCTTCTTCTGCGGAACGAAACCTGGCGGAGAAACTCTCTTCCAAACTTCAATTCCATGGCGTGATTGCTATCACGCCCGATCGTCTTCTCTCAATTGCCGCAGCATGAGCCGTGGCCTAGGGCGAACCTCCTTTCGGTCGACAAGTTTCCGATTGTCCCCAGCCCCCTTGAACCGATGCGGTGGCTGACGTGACATTCATTTGGGTGGTGTTTTACAAGAAGCCAACAGCACCAACAGGCTTCACAACTTGCATTCACAAATCTTTCACAATCCCTACTCGCTAGCTTCGCAATCAAGCCAACGAGTTCTTGCCGATTTCGAGTGGAACATCAGCTATATGCGTTGGAATCGGCACCAAACGGCAGCTCGCTTCCACCCGAGCTTCTTCATCAAGACTTCATGCTCACCGCTTCATCGGTTTACAAAAGTCTGCTTGCAAGAAGCAGGTACGCAGGAATGACAGGGTTCAACCCGTGAGCCGCTTGGACGTCAACCCGGCTGTGCGCTGGAACCGGGGCTGACGTCAAGCGGCTTGCATCCCCGAAGACACTTGCAACCTGCTTAGAACCTCAGCCGTTCTGGCGTTGGCGGGCCGCTGAGCAACTCAGCCGCACGGCATTCGCCGCGGTGATTGATGCCACAAAACCGCTAGTGAGGTTTCACCCGACCAACTTGGCCTGCCCGACTGTTGCATCAACAACAACTCGCCCCGAGAGACAGAGCCTCGATTTCAGTTCACAAACGTTGATCGCTTGCTACTAAAGCTCTTCGCCCTTGCTATTGAGCGAGTAGTAGCTTGCCAGTTCGAGGTCCCCCGCTTCGACTTCACCATCGGTCCAGAAATTGGCGTCCTTTGGAAACCCGTTGTTGATGAAGCCATCTCCGTTTGCGTCATAGAGACCTCGCACACTTCCGTCCGCCATCAAGACGTGACAAACGCCACTGTGATGACTCGACATCCCGCGATAGTCCTGACGAGTGTCATAGTTCCAGATCCGCAACCACCCCGACGCCCCTTCACGTGGCGTGCTAGCCGCGATTACCGGCTCCTCCAGATAATTCGGGTCGGTTTCCTTGTGCAGGATGGGCTCCCCGACAATCGGAGTCACAAACGGAGTTCCTGACGTCAATTCGCCGACGTTGCTAGAAAGCTGCCCAATTGGCGACGCGTCACAAAGAAGTGGAACCGTGCTGCTGGGTGCCTTCGCGGTATCCAGCAAGCGAGTTGTCAATGGACCTCGCGTGACGTTGAGCGACTTCAGATCGTTGTCCGTGCAACTGGAATCCTTCGGCTTGGGCTGACCATTCTCGTCTAAGATCACGTCGCTGCGGACCAGGAACCACGATGCCGCGTAATTGGTGTTGTAGCCGTCTTCCAGCATCTTCCGTTCGATGAACTCGACACGATCGGCTGGCGTGGCCTCAATCAAACGAGCCACATTCTTGATGACCGTGCCCATTTCATTGGTGTACTCCTCGTTTCCGAGCTGGTTGACGCAGTCGTTGCTTGCCCAATCCGATTCGTTGTCTGTGAGCAGGTGCTCGATCGCACTGCTGGCCTGAGCCGAAGTGCTGGTGCATCGCATTTCACTCACCAAAACACCACGTCGAACGAGATCAGCCACCCAACCCACTTCGGTTGGGACGCCGTCACGACGAAAGTCAAACGCACCTGAACAAAACTCGCCGTTG
Source organism: Rhodopirellula bahusiensis (assembly GCF_002727185.1). Lineage (NCBI taxonomy): Bacteria > Pseudomonadati > Planctomycetota > Planctomycetia > Pirellulales > Pirellulaceae > Rhodopirellula > Rhodopirellula bahusiensis. Next base: position 204,489 of record NZ_NIZW01000007.1, read on the forward strand.
GGCGCGTTCACTGTACGTCCGGTCAGACCGACACCGAATTGCTTCAGATTGTTCTGGCACTGAGCGGCTCGCGCGGCTTCTCGAGCTTTCGAAACAGCGGGAAGCAACAAAGCCGCCAACACGCCAATGATCGAAATCACGACCAACATTTCAATCAATGTGAACGCGGCGTTGTCTCGCGACATTAGCGAATGCGCTCGCGAGGTTTGAATCCGGTGGTGACGGTTGATGAACATGCAATGAGGGCCGTAGCAGGGGATAAGACAAGAACCCGAAGAGGTATTCTTGCGCACCCACACTTTCCGCATGGCCCATCCGGGCTTCAATGTCAAAACGGAACCCGCGGAAAAACCTTCATGAAAACAACACGTTCTTCTTCATCACAATTTCACTGGCACGAGAACCCATCCACTTCGGTTGCGCAACATTCCACTGGCGAAGAAATTCAGCATTTGGTATCGGCGATTCCTGCTGGTCCCTTCCTACCGAACAATCTCTGCCTGGAGCCCACCACGATGTTGCTGCGAATCCCTTCCACGTCCCGTCGTCTTGCCTTGATCGGACTGGCCTGCCTGGGAACACAAAGCGTTCTGGTCCCCCGCTCGGTCGGACTCGCAAAGGAGCAATCGGTGCTCGAACAGCCCGAAGATGCTTCCGGCGGAACCTACACGCTCAAACACTCGCTTCAGCCTGGGCAAACGCTGCGATACGAAGTCACTCACATCGCGAAAACGAAGACTCGGATCAACGGTTCCGAAGAAATCGCGAATGTCCACACGACCAGCAGTCGAGCTTGGACCGTCGCCGAAGCCAGCGACGCTGAAATGACCTTCGATCACTCGATCGAATCCGTTGCCATGACGCAGCAAAATGGCGATGCCGAAGAAGTCCGCTGGGACAGCACCACCGGAGACGAGCCACCCAAAATCTTCAGCGTGGTGGCCTCGCAAATCGGAACTCCATTGGCCACGGTGACGATCAATCAACAAGGCCAAGAGGTTCGCCGCGAAGATCATGCGGGTTCCAAGTCGTCGTTGGGAATGGGCACGCTCGCGTTGGCACTGCCTGACAAGCCGATCAAAATCGGTGAGTCATGGGCCGTCCCATCCGAGATCCAAGCGCGCACCGAAGACGGATTCGTCAAGCAAATCAAAATCCGACAACTGTTCACGCTGAAGAAGGTCAAAGCCGGCGTGGCGACCCTGAGCGTCAAAAGTGAAACGCTGACTCCGATCGAGGAAGAATCCTTGCGTGCCCAAGTCGTACAGCAACTTAGCAATGGAACGCTTCGCTTCGACGTCGACAACGGTTACTTGCTCAGCAAAGAACTGAACTGGGATGAATCTGTCGTCGGCTTCCAAGGACCTGGAAGCATGATGGAATACCGAGCCAAGATGTCCGAGACGCTGCTGCCCGAAGACAGCCCCACGTCGGTCGCATCGAAGAAGAAGAACCAACGCTGATCGCCGCCGCCAGTCTCGGCAGACTCCTCTCCCCCGTAGGCCAGGTCCTACCTGGCGGGATGATTGGACCGTACTCGTTTGAACTCGAGAACCAAATTGTGACTCGCCTCGCTTTGTGCCAAAGCATCGGCTCGAGTGCCAGGTAAAACCTGGCCTACGTTGCTTCGCTGCGGCTCACGCAAGCGATCCGCCATTTGACGAAGCTCGTCGATCAACAGCTCTTGCTCTCGATAAAACACGGGAGCTCGAGGCGGTGATGTGACTTCTTGGTGACCGAGCGAGTTTTCGCCGTTGCGACGGTCCTTCAACAACTCACCCCAAAGCAGCCGTTGCTCGGTCAGCTCAGGATCGTCCCACTCGGGCAATCCGCTCTCAAGCTGATTCAGCGTACTGCGAACCGCGACATCGAGCTTCCGCTCGAAACGCTTCTGCTCGATCCCCAGCCGATACAACGGGTCGGACAACGGAGCCTCCAAGAACGACTTCTCGTTTCCCAGCTCATCATCGAACCGGCCACTCCACTCTCCCGTCTGAAAACGTTGCCATTCGGCGATCAGACATCGTTGGCGACTCTCACGACGCAGGTCCTCGCTGGCCAGTTGATCGACCACTCGAATGAAGGTTTCGCGATCCAACTGATGCTCTTCGCCCTGCGGGAGAGCCTGACCAGTGAACAGGTTTTGATCGTAGGCGATCTGCCTCAAACCAGCGATCACGATCCACTCATTGGATTCCGCATTGTTGAGCAGTTCAACCAACGCGCCAAACTTCGGTGCCTGCTCCCGAGACAGCCTTGACCACTTCGCAGCCACCTCCAAAGCTTTGCGACGCAACGGTTGCCACTCAAAATTTTGCGGAGCCACATTGCGGTAAGGTCTATTCCAAATGGCTTGCCCCAGACCCAAGATTGGGTCGCGAACGCACAACTGGTACAGCTCCGTTTGCGAGACGAACTCACCCATCATCGTGTCAGACTTCAATTCCGTGTCCAATCGGAATGTCAGATCACGCATTTGTTCCGCTCGGTTCAAGTGGACCGCCTCGACCGCCGCCAAACCAGACTGATGAAAGCTCGGATCCAAACGGATAGTGAATTGCATCTTGCCTGCGTCTGCGGTGCCCACATTTGGAAATTCCGTTTGCAGCATGATCTTCTTCATGCCTTCGTCGAACCGATCGAGGGAATACACATCCGCATTCAAATCGATGTTCCGAGTCCCTGGCAACACACCGATCGTGGACTCGATGACTTCAGGCGTAACCGGTTCCTGAACGATCGCCAGCATCTCGTTTCGCCACGCAGGCATTTCCGGCGGCGTCGTCCACCAGCGATGCACGAAGAGACACAGGCACATCACTCCCAAGGCCAGCAGGCAATACGCCAGCCCTCGTCCCCACACAGCAGCCGAAGATACACCTTCCATCACAAAAGGCGTCAAACGCCGAGTTGCGAACAGCAACACGCCTGCGGCCAGCCACAGCAGGCTAGTGTAACCTCCGTAGAACGCGAGCAGCCCAAACGCGGGCAGCATCCAAAGCAGAGCCACCACAGGTGCGCCGAAGAACGCCAGCGATGGACGGCGGCCCCATTGCCCCGTCAAAACACCGATCAAGAACAAGAGGGTCTGGACGACCACGCTGAACGCAAAGGCTTGCCACAAAGTTCCAGTTCCGTAATGCATCCCGAGATACAAATCGAGGCCAGAAACAAACGGAAACACCAGTATCAGAAACAATGATGCCGAGGCGGTTGGGATCAATCGAGTCAACCAAATCAGGTTGGGTGACCACCCACGGTCGGCGAAGAACCCTTGCCGCATTCCACGTCGGTCCCCATGGAACGTGGCGACTCCCAACATCAATTGAGCGGCCGGCCATCCGAGAACAACCAATGGCCCTCTGAAGCCAGGCTGATCCTCGATGAAAGCGACAGCCACCGTGACCAACGCAAACAAGATCGCAGCACCAATTATGAAACGAGTCTGCCGAACCTGTTGCCAAAGCAATGCACGAAACGGACGCGGTTTGGCATGCCAAGCCACTTGCACCACGCTTGGTTGCCAAGCCGAAGCCGAAGCCGGAGCGGCTGCCGGAACCTGCCAGCGATGATCACTTGCGCCCGCCAACCGGTGCTGAGCCAAACCGGACATCACCGCCCCCAGTGCGGTGAGGTAGGCAACAGCCGAGCCGAACATGACAACACGCTGTTCGCTGGTCGCTTCCACGAACGTGACACCGTTATAAACATGCGTGCCGGCCAATCCAGCGACCGTGTAGTTCCACAACAAAGTTAGTCCCACAATCAATGGGATCACCAACATCACCGAACCGACCGGATTGCGAACAATCAATGCAGCGATCCAGCCACAGATCAGCAAGCCAACCCCGTAGATCATCAGTTCAACAACCGATTCCGAACCTGAGATCCGTCCGATCTCACCCCAGTCCCACTCGCCCCGCAACACCACCCAAGAAAGCACAAAGCAGGCCGAAGCAACCAAGACCGCCAGTGCCCAGGCGGCGAACCCAACCAACAACTTGGACAACAACACTTGCGACCATGTCACCGGCAACGTCCGCAACCAATCCAGGGTTCGTTCTTCGTTCTCCGTGCCCAGAGAGATCGGCGGAATTCCGAGTGCCACCAAGTTCGGCAACAACACCCACAACACGGAAAGTGTCATCAGGCTCGGATCCGAGGCCGGATCGATCGCGGCACGAAGGACCGCCAGGAAGAACAACGCCGCCGTGCCGATGACACCCGCCAACAACAGCGGCTGCAGCATCCGAAGGTCTTTCCAAACCAAATGCTGAAATGCTGATCGTGGACGCGAAACGGCTGGATAAACAAAAGCATCAAGCGAAGTGGCCATCGTTCACCTCCTGACGACGATCAAAAACCGAGGGTTCATCCCGAATGGGTTGACCGCAAACCGCAATGAAGACTTCTTCCAGCGTTGGCACACTGACATGGAATTGGCGTACACCGTCATCGGGTCCCCACTGCAGCTCCCCAGCATCGTTCCAATCTGTGATCACCCAACGTCTTTGGCGACCATTGCTCGTTTCACTCAACACACGCCCCGGCAAATCAGGAGACTCGACGTGAGCGTCATCCATCGTCGCCGTCACGATTCGAGTGTGCAGCTTCAAGTCGTTCATCGACTGAACCAATTTCACTTGGCCGCCATGGATCATCGCCACCATGTCAGCGACTCGTTCGACCTCGTTGATGTGGTGACTCGATAGCAACACCGTTCGACCAGCGGCGGCACGGTCGACCATCGATTCCAAGAACTGACGACGGACCATCGGATCCAACCCACTGGTCGGTTCATCCAAGATCAACAGTTCCGGGTCGTGAGCGGTCGCGAGAGCCAATGCCACTTTGGCTCGTTGACCCTTGCTCATCGATTTGATCTTCGTCGCCGGTGGCACCTGAAACTCTTCGATCAAGTCTCGATACCGGGAGATGAAACCTTCGTCGTAAAACGCACTGACGAACCATCCAATCTCCGGGGGTGTCATCCACTCATACAGAGCCGGCGAGTCAGACACATATCCGATTTTTCGCCTGATCTCCTCGGAGTTCTGACCACAGTCATGCCCCAAGATCGACGCGTTGCCGGAATCCGGCTTTTGAAAACCGGTCAAGATTCGAATCAATGTTGTCTTGCCCGCACCGTTCTCACCTAGCAAAGCGAAAACAGTCCCCGCCGGAACGCGCAAACTGACGTTGTCCAAAGCGACGGTGTTGCGAAACCGCTTGCTCACTCGGTCGACTTGAATGATGCCCCCAGGTTCAACGTTCGGCCGTCCTTGGTGCGAATCATACGCCGGACGATCCGAGGCGATGTCAGAAGCTTCCCGTGTCGTTGGCTCACGCCCGATGGAATCCAATTCATTCATGGCTCGGCTCGTTGTTGGAGGAAGAAACAGATTCAAGGTTGGGTTCGTCCGAGTTGAACTTCGCCGAGGCTGCACTCAATCGTGAAAGCTCGGCTTCGAAGAGCGTCCGCAATTGGTCGGGCGACATCCCGCCGGCAATCGCGTCCGCCAATGCACGGCGAACACCATCCCCAACCAAGTCATCTCGGGCGGACGTGCAGGCATCCATCGCATCGCGACGAACCACCATCCCGCGACCACGCAGCGGTTTGAGAATCTCTTGGGTTTGCAGCTCGCGGTAGGCTCGTGCGATCGTGTTGGGATTTAGCGCGACGTCGCGAGAAAGCTGCCGCACACTGGGAAGCATTTGGCCACCGACCAGCGTGCCATCGGCCACAGCCAGCTTGACCTGACGAACAATCTGCTCGTAGATCGGCACATCGCTGGCCGCATCAATCGAAAAGAACATGGGCATCTCCTGAGGAGGAGTTCGATGCGGCAAACGCGGCATTGAACCTGTGTGCTATCACGATAGCACACCCGAAGATCGAGTCAACGATTTTCGATAGAAAAAACGGCACAACCGTCTCAATCGCACCTTGGGATCACGAGATTTCTCGATCTTTCACGCTGGCCGATGAAGTGAACAAGGTGCCACTCACCAGCGAGCCACTCTTTCAAAACCTTGCAATTCAAGACTGCTCACCACGCGGACTCGCTCCGCGCGTGACGTGCAATCGTTCAACTGATCACCGAAGCCAATTGCCGATGTCGACTGCCGACTCAGCCACTCAAGCAACCACCACCCATTCGGCCTTCCGAGTCGACTCGCTGGCGATCGGAATGATCGTGATGCTGGCGATGACGGTGCTCGGCCGAGGCATCGGCTTCATTCGCGGGATGGCATTCTGCCGATTGATGGACGACACCGATGTTGGACGTTGGTCGATGGCGTTTGGATTCATCACGTTGATCACCCCGGTGATGCTGCTGGGGATCCCCGGCGTATTGCCACGATTCACAGAACACTTTCGTCTCAAGCGTTCGCTCACGCCTTTTGTGCGACGCATCGCAATCGGAACTCTTGCGTGCACCACGGTCTTCGTCACAACCATGTTGTGGCTGCCCGACTGGTTTGGATGGATTGTTTTCTTGCAACCGCAAGACAACCGACTGATCTACGGTGTTGCCGGAGCCGTCGTGGGGATGATCGCTTACAACTTTGTCAGCGACCTCAATGGTTCGTTGCGACAAGTCCGAATGGTCTCATGCATGCAATTCATGCAGGGCGTCGGTTTCACGCTGCTGAGCGTCGCTTGGCTGATCTACGGCGGGTCGTTCACCGGCGTTGTGTGGATGTTCGCTGCATCGTGCCTGATCGCCGCGATCCCTGGCCTTTGGTCACTGATTCGATCGTGGGATTCCGCACAACAAATCTCGGACGCCGACCTCGCAAACACCAATCTCACTCAAGACACCAAAGCTCAATCACCAGACGATGACCTTCCCTTTGATTTGTGGGACATGATTCGCAGACTCGCCCCGTACGCAACAGCGCTCTGGCTGATGAACTTGATCGGCAATCTGTTTGAGCTTTCGGATCGCTACATGATCCTGCACTTCATCCCGGCGACCGAAACGATGTCGGCGGAGATCGCGGGTCAAGCCGCGGTGGGGCAGTACCACTCGGGACGAATCATCCCGATGCTCTTGCTCAGCCTAGGAACGATGATCGGCGGCGTGATGCTGCCGTATTTGTCAGCGGACTGGGAAGCCAAACGCTTTGAAGCAGTGCAGACACGATTGCGAGACGCGTTGCTGGCAGTTTCGATCGTGTTCACCAGCGGCAGTGCGGTGGCCATTCTGCTGGGGCCTTGGATCTTCAACGTTCTCCTGCAAGGCCGCTACACCGACGGGATGACGCTGATGCCGATGGCGTTGTGCTTCTGCACTTGGGCGGCCCTCGTGACCGTTGGGCAAAACTACCTTTGGACGGTCGAAAAAGGAAAATGGATTCCGGTCGCGATGGCAGCGGGATTGATCAGCAACCTAGCTCTCAACGCGTGGTTGCTGCCGATGATGGGCTTGCAGGGAGCCGTGATTGCGACGATGTGCTCCCACGGGGTCGTAATGACCGGCGTGTGGCTGGCCATGATCGGCTGCGGCTACCAGCTGGACGTGACTCTGGTGGTCCTGTCGCTGCTTCCCGTCAGTCTGCTGTTTTCACCGTACGTCGCATTGCTGCTGGCGATCGCAATCGGGTTGATGGTTTGGAACGACGACGCCACCCGTCACCGCTGGCTGGAAAGCTTGCCTGACAAGGTTCGCTCGAAGCTGATGCCGCTGGGCTGAGCCTAAAAGCTTTGCTGCGATTCGATTGAAAAGGTTAAATTGACAATTGTAAATTTTAAATTGCTTGCGACCCGTTCACCCCAACAGCATTTTGCACTTTGCATTTGTCAATTTAACTTTTTCAATAAATACACGGGCCCCGAAACCGGTCTCTGACAGCGGCCCCGTCCGAGGCGATGCAAATGGATCACCGCATTCCGCGACGATTCGACGTGAACCTTTCGCGGCACAATTCGCACTTGTATCCCGGTCAGCTCGATTCACGATTGGCTCGGTATTGCCGATCATCGCACACGGTGCGGGCGTTCCTCCGCGAACGTAAACAAACCTCCTTCCGCCGGCCTTGACGATCGCCCCAAAAATGGCGTTTGATACGGGGATGAACGCACCCAACGACTCCACCGACGCTCGGCATCTTGGCCCCGAAGAAATCGAGGCCAAAATCCCCCACCGCTCGCCCATGCTGTTGCTGGACGAAGTCGTGGAGATGACCGAAAACACGCTTCACGCCCGCAAAACGTTCTCGGCCGACGAGTTCTTTGTGCAGGGGCACTTCCCGGATTACCCGCTTGTTCCCGGCGTGATTCAGTGCGAATGCTGCCTGCAGGCCGGTGCAATCCTGCTGTCCGAACACACGCCCGCGGCCGGCGAATTCGTGCCCGTGGCGACTCGCATGGACAGTGTGAAGTTCAAAAACATGGTGCGTCCCGGCGACACCGTCGACATCCACGTGACGCTCAAAGAGCAACTTTCCAACGCGTTCTTTTTGTCCGGCAAAATGCTGCTCAATGGAAAAGTCACCACGCGTCTCGAGTTCGCTTGCAGCGTCACCCAAGCGCAGCCCACCCCATCCACTGAATCGGATGCAAAATCGTGAGCACCCAAAACAACTCCGCGTTCGACTTCCTGGGGATGACAGGCAAGACGTTCCTGGTGATGGGAGTCGCCAACAAAAAAAGTGTCGCCTTCGCGATTGCCAAGCAAATTGAGCAAGCCGGCGGAGAGGTCATCTATGCAGTTCGCAGTGAGGCTCGCCGGGACAGCCTGACGAAATTGCTGTCCGGTCGCCGCTTGATCGTTTGCGACGTCGAACAACAATCTGAAATCGACGCCATGGCTGCGGAACTCGAACGAGAAAACGTGACGCTCGCTGGGTTGGTGCACGCAATTGCCTTTGCCGATTACAGCGACGGCATTCGGCCGTTCCATGAAACGACGCGTCGCCAATTCCTTCAAGCGATCGACATTTCGGCCTTTTCATTGGTCGCGGTTTGCAACGCTGTCAAAGACCGTTTGGCGAGTGACGCCAGCGTGGTCACGATCGGTATCAGCACCACACGAATGGCCAGCGAAAGTTATGGCTTCATGGCACCGATCAAAGCCGCGCTTGAATCGTCGTTGGCTTTCCTGACCAAATCGTTCAGCCGGTTCAGCCAAGTCCGATTCAATGCCGTCGCGGCTGGGTTGCTAAAAACGAGTGCGTCGGCGGGAATCCCAGGCTACGTCGATTCGTACCTGTACGCCGAGAAAGTCATCCCTCGCGGGGAAGCGGTCTCGACGAACGAAGTCGCATCGACGGCAGCCTTTTTGCTGTCACCACGCAGCAGTGGAATCACCGCTCAATCGATCGTGGTCGATGCGGGCATGTCCATCAACTATTTTGATGCCGACGTGGTCGGAGCGGTCACAAACGCATCGGTCGACTGAAACCGGGTTCCAAAGCTGAGTTCGCCCACTCGCCGACAACACATATCCATCGCACCTTTCAATCTCTGAGTTTTCGGGCATGACCCAAGCCATCTACATCAACGGTGAATACTTCTCTCGCGAAGACGCCAAGATCAGCGTCTACGATCATGGGCTGCTGTACGGTGACGGCGTGTTCGAAGGCATGCGAATTTACTCGGGCAAAGTCTTCGCACTCGAAGATCACATGACGCGGCTCTACGAGAGTGCTCGTGCAATCATGCTGGACATCCCGATCAAGATCGATGCGTTGACGACGGCGGTCAACGAAACTGTTGCCAAAAATGGATTGACGGAAGGCTACATCCGCTTGGTCGTCACCCGCGGCGGGAACCAATTGGGGCTCAACCCGTTCGCTTGCGAGGATCCTCAAGTGATCATCATCGCGGACACGATTTCGTTGTATCCCGAGAAGTTCTACACCGAAGGTTTGGATCTGATCACCGCATCCACGATCCGCAATCACCCGGCCGCACTTAGCCCCCGCGTGAAGTCGCTGAACTATCTCAACAATATCATGGCCAAGATCGAAGCGATCCGGGCCGGGTGCATTGAAGCGGTGATGTTGAACACCAAAGGCGAAGTCGCCGAGTGCACCGGCGACAACATTTTTATCGTTCGTGGCGACCGCTTGATCACGCCACCCATCGACGCGGGAATTTTGGAAGGCATCACCCGCAACACAGTGATCGACCTGGCTCGCGAAAATGGGATCGAAGTGGCCGAGGAAGCCATGACGCGTCACGACATCTTCGTCGCTGATGAATGCTTCTTGACCGGCAGCGCCGCAGAAGTCATTCCCGCGGTCAAACTCGATGGCCGAGTCATCGGCGACGGTAAACCCGGTCCAATGACCCAAAAGCTCAACGCCGCCTTCCGCAAATTTGTGGCTCGCTGAGGAAGTCGCTGGTCCCACCGTTCAGCTTGACGGGCACCCAACTTAACGGGCCCCCAAAGCGGATCGAGTGACTGAGCGTTGCAGGGAACGTCGTCCAAACCGTAGCGGAAGTCGCCAAGACTTTCGGCCAACACCCAATCGCCGAAACTCTTGGCGAGTTCCGCTACGTTTTCTGTGCGTACTTTGGGTCATTGCGGCGAAAACACTCGGTTCGTTTTAAAAACGAGAGAGTCCGCCAAAGGATCTCCCAACTATCCAGCTCAAACAATCGGAGGTTGGGATAACCAGGAATCAGGCATCCGGTATAGATATAATCTGAAAATCCATCGACCGGCGCCAGCCCTTTCCGTTCGGGGTTGCGAGCGATGTACTCCGCAACGTCTTCGATTGCCGAACACTCGCATTCTGATTCACGCAGCACATGATCATAGGGCTGCCGCTGAAACTCGAAACCAATTCGCTTCAAGCAGGAGTTCAAATCGTTTCGAACCGTCTTCATCGCGAGACGTTGGTCAGCACTTTCACTCAATCCGCACCACAACAGATGGGCATGGTCTGGCATCAAACAGAAGATGGGGCACGCGAACTGGTAACGAAACATTGCGTGGGCGAGGACTTCACGAAACTTGTAGAAGAAACGTGGTTCCAACCAACCTGTTCGACGACCTTCGATCGTCATCGTCCAGTGGACCCAAGCAAGCCCGCGATAGGACTCCGGATCAAGACGCTTCAGTCGCTGTTTGTGTTGCCTGTCCATCCCAAAATTCTATCACCCCCAAACCGCAGAGAACGTCGCCAAAACCGTAGCGGAAGTCGCCAAGCCTTTCGGCTAACTCCCAATCGCCGAAAGTCTTGGCGACTTCCGCTACGGTCACATCCCTCACTCCGCTGAAAATGCTTCGCGGAGATGTTTGAGGTTGCGAGGGTTCTGCCCCAAGTCACCTTTGCCGACGCGGGATTGGCTTTCCGCGTCGACGCGAGTGACCACTTCCCCGGTAGACGAAACCTCCTCCGTCAATTGCACGTGAACGTCGTCGACAAACCTCAGCCACCGTGTTCGACGCGTCAAATGAATGGCCTGCGTTTGATCGGCGACCGGTGCGTCAACGGAGTCGTCTGCGATCGATTCAACTTGCCAAATGGGTTCCGATTCCACCCACGTTTTCAGATCGCTCTGCACATTGGCAATTCGTTTGTGCAAACGCATCGGACGCATCTCTGGGTCCGTGGCGGAATCATCCCACTTGGCGTGATTGGTCGTCCAATCTCGTCCCCAATCGTCGACGAGAGTCGCCACACGTGCGACAATTGCCAACGTCACGACTCCAGCGATCACTGTTCCTGTCATTGCTCTTCTCGTTCTCATCCGCGAGCGGTCATCCCGCCCATCACTTTGAATTGTCATGTCGACCATGGACCTGTTTGCAGATCAAGAAGCTGACCACCTGTTCGCTGCTCAGCCCTTGGCCGCGCGAATGCGTCCCAAGAAGCTATCTGAGTTCGTCGGCCAACAACACATATTAGGCGAAGGGAAACTGCTCCGACGATTGATCGCCAGCGGTCGAGTCGGTTCGATTTTGTTGCACGGCCCACCGGGCACCGGCAAAACCACGCTTGCTCACCTGATCGCATCGGAGCAAAACAGCGAACTGGTCACGCTCAATGCAATCAGCAGCGGCGTCAAAGACGTTCGCGAAGTGCTGGCCAAGGCTCGCGATCGCGTCTCGGCGGGTGATCCCAGACCCTTGTTGTTCATCGATGAAATTCATCGCTTCAACAAATCTCAGCAAGACGCTTTGCTCGCGGATGTCGAATCGGGCATCATTTCTTTGATCGGAGCCACGACTAGCAACCCTTACTTCGCAGTCAACGCAGCGTTGATCAGCCGCAGCCAACTGTTCGGGCTGGAACCGGTCTCCGTCGACGACATGCGGACACTGCTTCGGCGAGCGATCACCGACCGGGAATCCGGATTGGGTGCACAGAAGGTCAAGATCGCAGAAGACGCCATCGACTACCTCGCTGCCGCCGCGGATGGTGATGCTCGCAAAGCACTCACGGCCCTCGAAGTCGCGGTGCATAGCCATGAAGATGCATCGGTGACGATCTCACGAGAAGACGTTGCCGAATCCATGACCAGCCGCATCGCCGGCTACGATGCAACCGGCGACGATCACTACGACCTTGCCAGCGCACTCATCAAAAGCATTCGCGGCAGCGACGTCGATGCGTCGTTGTACTGGCTCGCTCGCATGCTCGAAGGCGGTGAAGACATTCGCTTCCTTTGCCGGCGACTGGTGATCCTGGCCAGCGAAGACATTGGCAATGCGGACCCGCAAGCGTTGATGATCGCGGTCAGCGCCATGCAGGCATGTGAGATGATCGGATTGCCCGAAGCCCAACTCACGCTCAGCCAAACGGTGGCCTACTTGAGTCTCGCACCCAAGAGCAATGCAGCGACGACCGCGATCAGCGCAGCCCGCCGCGACGTTCGCGATCGCCAAGTCATCCCCGTTCCGAAAATGCTTCGCTGTGGACACTACTCCGGCGCAGAAGAACTGGGGCACGGCGATGGATACCGATCCGCTCACAACACCGATGCCGGAGTGGCAGAGTTGGACTACTTGGGAGTCGACCGACGCTACTACGAACCCGTCGAGCGTGGTTTTGAATCGGAACTGGCATCGCGACTGCAGAAAATTCGCGAGCAACTGGGTAGAGAAACCAAGTGAGCCGGCCAGTTCACGTGCGGCTCAGAGCCTCGTCGACTACAGCCAATCCAGCTGCGTGATTCTTCGCAGCCGATCTTCGAAATTCCCTAGCAGACCGCCGACCAAGACCCATTCATGCTGGTCCCTCAGTTCGATCTCGCCGAACTTGTTGATCCGCAAAATGGAGTCGCCATTGACACCAGCCTCATGGAGCTGGCCCATGTCAATTTCGCCCTCGTTGATGACGTCCAGCAACGATTTGCCGGTCAGTTCGATGAATTGCATGGTCGCAACCTAGCAGACGGAAACAAAGACGAGTCGTTTCTCATTGCCCCACGGCGCTCGCCCGTCCGACCAGTCTAATTCAACGCAAAAGGTTTTCGACAACCGGCGTCAAATCTCGTCCAGAAAACTCGACGGCCCTCACTTTGCCTTCTTGGTCGATCACAGCCACAAACAAAAGCGAAACCACGCCAAATCGATAGGCAACGGAGTTTGCAACGGACGCTTCCGGGTCAGTAACGCTTCGAAAACTTGGGAACGAAAGTTTGTTGCGAGACTCGAATGCGGGAACGTCTGTCGACTGAACATCCAAATTCATGCCAACAATCGCGACGTCCTCTGGATACTGACGAACGATCTCTCGAAGGTTGTCGACCACCATCAGCGACTTAGGGAAAGCGGCAGACCAAAATGGCATCAGGACAACTTTGCCACGGTAATCCTCCATCGAGAGTTCATTTCCTTCCGTGCTCAGCAGATCAGGATCGAATGTCTTGCCGATGATCTTTTCACGATTGTCGCGAGCCTGGAGTGCCGTCCGAGCCTCGCTTCCACGGTTGTCTTGCAGCGCCGCAAACTTGTCATCCAATACTTGGTAAGTCGCCTCCGCCAAATCACCGCGTCCGACCGTTTCGGCCTCCAAACTTGCACCCGCCAAGAACTGAGTCGTCAAAAGATCAGGTTGCTCATTCGCCAATGCCGTCACCGCATCTTTCCAATCTGCCGATGACACCGCGGAATCCGCAACGGCCGTGTTCTCGTTTGCTTCGGTGATGAACGTTTCCATCAACTGTTGAATACGAGCGGTCGCCTCGCTCACTTGCGGATTTGGCCCAGCGATTTGACGAGCCATCTCAGTCAGACCTGCCATTGCGTCTGGCTCGTCAGAATTCGCTTCTGCTGGTTCAACGAACTCCTGCAGAATCATCGAGCGGACACGAGACGCTTCTTCGACGTGTTCGAATTGCAACAGAGCGTCCTTCGCTTGTCCCATCACCATCAACGTCGCGGCATCCGGAGCCGAACTCGATTGCAAGAGATTGTCGATCTGCGATACCACTCGAGTCGCCGCGTCCGACTTGCCGTTTCGCAAGTCTTCGATTGCAAAACCAATCAAAACCAGCTGGCTGTCCGAGCGGACTTCGGGATCGGAATCGCTCTGCAGTTGTTCTGCCAAAGCTTGCAGACTCTCTGCTGCTTGCAAATCGCCCAACGAGGCCAAGTGTGAGAGCGATTGCAGTTCACCGCGACGGCCAATCGCTTGGTCTTTCTCCGAAGCATCCGCGTGCTCAATAAGTCGACGTGAGGCCTCACGCTTCAGCGACGCGATTCGTTTCAGCTCGCTGAACGCAGTGGTGCGGTCTTCGATTCCGGACTGACCACTCGCAATCATGCCCATCTCGATGTCGGCTTCCGAAAGGAATGTGCGGAGTTGCTGCGGTCCCAGATCGCGAGCCAGCTGTTTTCCCTGCCCGTTGGTTCGCGAGGTGACGCTCTGCGGAACGTCAATTTCAGACACATCGTTCTCTGTTTGAACGGTGGCCATGCGACTTTCGCCGTTGGCCGGAGCGGAGCCAGGCGAAACGCTCTCACCTTCGCTATCACGGACGAAAATCATCTCGTCCGTAGATGAGGCGTCGGGTTCATCGGAGTTGCCATCGATACTTTCCGAGGGGGCATCCTCAGGGGCAATGGCAGAGTCATCAGTCAATTCAGTGGAAGGCTGACGGGTACAGCCTCCGACGACATGGGTTAAAAAGGTCGCGACCACACACACCAAAATCGCTTTTGGAAGGTGGTCGATCACAGCAGCATGGGGAGCACGAGTCATCCGGCGACATCCTTGAAGAATGAAAACCAATATTCTACCGGCCAACGGGCCAGTTCGAATACCGTTCATTCAATTCTGAACGAGCCGGAAAGCCGGAACCACGATCAGGCTGCGGTGTGATCGCAAGACAGGGCGTCGAGCAGATCAGCGAATCGGTCGTCTGCTTCACGACGACGACGCAAACGCTCAGCCACGCTCCAACTGCTGCGGATCTTCATGACTCGGCGAGTGATCTCAGAGTCGGATGGTGCAGTCT
Source organism: Rhodopirellula bahusiensis (assembly GCF_002727185.1). Lineage (NCBI taxonomy): Bacteria > Pseudomonadati > Planctomycetota > Planctomycetia > Pirellulales > Pirellulaceae > Rhodopirellula > Rhodopirellula bahusiensis. The sequence continues at coordinate 219,916 of NZ_NIZW01000007.1, forward strand.
CATTTTGCGAAGCTGCTGAGATCATTGAGACGTTTTCGAGCGATGGCATGGTTTCGGTCAACATTGCGATTCTTCCTGAAACGGGGCTTTTCATTAGGCTCGGTACCACGTTGACGCCGGCACCGATTGTGATGCCTCCATCCGAGGCATTGGCGTCTGAATCGGTGGTAATGCAACCACGGTGCCAAAACTCCGAAAATCAGAAAATTCGTTCCAACTGAATCAATCGAATCGTTGTTTGCACTCAAGTTACTCCTTATTTTCCAGCAAAACAGCGGTAATTCGATGGCTGATCGAAAGTGAGAGATCCTTGATCGATGGCAACTCATTGACCAGCAACGCTGGTTCAACAGACGTCTTTTTCAAAAGCTTGTAAATCTTGCCACGTCCGATCCGGGATACGCAGCAACGAGATTGATGCGGGATCGCTGAATACTGAAAACAAGGCCCGCAGGCGATCCAGCAAGAACTCGCGCCCCTCTTCGGATGAACCGCGGCCATGGAGGTCAACGTATTGAATGGCCTGACCGTTGTCGTAGACGGTGCCATCGATTTGCCAGCCTTGCGACTGATTGGCCCAGGTGAACGAACCATCCCATTCAAAGAACAGTCCTTCCAGTGACTCAAATCGGCTCGCGACCGTCTCCATCGAGACGTCAAAAGCCCCCCGATTAGGTCCGTACACATACGTCTGAAACGAAAAAGCAGCAGCCATGGGACACAAAATCGCAAATTGAGTGGGAAATGGATCGAAAACGCGACACTTCGTATTTGCCAGCAAAACGGCCTGTTTCGCAAGCTAACCCCCTCTACCAAGCGACGGATGCAAGATTTTTCACCGTTTGTCAACCCGGATTTCCTTGACCGAACCGTTTTTTGTCCTAGAGTTGTTGGACCAAGGATCTCTGTCCGTACTACCTCCCACAACCTGTCCACTATTCGTCGTTGACTAGGCAGTTGTTACTAGGAGGCGGGCGGCCGCAAAAAGGAATGAGCCATGTTGGTACTCTCGCGAAAGAAAAACGAAAGCATTGTCATCAACAACGATATCAAAATCGTTGTGGTGGAAATCCGTGGAGACAAAGTCCGCCTGGGCGTGGAAGCTCCTCGCGAAGTGCCAGTCCATCGTCGTGAAGTCTACGACGCGATCCAACGCAACAACGAAGCGGCTGATGCAAACGCACCAGCGGATTCCAACGACGTTTCGTAGGTCAATTCGCCACGCATTGAACGTTCGTGAAGGCACATTCTGCCTCCTGACAAGTTTTTTGTTGTCGCATTGAAAATCCAACGCTCGTATCCCTTGACGCCTTCTTGCGATCTTGGTTTGATACTCGCCTCGTTGGCACGCCAGCTTTTGTTGGCAAACCAACCGGCCCCTTCGTCTAGCGGTCTAGGACATCGCCCTTTCACGGCGGTAACACGGGTTCGAGTCCCGTAGGGGTCACTGATAAGCCGGCTGTCTTCCAAGACAGTCGGCTTATTTTTTGGACTCACTGAAAATCAGAATGTGTCGCTTTCAAGATCTCGAGAATTTCTCGCCGCATCTTGCTGGTCAGATGCTGGTAAGTCTCGGACTGGTCTTCGCCATCGAGGATCCGCTTCAGCTTCTCCAGAACTCGCGTTCGCACTTCGTCTGGCAACGCAGCGAACGAATCGGAGTAGATCAGATAGCTGCAGGGATACCGAAACAGTCGCGTTTCCAAATCAAACTCTCGCAGTGAACGCTGCTTCAAATCAGTCGGTCCGATTGCCGCGAATTCTCGGGCAAACGTCGAGGTTCCCGCGACCGAATCGGTCAGCTCGAACTCGTCGCACATCAACAGGTACTTCAGCACCCGATCCGCCGACGACTCAATACGCCGCGTGGCGCTCTCGCTGATGAATTCAGGTTCTCGCTCGAGCAGTTCGTTCATCTGATAGGACTGGTGGAGCGCCTGCCGCGTTTCAAAGTTGGCAGCTGTGATCGCGTTGTGCATCTGCGTCTGATGCTCCAACACCATCAACGCCACAATGTCGCTGTGCGGCGTCAGATACGATTCCGTTCGAAAATAAGATCCCAGCTCGCCTTGGTTCGCACCGCTTTCTCGATCGAGCTCGTGGGCTTCGTCGGTGCAAATCACGTTTCCCATGTGACGCATCGAGCCGTGGGATCCGGTGACGTACCAACCGCCCCATCGTTCATCAAACGGACTGGTGTGATCGGTGGTGAAAGTCCCACTGCCAAGTTTGGGACGACCAGCGGCATCCGCGAAAACACTGCGGATCAGAAATCCCGGCACGTTCTGAGTGCGCGACGAAGCATGACACGACAGGCACCCGCCGCGGTCACGCACGAACTCGGGCTCCTTCTCGTCCGACTGGGACAGCGTGTAAAAGATCGCACCTTGCTTGGCATCCGTGGATGCGAATTCCAAGACATCGCCGTGCTGGCAATAGCCGACATAGACGTCGTCGTTGAAGTACAACGCCCGCGGTCGCCGCGGCGAAATCCGATGCAACTGCAGACTGGTCTTCGAAAACACCAACGTTTGCGAACTCAAGGGCACGTCCAATGCTTCGAGAACCGACGGCAAGTACCCAAACTTCGGGTCGCTGCTCAGCGCCACTTCGCCCTCCGCAATACGCTTTGCTAACCTGGCAACCGGGTCGTTCACCTCCGCGTTGAGGTAATCAATCGGCGGCCGCTCAAAATCAGGTTGGGCCCATGCCGGAGTCGCCAACAACGCGATCCAACACAGCAATCCACCGTAGATGAATCGTTCATTTCTGACGGCAACGCGATGGCTGAGGCGGGACGGAGCAGCACCATTTGAATGCGGCGAGACCATAAAAGATTGCTCGTACGTGGGTTCCAGCTTAAACTCTCATTCGTACACCTCACTGTACAGAATCAATATCTGCATTTCAACATGCAGATTTCAAGTTCACACCAAACAGCCATGCTTTCCAAAACCGCCGAATACGCTCTCCGCGCCATCGCCTGCATGGGCAGCCAGGTCGGAAAACCTGCCTCGGCAGACCACTTGGCCGAACAAACCAAGGTCCCGCGGCGGTACCTCACGAGAGTGCTTCAAGACCTCGGTGCCGCCGGGCTGGTCCGCTCTCGTCCCGGTCCCGGAGGCGGATACGAGCTGTGCGTCCCAACGGACACGCTCACGATCTTGGATGTCGTCAACACCGTCGCTCCGGTCGAACGCATTCGGAACTGCCCACTCGGATTGAAGTCCCACACCGAACTTTGTCCGCTGCATGCCGAGCTTGATCGAGCCTACGCCGCGACGGAAGAAGCCTTTCGCGGGGTCACGATCGACGACCTTGTGAATTCAGCCAACCCGATCCTGCCTCTTTGCGAAAGCTGAACCCGAAGCTAGACCACGTGACTCGAAGCACCGACCCGTGACGGCTTCAGAAAAGCCACGTTGCCAATCAGCTTCAAATCCGAAGCTGATTTCCGGAAGGCCGCCTGCGTTTTGAACAACCAAAGAATTTGCGTGTGCCGATTCTTGGGACGCTTTGGCTGAGGCGAATCACCATCCGTGAAAACGACGACTCCGTCATAGTCACGCTGTTCGTCGATGAACCGGGTCACACATCCGAGGTCGGTGCCTCCTCGGCCGGTAACACCGACATCGCGCCGAGCCGATCGAAACGTCAGCGGTTCGCAACGAACTTCGGTATCAAACCAAATGACGTCGATCGAGCGGATGCCATATTGGAAGAACCGATTGACGATCGAAAACCCGTTCTGCAAATCACGATGGCTCATGGATCCCGAAACATCCACCGCGAAAAGCAGCCGAGTCGTGAAGTCGTACCGGCTTCCCATTTGAGCAAAGCCATAGCGCCGACTCGGTCGCATACGGGTCAACCGCCGGTCGACCGACAAGACGCTCTGTCGGAACTGACGCAAGACCGCTCGGTAATCCAACGGAGGACGAAGCGTCGCCAGCAATCGTTCTTGCGCATGCCCGGGCAACGTTCCCCACCCACCATTCTCGGCCGCATCGGCGACCGCGGATTTGATCTCCTCGTGCAGCAGATCGTCGGCGTCCCACTGATCCGCGTTCTGGCCGCCCGTTTGGCTCGGATCAACATAGGACTCCAGATCACTCGCGACTGGTGAGTCACCGTTTTGGTCCGCCGAAGTTGTATCCATCGAAGGCTCTTCGGAATCCTCACGAGAGAGGCCCTCTTCGTCTTCATCCTGTTCAGACGACATCCCATTCGATTCAGAATCATAGCGAGAAGACTGAGCGTCTTCCGAAGTGTCTAGGTCATTCCCATCGTCTGAATTCGCATCGGACGAATCATTTCCCAATCCATCTCCGGGAAGCGATTCCTCCGGGTCATCTGGTTCGGGGTTCGCCTCCTCGGAATCGTCGGCTTGGTCGCCTTCCCGCTCCGCCAGCTGCCGATAGTAGTATTCAAAGTACTGATGATCGTGCGATTCGCTGCCCAGAACCTCACGCGGTCGCGGCATGGGCAATCTGCTTCGCAAGCATTCCTGGACGGTCAAGTTGCTGGCCGAGTAAGACAACTCCGTCTTCGGTTGACGACGGGCGTAGGGGTGCCCCAACAGGATTCGCATCGCTTCAAACCGCAGCACCTCTGCCAACTCTTCTCGTTTGAGCGAAGCGATGAACTCGGGATTGAACTCGACTCGACCATGAGCGACTCGGAGCGTTGCAATCTCCGGTTTGGGAGCGACCTCGTGCAGCGTCCACGCGGCGAACAACAATGGATCCACGAGGTACCAACTTTCAACGACGCGGGTGATTCGCTCGCGTGCCTTGGCATCTCGCTTCGAATCCGGTCCACCGGAAACGGATGTGTCGCTCGCCGAAGCCATGTCACTCACTGGATTCGGATTCCCTCGACGTATTCGGTCAACAACGTCGTCAGCTCCATCGACTCAGCAAAGAACTCCATCGCCGGCTCATACTTCGGCTGATCCGTCATCGACACCAAATGAGCAACCGCCTCATCAAGCTTTCGTTTGCGAAGCAGCTTCAAATAGCTCAGCATTCCCTTCAGAGCTTTCGTTCGATCCGCGTCCTCGTATGGGTTGCCCACCAGGTGAACGAGCAATTGTTCGTTCAACATCAACAGCTCTCCCAACGCCATCTTCTCGATGACTTTGCGATGCTTGGTGAACTGCAACAAGACTTGATCGGGCGTCACCGGCAACCGCGACGCGAGACTTCTTCGGAACGCCATCGCAGCGGATGATCCAACAACACCCGCAATCAATTTGATGTGCACCGGCTCGATCGTTTCAACGCCATGAAGGATGTCGGACACACGAGCCCAACCGCGACGATCGGGCGTTTTGACCAACCCCGACATCGAATCGACGTCTTCGGCTGCCGGCGATATTCCTTCGCCATCCAAATACTGAGGATGCTGTTGCACAAACCCGGTGACGCGATCGTCCACATGGTGCTGGTCCGCCCATAGCAACCAATCGTCGACCGTCGGTGCGAACTGGTACAGATTGAATCGCGAAACGAGTGCAGGATCCAAATCGGTCAGCTGATACTCGTCGCCTTCGTTGACCGCAGAGATAATCACGCTGCCCGCCGGCAACCGCTTGCCCGCCAACGTCTTGTTCAGCCCCAACTCCATCACCGATTGCAAAATTTCAGGCCGAGCACGATTGAGCTCGTCCAGAAAAAGCACGATGGGCTCGCCATCGACCGGCCACCAAAACGGAGGCAAGAACTCGCTTCGCCCCGAGGCCTCATCCTTGTGCAACAAACCAATCAAATCACCAGGGTCGCTCATTTGCCCGAGGAAAAACGGAACGACTTTCATCCCGCGAGTCGAAAAGTGCTCCGCGATAATCTGCGATTTTCCGATCCCGTGCTTACCGACCAACATGATATTTTGGTCGGGCGGAGTGATTTCGAGCAACTGGATTAACTCGTGAACATCAACTCGAACAGCCAAGGGAACGTCTCAATCAATATGGGAATCAAAATCGAAAATCACTCTTCGTACCGAATCCATTCGGTTCGCCAATCAGCCTGCATGAAGCCAATCATTTTGAATCGCAACCCATCCTCGTACAGCGATCGCAGAGTTCGAATGGTTTCCTGCAACTGAGGCAAGACCTTTTCGAATCGCGTGAACGGGATATGGATCTCGATCATGTGTTGGCTCGACAGCTTCACAAACAGACGCAGCTTCTGCGTGTCCATGCTGGTCGCGAAGTCAAATTGTTCTTCCTTGGCCAGTGCCTTGACCCGAGCGACGATCGCTTTGGACTTCATCGTTCGGACTTTTGCACGCTTGGCTTCCCCGGCGTGACGCTTGATATATCGCCGCAAAACCTCGGCCACCAAGCTTTCCAGCTCATCAAAATCGCTGATCACCCCGACAATCTCGCGATCAAATTTCCCGAACGCACAGATCAATTCGCCTTGCTCGCTGCGTTCCAACCGTAGCTCATCGGACCGATAGTAAGTCTTCGATGCGTTTGGATCAGGAATCGTGAATCGCACCCAAGTCGGTGACCGCGAATCACGATCGGCGGGGTGATTGGTCAGACGCACGCCCTCGATCTTTTCAAGTTTCGCCCGCCACTTTTTGATCAGCGCCGCTCGCTGCCCCGGATCGACCTCAATCGGCGAATCGCCTGAAAAGTGTTCTCGAAAGAGCTTTCGCACTGAGGGCAGTGGCAACTTCACTTCAACGTCAACTCAACAGGGCAGTGGTCCGAACCATGGATCTCGCATCGGATCTGTGCATCGGCAACACGATCCCAGAACTTCTTGGCGACCCAAAAGTAATCCAAACGCCACCCGATGTTCCGGGCTCGAGCGTCACTGCGATAGGTCCACCAAGAATAGTGTCCCGGGCCATCGTGAAATTGTCGGAACGAATCAACGAAGCCCGCCTCAGTGACGGCATCCAACCCGGCGCGCTCTTGGTCACTGAAACCCGCATTCTTGCGATTGGCTTTCGGATTCGCCAAATCGATTTCCTGGTGGGCACAGTTCACATCGCCGCAGAACAAAACTGGTTTGCGCCGATTCAGCTTTCTGACGTAGTCCAAGAAAGCCTCGTCCCACTGCATCCGGTACTCCAAACGAGCCAGACCACGCTGGGAGTTCGGAGTGTAAACATTGACCAAGTGAAAGTCGTCAAACGTCGTCGTCAGCACGCGACCTTCGTTGTCGTGTTCCTCCAGGTTCAACCCCTTGGTGACTTTCGACGGTTTCACGCGGCTCCAAGTGGAAACGCCAGAGTAGCCTCGCTTTGTCGCGGTGTTCCAAACTTGGTGGTACCCAAGATCATCCGCCCATGACAAATCAACCTGCTCGGGTTCCGCCTTGGTCTCTTGCAGGCACAGCACATCGGGCTGTTCGCTTTCGACAAATTCGCGAAAGCCCTTGTTCATCGAGGCGCGGATGCCATTGACGTTCCATGAAATCAGTTTCAACGTTTCGATCAACCTTGGTTTTGGAACACGACTTCTTCGTAGGGCTGGACCACCACAAAGCCATGTCCTTGGAAAAGGAACTGCAACGATTCACCGGAACCACGACCGAGCATTGTTTTGAATTGCACGTCGGTCTTCAGTTGAGGTTCCAGTTGCCCGGACCACAGCACCGTTGCGTTCGGGTCCGTGACGACGGGCTGATGAGGCGTGACCGGCAACGTGATCGGATCGTAGTGACTGGTGATCGCCACCATGCCCGTTCCTTCCAGGCGGATATTGAACAACCCACCGGCCAACATCGCGGTCATCTTCTTCATCATTTTGATGTTGTAGTTCAATGACATTTCGAACGCGAGGAGGTCGTTTCCGTTGACGCAGATCGCTTCGTTTTGCAGTTCAAGAATCGTGATTTTCTTGCCACTGTCAGCGCAAAAGACGGACCCTTTCCCGGTGACTTTCGTGAGCGCGGTGCCTTCGCCGGAGACCGCCTTCTTCAGCAAATTGCCCAAACCTTGGGACAGAATTCCTTCGCGTTCGAACTTCACATTGCCGGTGTAGGCGATCATCGAACCCATCTTGGTCCACACTTCACCATTCAGGTTGATGTCGAGCATGCGGTCCGATTCCAGTTCGAACAGCCCCTGATCGAGATCTTTGTCCCGGGTTTTCTCCAAGAAGCGGTCGAGGGAATAGCGTCTTTCACTCATCGTGAGATCCTTCAAGCAACGTGATTCAAAAGAAGACTGATACAAAAGTAGACAACGTCGGGCAGCACGCCCAAAACGCCATTGAACGCACGAGGGCGGCACCACACCATCGGCAGTGTAGCGATTCCTCCGGAAGTGGATGGGCAGCAAGCGGCTTTCATTCGTGCGAGCGGGTTGCAGAGAGCGTAGAATCATTTTGCGAGGATTTCTAAACGAGGTCCCGCCCACCTGCGTTCCCACCCGCGCACCAACATGAGACCTGTCCTAGTGAATGCATTTCGCTTCCTTGTTGACATCCGACTCGACGACCAGCTTCACGAAGCTGTCGCTCTGGGCGATCGTTCTCAACCGCCGCATCGCGATTGCCACCGAAAACAATGTGTCACCGTGACGACGCTCTGCTTGGCCGTCGCTTGCGTTCTGATTGCAACACTTGGCTCACCCGCAATCGCTTCCGCGGCAAGCTACGACGACGCAGTGCAGCAGTTTCGAAACGGGGAGTACGCCGTTGCCGCGGAGACAGCCGCGTTCGAAGTCGACCGGGGTGTTTGGAGCGAACGTTGGCCGCGACTGTTAATTCAGTGCCAAATGACGCAGGGTCAACACGCCGCCGCTTTGCAGACCTACCAGGAAGCGTTGAAGCGATACCCGACCAGCATTGCTCTGCGATACATGGGGCTGGACGTGCTGCGTTTCAACGGATTGCAAGACGAAGTGGGTCAGGCAGAAGCGGACCTGTTCTCGCAAATGCAGCGTGCGTTCGCGGGATACATCACGCGAGACAATTTGATCGCGGCGGGTCGATTCCTGACCGGGCGTGGCGAAGACGCTCGAGAGGTATTGGAACAGTTCTACGACCGTGTCAAAGAACGTGACCCGGACTACCTCGACGCCTATTTAGCCACGGCTGAATTGGCGATTCGAAAAGGTGATTTCCAGGTCGCAGCGGACACGCTTCAACAAGCATTAAGACTCGAAGAAGAAACTCCCGAACTTCATCAGTTGCTGGCCAAAGCATTGGAATCCAGCGATGGGCAGGCGGCCGCTGAACAAATCGCAATCGCTCTGAGAATCAACCCGCACCACTTGCCTTCGCTTCAGTGGTTGGCGGAACGAGCGATTGATCGCGAACGCTACGACGAAGCCAAAGACATCGTGAATCAGATGTTGCAAATCAATTTGCACGAACCATCCGCGTGGTCGTTGCTTGCCGTCATCGCCCATTTGGACGGCGAATACGAAGTCGAAAAACTGATGCGTGCCGCCGCTCTTTCAACGTGGGAACAGAATCCCAACGTCGATCATTTGATCGGCAAGAAGCTCTCGGAGAAATACCGCTTTGCCGAAGGGGCGGAGTATCAGAACTTGGCCCTCAGCGCCGATCCGCTGCACATCGCGGCCAGTTTTCAACTCGCGCAAGACATGCTGCGTTTAGGCGAAGAAGAGATCGGATGGGAAATCGCGGACGAAGTCGCCAAGGCGGATCCGTACAACGTCGTCGCTTACAACCTGATGACGCTTCGCGACCGAACGTCAAAGTTCACTGTGCTGAAACAAGACGGCATCCAAGTCCGAATGGATGCCAAAGAAGCCAAACTGTACGGCGACGCGGTGCTGGAGTTGCTCAGTGATGCCAAGCGAGTCTTGTGCGAGAAGTATGACGTCATGCCGGACAAGCCAATCCTGGTGGAGATCTTCCCGCACCAAAACGACTTTGCCATTCGCACGTTTGGTCTGCCGGGCGGGGCAGGGTACTTGGGAGTTTGCTTCGGACGGGTGATCACCGCCAACAGCCCCGCATCGCAAGGCGAACGCCCGTCCAATTGGAAAAGTGTTTTGTGGCACGAGTTCTGTCACGTCGTCACGCTGGAAAAAACCAACAACCGGATGCCACGTTGGCTAAGTGAAGGCATCTCGGTTTACGAAGAACGCCAACGCAATCCGTCTTGGGGCGAAAAGATGACGCCTCAATATCGCTCGATGCTGCTCTCGGACGATCTGACTCCGGTCAGCGACTTGAGCGCGGCGTTCCTTTCGCCGCCATCCGCGATCGCGTTGCAGTTTGCTTACTACGAATCGTCTTTGGTGATCGAGTTTCTGATCGAACAACATGGTCATGACGCTCTGCTTGCTGTGCTCGATGACTTGGCCGCTGGGATTCCCATCAACGATGCTCTGACTCGGCACACCGGATCATTGCAACGGCTGGACTCACAGTTTGATGCCTACGCCAAAGAACGAGCCAACCAGTTTGGAGCTCTCGCCGACTGGTCACGAGACACCTTGCCCGAGAACGGTGACTTGGCGACTTGGAAAGGTTGGACGCGTGCCAAGCCGACGAACTACTGGGGCCTGCGTGAACTGGCCAAGAGTGCCATCGAAGGAGGGCAGTGGGAACAAGCCTTGATTCCACTCTCTCGAATGCAGCAACTGGGAGTGCTAACGGGCGAACGCGGCGGTCCGCTGGAATGGTTGGCCCGGGCACACCGTGAATTAGGCCATGGTCGTCAGGAAATCCGAGCAATCCAAGACAATCTGGCACAATCCAGCGATGCTTTGCCGGCTTTGCGGCGTTGGATCAATATTGGCCAATCTGAAGAGCAATGGGAAAACGTCTTGGACGCGTCGCAGCAGGCGCTCGCGATCCAACCCTTGCTGCCCGAATTCCATCTCGCATCCGCAACCGCCGCCGAAAAACTCGATCGCCACGATTTGGCGGTGGAAGCTTTGTCGGCGCTGCTTGCATTGGATCCGGTGGATCCTGCGGCGTTGCACTTCCGTCTGGCCAATGCCTACGACGAACAAAACGAGTCCTTCCCCGCGAAACACCATGCACTGATGGCATTGGAATTGGCCCCCCGCTACCGCGATGCTCACCGATTGCTTTGGAAGCTTCATCACGGGGTTTCGGACGAGGATCCAGCAACCGCGAACCAAGCAGGCGTTGAAGAGCCTGATGCTGTGAGAGTGCCCGCCATCGAAGAGGAGGAAACGCTATGACTCCTAACAACCTCAACCTAATGGGCATCTTGCGAGCACTTGCTCGGGGCAGCTTCCATTCCCATTCACCTCTCCCCCGACCATCGTCGAAGGAGAGGTCGGACGCGGCGTTCAGCCGTCGTCCGGGTGAGGGGACGGATCACATGGCGGTCGAAATCGCTACGCCACAGAACGCCCCATGTCGCGCGGACGCCCCCTCACCCGAGCAACGCCTGAAGGGCGTGCTCGACCTCTTCCCCAATGAAATTGGGGGAGAGGTGACAGCGGCGTTCACGGTCGGTGACAAGACGCAAACCTGCCAGCAATCCACCCCTCTAACTTTCGCTCGCAAGTCATTCGGCCATCGTCGTTGGATACTCGCAGCATTGATCCTTTTAATGGGCGGCGCCGCGTTTGCTCAACGAGGATACTGGGGACGTCGCAATCGTTCGCTTCCCTCTGATCGCAATGGTGTGCCCTCTTGGGAAGTTGATTCACGATTCCCGAAGGACTGCTTCACGTTTGCTCGCATCGAATACGATTCCTACGGCGGTCGCAGCCGAGGTGGCGGAGGATGCTGGACCGATTATCCCGACAGCGACCTGAACTTCTCGCTTCGGTTGCAGCAACTCACCTCCATGAAGGTCAACCCTGACCCGGTGGTCATCCGACTGACCGACGATGAACTCTTCGACTACCCGTTCATCTACATCATCGAACCTGGTGGCCTCGTTTTCTCTGACGCGGAGGTGAAAGCACTTCGCAAGTACTGCCTCAACGGTGGCTTCTTGATGGTGGACGATTTCTGGGGCGATTCGCAGTACGAAAATCTGCGGCACGAACTTCAACGTGTGTTCCCTGATCGCGATCCTTTTGAGGTTCCACTGGAACACGAGATCTTTCAGATCGTTTACCCACTTAAAGAGAAACCCCAAGTCCCCGCCATCAACTCCGCCAGGCGTGGTGCCGATGGCAGCGTTGGGACGTGGGAATGGTCGCGAGATGGAAGTGACACCAGCGTCCCTCATTATCGCGCCATCACCGATGATGAAGATCGCATCATGGTCTTCATCTGCCACAACACTGACTTGGGCGACGGATGGGAACGAGAAGGCGAAGACCAGTGGTACTTCGATGAGTTCTCCGTCAAAAAAGCCTATCCAATGGGCATCAACATCGTGACTTATGCGATGACCCACTGAGTCGTTCCTAGTATTAGCCACAAACGGTTTCGAAGCTCCTCCAACCCGATTGCACTTCATGACAACGGACACCATGACCCACGAAGACGAAGCCCAAGTGGTGGAGCAAATTCGCGAAGGACGAGAGCGGATCGTCCAAGAACTTTCCAAGGTCATCATCGGCCAAGAAGAAGTCATCGAGCAGCTTCTGATCTGCTTGTTCGCGGGTGGCCACTGCTTGATCACTGGAGCACCAGGGCTGGCGAAAACCTTGCTGGTAAGCAGCGTCGCGAAAATTTTCCACTTGAATTTCCAGCGGATCCAGTTCACGCCCGATTTGATGCCAGCCGACATCACAGGAACCGAAATTCTGGAGCAGTCCGCCGATGGCCATCGAAAGCTGGAATTCGTCAAAGGCCCAATTTTTGCCAACGTGATCTTGGCCGACGAGATCAACCGAACACCACCAAAGACGCAAGCCGCGTTGCTCGAAGCAATGCAAGAGCATCAAGTCACCGCCGGCGGCCACCGCTTTGAACTGGATGAACCGTTCTTCGTGCTGGCGACCCAAAACCCGATTGAGATGGAGGGAACCTATCCGCTGCCCGAAGCCCAACTTGATCGTTTTCTGTTCAATGTTTTGATCGACTACTTGCCTCCCAAAGACGAGTTGGCCGTGGTCATGCAAACCACGTCGACCAAGCCGGAACCGATCGTGCCCATCTTCACCGGCGAAGATGTCGCTCGATTCCACGCCGCCGTCCGTCGCGTTCCCATCGCCGAATCAATCGCCGCCTACGCCGTGCGTTTGGTCGCCGCGACACGGCCCGGACGAGATGGAACGCCCGACTTTGTCAACCAATACGCATCCTGGGGCGCGGGACTTCGGGCCGCTCAAACATTGGTGCTCGGTGCGAAAGCGAGAGCACTGCTCAATGGCCACGCCCACGTCCGAACCGAAGACATCCAGGCTCTTGCTCACCCAACGCTTCGGCACCGAGTTTTGCTGAGTTATCGAGCCGAAGCCGAAGGTTTCAACGTTGAGAACTTGGTCACACGACTTCTTCAAGAAATCCCAACGGAAGTCTGAATTGAGCTGGTTCCAACGTCAAACTCGCTCGTCGCGAAAAGCCACCAACGGCAGCACCGGCACTTTCCAGGGCAACTCATCCAAGCCCTCGCGAGCGACCGCTTCGTCGGCGGACAGCACCGGTGAAACCGCTGCCTCCATGGATCCGCATGCGCTGATGCGGATCAAGAATCTGCAACTACGATCCAAGCTCGTCGTGGAAGGTTTCTTTGGCGGACTGCACCGAAGTCCCCTTCACGGGGCCTCGGTCGAATTCAGCGAATACCGAGCCTATTCGCCTGGTGATGATCCACGAGGACTGGACTGGAAACTGTTCGCTCGCACGGACCGCTACTACATCAAGAAATTCGAGGACGAAACCAACCGACGCTGCTACTTGTTGGTCGACCAAAGCCAGTCGATGGGTTACGGGTCGCTCGAATACACCAAAATGGAATACGCGAGAACGTTGGCCGCCACGCTTGCATACTTCCTGACCCTGCAACGCGACCATGTTGGCCTGATGACGTTCGACGAAGCGATCGCGGATGTGGTTCCGGCTCGCAGTCGGGTTGGCCACCTGCGTCAGATCCTCGCCTGCTTGGCACGTCCGACATCGGGATCCGGAACGGACCTCAACGGACCGATCTCTCAAATCGCCGCGATCACCCGCAGGCGAGGTTTGGTGGTGTTGATCAGCGACATGCTCTCGCCAACGGAGGACCTGCAACGTTCCCTCGCGCTGCTGCGTTCGCGACAACATGAAGTGATCGTCCTGCGGATCCTGGATCCCAACGAAGTACAGCTCTCGGTGGACGAATCCAAGGTTTTGGTGGACATGGAAACCGGACGCAAAATCCAGGTCGATCCCGATGCAACTCGCAAAGCCTACCAATCCGCGTTCCAAGAACACGCCGAGGCAGTGGAATCGATTTGCAATGCCGTGGGCGCAGCGATTTACACCAGCACCACCGACCGCCCACTGCAAGAATCGCTGTCTGATTTTGTCTCCGCCCATCAACGACGCGCCGTCGGCGCCAGTCGATCGGGCATGCTGAGCTCGGGAGGCACGTCCGGATGAGCATGCTTGCCCCATTCTTTCTCGCTGGTGCATTGGCCGTCGCCGCACCGATCTTGTTTCACCTGATTCGGCAGCAACCCAAGGGTGCCGTGCCATTCAGCTCGGTGATGTTCCTTAGAGAGGTTCCACCGAAACTGACCCGCCGCAGTCGCCTGGATCAGTGGCCGTTGTTGCTCCTGCGAGCCTTGGCGTTGCTGTTGTTGGCCGCTGCCTTCGCCAGACCGTTCCTTCGCGGCGCTGCCGACCAGCTCAACAACACCCCTGTCCGGCGAATCGCGATTTTGATTGATCGCAGCGCCAGCATGCAGCGAGAAGATTTGTGGGCCCAAGCGATCCAAAAGGCCGAAGCGGTCCTCACCGACCTCTCCGCTCAAGACCAATTCGCGGTGTTCGTCTTCGACACCCAAACCGATCGCATCTGGGAAACATCGCAAGCAGCGACGTCCGATGAACGTCAAAGTGCACTCGCTCTGCAGGCTCTGACGGAGCTTCAACCCACCTGGCGAGCGACCGACCTGGGCGCGGCGCTTCGCGAAGCAGCCGACTGGGCTCAGTGGCCGACCGAACCACGAACACCAGGGGAAGATGACTCCGAACCTGTGTCCCGCAATCAGCCACCAGGCCCCGCCAACATCGTGCTGATCTCTGATTTGCAAGACGGATCCAAAATCGATGCGTTGCAGCAAAACACGTGGCCCGAACAAGTCAGCTTGGACATCCGCCGCGTCGTTCCAAACGCGAAAGGCAACGCCACAGCGATCGTGATGAACGATCAGACACTCGACAATCTGCAAACATCGACGGTCGCCGACTCCGATCGCAAGCTTCCAGTTCGGGTCGTCAATTCCAAACTCGCCTCACAGTTCGACCTGACGCTGCAATGGAAAGACGCCAGCGACAAGCAAACGATTCAGATCGAAGCCGATGCGACGCAGATTGTCCGCCTGGCTCCGCCCGCGGACACCGCCACTTCGATTGTGTTGTCCGGCGACGATTCCCCGTTCGACAACACGGTCCACTGGGTCGCACCGGAAAAGCGATCGTATCGACTGCTGCACGTTGGAACGCCCCAAGACGACCCACGTGAGAGTTTGTTTTACTACCTCGAGCGAGTTCCGCTCGACAACGCGACCCGATCAGTCTCCATCGAATCCGTCGAGACAGCGCAATTGCCATCTGACTTGGATCCTCGTGAATGCCCGTTGGTTGTGGTCGGCGACGTCGCCAACACCGATGCGTTCACGAACGCGATTCAAACCTACACGGAAGCGGGTGGCCGGGTGTTGTTCGTGATGGATGCTTCCGACGATGCGTCCGATGTATTGGCCTGCATTGAAACCATCACCAACGACAAGTCGCTCTCTGCCAAAGAAGCATCCGTCGAGGACTACGCCATGTGGTCGCGAGTTGATTTTTCGTCGCCCTTGTTCGCTTCGATGGCAGACCCACAATTCAACGATTTCAGCAAGATTCAATTTTGGAAACACCGCGACGTTTCCGGATTGGAAGAAGCGGACTGGAACATTTTGGCGACCTTCGATTCCGGTGCCCCAGCATTGGCTCAATCCGGCAACGTTTGGTTGCTCACAACAGGCTGGCAACCCTCATCAAGCCAACTGGCACTGTCGACCAAGTTCATTCCGCTGATGGCCCAATTGTTCGCTGGCAATGAAAGAGCCGCATCCTACGTGGCAGGTCATGTGGTGGGGACGCCGCTGCCATGGCCACCCGTCGAAGGTGCCGAACTGGTTCGCTCAGACGGTGAATCCTCGCCTTACGAAAAATCCTCGGACGCGAATTTCATCGATCGTCCGGGGGTGCATCAACTG
Organism: Rhodopirellula bahusiensis; assembly: GCF_002727185.1. NCBI lineage: Bacteria > Pseudomonadati > Planctomycetota > Planctomycetia > Pirellulales > Pirellulaceae > Rhodopirellula > Rhodopirellula bahusiensis. The sequence continues at coordinate 236,209 of NZ_NIZW01000007.1, forward strand.
AAACTGCCCAACGAAGACCCGATCACGTTTGCGAGCAACCTGGCCGAGTCAGAGAGCCAAACCGACGCGATGGACGAAGACACGCTCGAACGATTGGGCATCGGACTGGGTGAAGCCGCCACGACTGAGAAACTGACTCAAGCGACTCTGCAACTTCGAGATCGTGAATTGGAAAGCAACCAACGTTTGTGGCAATGGTTGTTGCTCGCCGCGATTGGGATGTTGGTGATTGAAACCCTTTGGGGAGGACGCTATGCGAAACGAATTGCTTGACTGCATCGATCCCGTGATTCGTCGAATGCGACGACTGCGATTCTGGCAATCACTCGGCTGGCTGGCGTGGACCATCGCGCTGATCGTCCTCCTTTGGCTCGTGTGGACTCAGCGAACGTTTGCATTCCTATCGTCGATGACGCTTTCGACCTCGTCGCTTTCCACGTCTGTCGCGATCGTGTCGACATTAGTGATCGCGATGTTGGTTTGCTTGATTGCTGCTCGCTTGCGAATTCGAAACGTCCAATCCGTCGCTCGAAGAATCGAACATCGATACCCGGATCTGGACCAGCGTCTGATCACCGCCGTCGATGATTCGGTTGCCAAGCAGCCCGACAACTATCTGAATCAACGTGTGATGCGAGAGGCACGCGAACACGCCCGTCGCAACGATTGGCCAGATGTCGTGTCGTCACGTTGGCTGTGGGTCAACCGACTGTTTGGATTGTCGGGAACGCTGGCGACGCTCGCCTTGGCCTCCTTCTTTCTCCTGGCCGAACCAGACTCATCAGCCAAAGCGTCATCCGTTGTGCTGCCCAAACCCGACGTGGTGATCCAACCCGGCAGCACCGAAATTGAACGCGGCACGAACTTATTGGTGACGGCGGAATTCCAAGCCGATTGGATCGATCGTCAATCCGCGGTGGAACCCGAACTCGTCCTCACGGCGATCGACAATCAACCAGTCGCAAATGCGACAGACGCCGAAACGATCGCAGAAGATCAAGCTGAACCGCGTGTTGCACGACTGCCTATGCGGCGAAGCATGGCTGACCCGATCTGGGGCGGTTTGGTTCCGGAGGTCGACGAGTCCTTCACTTACCGAGTCGCACTGCCTCATTGGTCAAGCGAAGAATACCGGGTCGAAGTGTTCGAATACCCGGCCGTCACCCGAAGCGATGCAGAGATCGACTACCCCGAGTTCACCGGGCTCGAGAGCCGCCGCATCGAAGACACCGTGCGAGTCTCGGTGGCCAAGGGCAGCGAAGTCACATGGTGGGTTCGCGTCAACAAACCAATCACGTCAGCCCGACTCTTACCCAAGCCATACAAGAAAAACGAAGAACACTACGAAGACGCTTCTCCACTGGAACTGACCCAAGACCGCGAGCGTCCTCTGTGGTGGTCCGTCGCGATCCAAGTGGAAGAGAGCCAGCGATACGACGTGGAACTGAAAGACGAAAAAGATCGCTCGAACCAGTCATCGACTCAGCTCATCGTTCGAATGCTTCCCAATCAGTCGGCCAAAATCCGGCCGACTATCGGCGGCGACGTTTCTGTTTCTGCTCTCGAAGAGTTTCTCATCGCCGCGGAAGTTCGGGACGATCACGGGCTTGCTCGCGCAGGCGTCTCACTGACGTTCGCCGGCAAACCGCCGCAAGACATCGTGTTGGCCGAAAACATCGCCGCCAATCAAAAGCAAACGATCCAGCATATGGTCGACATGGAATCGCTCGAGGCGAAACCCGACGATCTGCTGTCGTATTCCTTCTGGGCCGAGGACAAGGTCGCTGGTGAATCCTCTGAGACCGAAGTCCGTCGCACACAGAGTGATCTGTACTTTGCCGAAGTCCGACGTTTCGAAGATATCTTTCGTGAGGGCGATCCCCAAGCCAGCCAACCTTCCGAACCGTCTGAACCAAGCGAACAAGAACAACAAGCCGAAGAGCTGATTGAAACACAAAAGCAAATCATCCAGGCCACCTGGAAACTACTGCAATCGACCGTTCGGTGGAACGAGCAAACGACAGCGGACGTTCGTGTGATCGCTGACTCGCAACAAGACCTCATCGCTCAATTGGACGAACTGGCTCAAGAGCTCACCGAAGACGAAGCCAAAAAGCACGCAGCCAACGTCCGCCGATCGATGCAGTCCGCCGATAGGGAATTGAACAGAGCGATCGAGACAAGCGACCGTGAACCATTGTCTGCTGCCGTGGTCGCGGAACCATCCGCATACGCCGGTCTGCTTCGGATGCGAGCCAGTGAATTCGAGGTCACGCAGTCTCAACAACAGCAACCCAGCCAAGGCTCCGCGGGCCAGCAACGCAAGCATCAACAACTCGACGAACTGGAACTGGATCAAGAAGAGGACCGTTACGAAACGCAGCAACAAGCTCAGATGACGCCGGAGCAGCAAGCTCAACGTGAGACGCGTCAGGTTCTCAGCCGGTTGAGTGAACTGGCTCGTCGCCAACAAGACCTCAACGAGGAACTCGCACAACTTCAGTCCGCATTGCAACTGGCGGACGACGAAGAGGAAAAGGAAGAACTCCGCCGCCAACTCGAACGTCTGCGAGAACAGCAACAAGACATGCTTCGTCAGACCGACGAACTGATGGAACGCATGAACTCACCCGAGAACGCGTCCAACATGCAGGAAGCCAGCGAGCAACTTGAAGAAACGCGAGAAAACATTCGTGAGGCGGGCGAAGCGATGGAACAGCAGGACGCCGCGAAAGCGCTGTCCAGTGGCAAACGTGCCGAACGTGAACTGGAATCCGTCCGCGAAGAAATTCGCGAACAGGCTGCGGGTCAGTTCAACGAAGCGATGCAGTCGATGCGAGACCGGGCTCGCGACCTGAACACGCAACAACAGGAACTCGAAGAAAAACTCTCTGAGATGGATGCCCCCAGCGAATCGCCGGGACTGCGTTCCAGCGGCGGTCGTGAAGAGCTGACAGACGCTCTCACCGAGCAACGTGAATCGTTGGGCGAACTGATGGAAAGCATCGAGGAAGTCGTCCAAGACGCGGAAGAGTCGGAACCGCTGCTCGCGCAAAACCTCTACGATGCGTTTCGCGAAACACAACAGCGCCGGGCCGAAGAGCGACTTGACGCTGCCAGCCAACTTCTTCAGCGCGGCTTTGAACCGCAGTCCCAGCAGATGGCCGGGCAAGCCGGAGACGCGATCGAAGAGTTGAGCGAGCAAATTGAGGCGGCCGCCGAAAGCGTGCTGGGCAACGAATCGGAAGCATTGCAACGTGCCGCCAACCTGGCCGAGCAATTGGAATCCGCCGTGGACGACGAAGTCCAACAAGCACGCTCTGACGAACCAAACGAGGAAGGGCAGGGCAGAGCAAGCCAGAATCAAGAAGGCGAATCAGGAGAAAACCAACCGGGACAAACCCCGGAGAGCCAAGCTGGTGACCAACCCGGTGGCCAGCCAGGCAGCCAATCACCCGAAGGTGAAGAACCCAGCGAAGAAAACCAGCCCGGCCAAGGCGGAACGGGTCAACCGCAAGGTGAACAACCACCCGGTGAGCAATCAAACGGCAACCCACCACCGGGCGAGCAATCACCCAGCGAATCGGAAGGTGGCCAACCGTCGGAGTCAGGCTCGCCATCGGAGTCAGGCTCGCCATCCCAATCCAGCTCGCCAGGGCAGGGTGGGGCAGGGCAGGGCGGCCAACCTCAAGATGGGCAGCCCCAAGAAGGGCCCGCACAAGGTGAACCTTCGGAAAGCGGCGAAACGCCGGGGTCCTCCGAGCGTCCTCAAGGGCCTCCCGGACTTCGCCCCAGCTCTCAATCCCAACCTGGTCAAGCACAGCAAGGCCAATCGCAATCACCTTCCATGAACCCCAGCCAGGGTGAACGTAGTGGCGCTAATCCAAGTGCCGCCCAAGCACCATCGTCACCGAGCAACTTCACATCGCCTCTCACCGGCGAAGGTTTTCGTGAATGGTCCGATGGTTTGCGTGACATCGAGGAAATGGTCTCCGATCCCGAGCTCCGCTCGCGAGCCACGCGGATTCGAGAGCGAGCCCGCGACATGCGTGAGGAAATTCGGCGTGAATCCAAACCGCCTCAGTGGGACTTGGTGGAAGAGATGATTGTGGAGCCCATGCGAGAACTCAAACGCGATCTCGCTGAGGAATACATGCGGCGCAGTGCCAAGAAACAATCCCTGGTTCCGATCGATCGCGATCCCGTTCCGGATCAATACTCCGAAGCCGTGCGACGTTACTACGAACGAATCGGGAGTGGGCTTTGAACGACGCTCTCAACTCGTCTGACAACTGGACCCAGCATTTGGTTTGGGGTGCACCGGAGTGGATCGTCCCCGCCGCGATCCTCGCGGTCGTGCTCGCCGCTGCGATTGGCTGGTCCTACACCCGATCTCGCGCGTCCACCCCGATTCGCGTGCTCGCGGCCACACTGAAACTGATCGCCGTTGCGTTGATGCTGCTGTGCCTGCTCCAGCCGATGTGGCGAGGCGAGCGACCTCGTCCGCAAGCCAACCTGTTTCCGATTCTGGTCGACACCAGCCAGAGCATGCAGCTTCAAGACGTCGACGAAGAACTTTCCCGCGGCCAAAAGTTTGCCGGCGCACTCGCATCGGACTCCGACTGGCGAGCCCGCCTGGAACAAACCTTCGACGTGCGTCTGTTTGGCACCGATTCGCGATTGAGCCGACTCGCTGACATCGAAACGCTCGAATTCAGCGGCACCCAGTCATCCTTACAAACGTCGATCGCTGCCTTGTCCCAGCGACTCGAGGGACGCCCCGTCGCAGGTGCGTTTCTCTTCAGTGATGGCAACCTCACCGACGCCGCTTCCGAAGCAATCACCAGCACGGATTCTCCCTTTCCAATTTTCCCCGTGCTGCCCGACCGTCCAACCACACCGACTGATTTGCGACTCGAACGAGTCAGCGTGACTCAAAGTGATTTCGAGACGTCGCCGATGACGGTGCGTGCCGATTTGATGGCGACCGGAATCGAGGACCAAGAGGTCGTTGTCCAATTGCTGAACGCATCCGGAACGTCCATCGAAGAGAAAACGGTGACGATTGAAAAAGAAGGTGAACTGCAATCGGTGACCTTCCGTTTTCGCCCGGAACAATCGGGAACGCAGTTCTATCGCGTGCTGGCTTTCGCTCCCTCCCAACGCAAATCGATTCGGTCGCAAATCGATGAACGCAACGCTTGGCTAGAAGGATCCTCCGGCGATGAAGCCACCCTGCGAAACAACCAGCGTTGGATCGACGTTCAACCGCGGCGCGGACCATTTCGAATCCTGTACTTGGCCGGGCGTCCCAATTGGGAATTCAAATTCCTCCGGCGTGCACTACAGAGTGACGCTGAAACGCAGCTTGTGGGGCTGCTGCGAATCGCCGACAAAGAACGCAAATTCAACTTCCGCGACAAGAGTGTGAACACGAGCAACCCGTTGTTCGCTGGATTGGGTGACGACGAAGAGGAAACCCGCGAGCAGTACGACGAAACCGTGATGATTCGCTTGGGCGTCAAAGAATCCGAAGAGCTCAGCAAGGGGTTCCCCGAAACGTCCGAGGAACTGTTTGCCTATCACGGAATCATTTTGGATGACATCGAACCCGAGTTTTTCACGCAGGATCAGATGCTGCTTCTGCGGCAATTCGTGAGCTTGCGTGGTGGCGGTTTGCTGATGCTGGGAGGCCAAGAATCATTCAACGATGATTCCTTTGGGAAGACACCTCTGGGCGAGCTTTCCCCCGTTTATGCCCCGCGAAATCGGCCCGATCAACCGGCTCCCGCTGGCAATTGGTCGATCACGCGAGAGGGTTTGCTGCAGCCCTGGCAGCGACTCCGCGAAACCGAAGCCGCTGAAAAACTGCGACTTTCAAAGATGCCACCGTTTCAAGTCACCCATGAAGTGGGCGACATCAAACCAGGGGCGATCGAACTGGCTCAGTTGAAAACGCAATCCGGCCAGTCGGCTCCCGCATTCATCACTCAGCGATTTGGCAAAGGGCGGACCGCAGCCATGCCGATCGGCGACTTCTGGCGTTGGTCAATGCGAAAGAACCAGCAGGACAACTCCGCTGAAGTCAACGACGACCCCGCCCAGGCTTGGCGTCAGATGGCCCGTTGGCTGGTCGGAGAAGTGCCTCGCCGAGTGGAACTGGCCATCCAACCGGACAGCTCAACCGGATCCACCGACTTGCGAGTCCTGGTACGAGATGAATCTTACCTGCCGATGGAAAACGCAACCGTCACACTCAATGTGACCGGCGAAGATGGCGTCGCGATCCCACTCACCGCTCGGCCGGATGCGGACGAACTGGGAACGTACACCACCACGTTTGTTTCTCGCGAATCCGGTCGGTTCATGGTTTCAGCCGATGTGAAAGCGGCCGACCAGAGCTTCATCGGAAACGACGAAGGAGGCTGGGTCAGCGATCCCGGCATGGAGGAGACTCAGCGGTTGGCGTGGAACGAAAACTGGCTGAATCAGTTGGCCAAGTCCACCGGCGGCGAAGTCCTGCGAGTCTCAGACCTTGGCGACTTTGTCAGCGACCTTCCCAACCGAGAAATACCAGTGACGGAAACTTGGGTCTATCCTCTTTGGCACCAAACATGGGTGATGGTACTCGCGATGGCATGCCTCTGCGGCGAATGGGGACTTCGACGATGGAAAGGACTCGCATGAGTGACCGATTGAAAATGCTTCGTGGAAAACACTGGGCCAAACTGGGCATCGCGACCGTACTGTGCTTGCCCACGTCGACGATGGGCTGGGGACAAGACGCACCGGCGGTGGATCCAAGCACATCCTCCGAAGTGAGCCAGGATTCGAATCCCGCTGATTTGAAAGACAGCGAGCTCGTTCGCGGCGATCTGATTGTGGTCGTCGGCGCGGCGGGCGAAGAAACGTACGAGCCCGTCTTCCTCGAGTGGTCCAACACGTGGATGCAGCTTGGGAAAACGGCGAAGCTGAACACGATCCGAATTGGCGAGGCGGCTTCGAACAATGAACAGAGCGATTTGCAATTGCTGGAGGAAGCACTGCAAGAGCTGGAAACGGATTCCCCGCGACCGTTGTGGATCTCGCTCATTGGGCATGGGACATTCGCTCGCAACGTCGCCAAGTTCAACTTGCGAGGCCCCGATGTTTCGGCGGATCAACTGAAGGATTGGTTGGCGGGTTTCAAACGACCAGTCGTGGTCATCAACAACGCGTCGTCCAGCGGTCCATTCATCAACGCTTTGTCGGGCCCCGATCGAATCATCGTGACCGCGACCAAAAGTGGCAACGAACAGAACTTCGCAAGGTTCGGTCAATATTTCGCGAAAGCCCTGGCGTCGATCGACTCCGATCTGGACCACGACGATGCCGTCTCGATTCGCGAAGCGTTCGTCAGAGCGAGCAAGGGCGTCGAACTGTTCTACGAAGCCGAAGACCGTATCGCGACGGAACATGCGTTGATCGATGACAACGGTGACGGGTTGGGCACCAAAGCTGATGACCTTCGCAAAAAAGTGCTCACGCCCGAGCAACTGTTGATGCTCGATGGGAAACAGGCGGGCCGCATGACGGTCGCCCCGGTTGCCAACTCGCTGAATTGGACCGACGATCAACTCCAGCGTCGCGACGACCTGGAAGATCAACTGGATGCACTTCGCATGCAGCGACTTTCCAATCCCGCGGCTTTCCCTGACAACCAATGGGCGGATCACCTGGAAAAAATCCTAGTCCCGCTCGCCGAACTCTACCATGAAGTTGAAAGCAACTCGCCTCCATGAACTCACCCGCTCGATTGAAAGCTTCTGTCTGCGTGGACGCTGTCCTCGAAAACCAGCCCACCGTGGACGCGATGAAATTGGTCGCAGAGTGTGGCTACCCCGCTTTCGAATTTTGGAAGTGGTGGGACAAGGACCTGGACGCAATCAATCAAGCTCGAGAAGAACTGCATCTGCAAGTCGCGGCATGCTGCACCAAATTTGTCAGCCTGGTCGATCCTTCCACCCGAGCCGAATACCTGTCGGGCCTGAAGGAATCCATTGCGGCGGCAGGCCGACTGAATTGCCCCGTGCTGATCTCTCAAGTCGGCGATGCACGACCGGGTGTCGATCGTGCGGAGCAACGAGACTGCATGGTGGCAGGTTTGAAAGAAGCCGCGCCGATGCTGGAAGATTCAGGCGTGGTGTTGGCGATCGAACCGCTCAACGAACTGATCGACCACGCAGGTTATTACCTGGTCCGCAGCGACGAAGCGTTTTCAATCATCGACGAGGTTGGCAGCCCGAATGTGAAGGTGACCTTCGACATCTATCACCAACAAATCAGTGAAGGGCACGTGATCGCGAATTTGACGAAGAACATCGACGCGATCGCTCACTTTCACGCCGCCGGCAATCCCGGTCGACATGAACTCGACCGAGGTGAACTGCATTACCCGTCCATCTTTGCCGCGATTGCGGACACCGACTACTCCGGCCACGTTGGGCTGGAGTACTGGCCGGTGAACGATCCCGCGGCGGGACTTCGTGACGCCGCGTCGTGGATCAAGAAGGTTTGAACTTCTTCTTGCCGCGTTTTGCCGTCGGCGCGGTGCTTCCGTTGTTGCGGGACTTGTTCCCAAACGAACGTTTTCCGCCGCCGAAGTTCTTACCACGCGAATCTCCGCCGCCGGAGAATTTGCCTTTGCGAAAACCTTCTTTGCGGAAGTTCTTGCCACCACCGCCACCTTCGAAGTCGTCCACCACATCGCCGGCTTCTTCGAGGTTCAACCGTTTGCCGGCGACCCAAGTCTTGCGAAGCGTTTGATAGATGTCGGAAGGCATGCCTTCGGGTAGGTCGATCAAGGTGTGCGAATCGCGAATGTTGATTGGCCCGATGTACTCGCCATCAATACCAGCTTCATTGGCAACCGCACCAACAATGTTGCCGGGTTTGACTCCGTCTTGCCAACCGACATCGAGGCGATAACGAGTCATGCCTTCTTTGACGGGTGTGAGTGGACGACCTTTGCCGCGACGAGGACGATCGTCGCCGAAGGAACCACGGTTGCCGCGATCGTTCGAACCGAACGAATCACGTCCGCGAGAATTGTCTCGGTCGGAACGTTCGCGTTGCTTCTTCGGACGTTCCTTCAACAAGAACGGACGTCCGTTTTGGCTCATCTCGGCCAATGAAGCAGCGATCATTTCCATCGGTTTGCCGGTTTCTTCCGCGTACTGGGCGATCATGTCCTTGAAGACAGTCAGATCCTGGTCAGCGGAGACATCCGTGATGCGTTGCTTGAATCGACGCACACGAGCGTCGTTAATATCAGCAACGGTCGGCAGGTCGATAACTTCGATGGGTTGCTTGGTCGTGTTCTCGATGAACCGAAGTTGACGACGCTGAGCGTTGGTCAAAAAGATGATCGCTTGCCCGCTGCGTCCCGCACGACCGGTTCGGCCAATGCGGTGCACATAAGATTCGCTGTCGTGTGGCAAATCAAAGTTGAAGACGTGACTGATTCGTGGCACATCCAAACCTCGAGCGGCCACATCCGTGGCAACCAACACATCGAGGTGACCTCGTTTGAGTTGATCGATGGTTCGCTCACGAACCTTTTGTGGCATATCACCGTTCAACGCGATCGCGGAGAATCCTTGCTGGCTCAGCTTTTCAGCAACGCCCAACGTGGAGTCTTTGGTTTTGGTGAACACGATCACACCATCGGTTTCTTCCACTTCAAGAATGCGAGCCAACGCATCAATTTTGTCTCGAGGCGAAACAAACAACGCACGCTGGCGAACCGACGCGGCGGTGATCGTTTTCGATTTGATGGTGATCCGAGCCGGGTCGTTCAGGTACTCATCCGCGATTTTGCGAATGGGTTTTGGCAACGTCGCCGAGAACAACGCGACTTGGCGTCCCTCCGGTGATTTTTCAAGGACAAACTGCACGTCCTCCAAGAATCCCATGTTGAGCATTTCGTCCGCTTCGTCCAGCACGAGACAATCCAGCGAACCGAGGTCCAAGGTGCCGCGTTTAACGTGATCGATCACGCGACCGGGTGTCCCCACGACAACTTGAACGCCACGGCGAAGCTGCTTGAGCTGGGGTTCGTAGTCTTGACCGCCGTAGATGGCTGCGACTTGGAAACCATCCAGATCCGCACCGTACTTGGTGAACGATCGAGCGACTTGAATCGCCAATTCGCGGGTGGGTGCGAGGACGAGGACTTGTGGGCGACGGTTGCGAACGTCCACTCGCGATAGAATCGGCAGAGCGAACGCGGCGGTCTTGCCGGTTCCCGTTTGCGATTGAGCCAAGACGTCGCGGCCATCCAACATGTACGGGATGATCTCCGCTTGGATCGGTGTGGGTTTGTCGTATCCCGAGGCGGCAACCGACTTTTGAACTTCGGCTCGAAGATCCAAGTCGCGGAACAAAGGCTCCGTTGGTTCGTCTGGTTTGGGCGTTGCTTCCGCTTTCACTGGCTCAACCGCTTGGACCGGTTGAACTGGAGCGGGCTTGGCGGGTTCTTCGCGAACGGGCTCGGCTTGCTTCGCGACCACTGGTTGAGTCACGGGCTGTTCACTCACAACAGGCTCCGGCTGGGCAGCAGGCGCCGATTGTGCGACTAGCTCAGACTCAACAGCAGGCTCAGACTCAACAGCAGGCTCAGACTCAACAGCAGATTCTGGCTCAACAACTGGTTCTGGTTGAGCGACTGGCTGTGATTCGGCGATCACTTCGGGCAGCAACTCCGGGGTCGATTCTTGGGCTGGTGCTGGTTCGCTCACAGGCTCTGCGACCATTTCGACTGGGGGAGCGACTGACGCGGATTCGACCGACTGCTCCTCGAGCGTGGGCTGCTCGGGTGTGGATTGCTCAGGAACGACCTGCACGGGCTCCGCAGATTCTGCGGGAGCTGCCACGGCGTTCACTTCTGCGACGTTCTGTTCGAATGAGACCTGTTCGGCGACTGGTTCTGGCAACGCCTCGATGGCCGCCTCGGCAGGTTCATCTGTGCATTCGGCTTGGTAGTACAGCAGGGACTCGTCGACGGCGGGCGTTGGCATTTCGCTCGGGTCGATCACGGGGTTGGCGTACTGAGTCGCCCATTGTGCCGATGGATCCACCACGGTTTCGGTGGTCGACATTTCAAACGTGTCCAGAGATTGTTCTTGCGAATTCAACTCGGACGCTGGATCGACCAACGTTTCTTTGGAAGCGGGATGATCAGACATCAAAATTCTCGTGCGGTAACAAGGTAGCCGCACCCACGCTGCTGTTTCGCAGGCGGTCAAGGTCGCGGCAGGATTGGTAAGGATGGAATGCCAAACCAGAAAGCTCGTTCCGAGCCTTGGACCTGGTTGCTTGTCGGTTCGATCAGTCACTCCGGACCTTCGAACCATTGCATTCCGACACAACCGCGACGCCGCTTCTCATTCACTAGAAAGAATCCGCCTCAAGCGATCAATCAAGACGCTTGTCGGATTGGGTATCCACTCGGGTCGATGCCGAGAGGATCACACTGAAGACCTGTCGCAGAAAAGCCGATTCGCGACGCCAATTTGCACGCCGCCGACTTCTGTGGCCACGAAGAGTAGTTGAATCCCCAATTTTGCAATAGGAGGAAAACCAAAATCTGATTCGGGTTTCCGCGAATGCTGCCGGGGATTCCCTCCGCTGCCAACAGCTCCCTCGGCCAAGACGGCACATCTCGCCGGTGCGTGAACCCCCCATCCGGGAGCGAAAATGACGGTTGTTCAAATCTGCGCGATACTTTCAATCTGAGCGTGTGTTAATCCATGGACTCAGAGCATCTTTGGGGTTCGTCACCCCATCCTTCTACGAAAAAGATCGCGAAACACACGCAGTTCATCGTGGACGGCGGGGAAACCCTCGTTAATATGCTCATTATGAACCCCTTCAAGTTTTCATCTGAACTCTTGGCGGGGCCCAAGTCTGTCCAATTTTGACTCAACAGAGGTTTTGATGAACTCACGCAATTCTCGCTCCCGCGGTTTCACCTTGGTGGAATTGCTGGTTGTGATCGCAATCATTGGGGTTTTGGTCGGGCTGTTGCTTCCTGCAGTCCAGGCTGCCCGCGAAGCAGCACGCCGCATGAGCTGCAGCAACAATTTCAAACAACTTGGGTTAGCAGCTCACAACTATCACTCCGCCTTCAACAACCTGCCTGTCCAAGGTTCGGGCACCTACGCGGTCGGGGGCCGTGATCCTTGGGACAGCAACCCGAACGGAGACATCTCTTCGAACTACCGCCTGTCGTATTTGGTTGGCATGCTTCCATTCTTGGAGCAACAGGGACTGTGGGAACAAATCGCCAGTCCTTTGAGCGTCAACTCAGACGGGTCAGTTCGCAGTCCAGCTTGGCAAGCAATGGGACCTCACCCCGATCGTGTTCAATACCCACCATGGGCAACTGAGCTTCCAACCCTGCGATGCCCCAGCGATCCAGGCAGCGGGCTGCCATCGCTTGGACGTACTAACTACGCGGCGTGCCATGGGGACTCAGCGGTCTACTCTCGTGACTCTTACCTTGACGTCGACGAAGTCGGTGAAGGCGGTAAGTTGCCTTACATTTCCGATACCGCTCACGCCAACGCATCGAGCGCATCTCACCGTGGGATGTTCGTCACAGGACGACACATGAAGTTTCGGGACACATTGGACGGCTTGTCCAACACGATCATGTGTGGAGAGATCACCACCGACCTCGGCGACAATGACAAACGAACAACCGTTGCCACCAACACAGGTGCACACGCGGCGCCGAGCGAAAAGAATGAATGCAGACTGAATCCTTCATACGCGGAACCTTATCTCGACCCCGAACGCCCCTTGTTCTGGACGAGCACCGTTACCAAACAAACGGTCTGGGGACGCGGTTACCGCTGGCATGACTACATGCCTCCTTACAGCCAAATGACAACGATCCTGGCTCCGAATGCACAGCTCTGCTCGGAGGGAACTGACCACCGCGACATTGTTTCGCCACCCTCGAGCCGACACCAAGGCGGTGTTCACGTTTTGATGGGCGACGGTGCCGTCAAATTCATCACGGACTCGATCGAAGCTGGAAACAAGAACGCACCGCAAGTCTCTGATCGAGCTGGCTCACCGGCCGCTGGTAGCCAAAGCCCCTACGGACTGTGGGGATCACTCGGATCACGATCAGCCAAAGAAGTGATCGACGGCGAATTTTAATTTGAAGTCTTTCGACAAATACTGACCACGCAACTGCATTCCCATCCGCTTCTGATGAGAGTGCAGTTGTTCATTTTGACCTTCCTAAAACCTTTGGATTGAATGATGAAAACCTGGATGATGACCCTCGCAATGCTCTGCTTGCTCGTCGCACCACTGGGATGCGGCTCCGGAAGCAACAGTAACATCGTTGACAACACCGACGCAGAAAAGTTGGCGGAATACGAAGCCGCACTCGCGGAAGCAGACGCCATGTCAGAAGGGTACGAAGGCACGAAATAGCACCAATTTGCTTTCGGCGACAGAACACACGTTTGCCGAAAAAATTGGGGACATGCACGAGACTGAAGTGAGCGGCCAGCAACAGCTGGCCGCTTTTTTTGTCTTCAAGCAATCGAATTCTCTTCCCCAATCGTTCAAATCGACGCTGCATTCGAGATAGAGCGGACGAGAACCACAAAGTCCATCGATTTTGCCATGAACCACCACACGGGGTGTCGAACACCACCTAGAATGTGATCTATGAAGCGCAGGCGACCGTTCAATGATTGATTTGTCGCTCGAATTTACTAGGTACCTGAATCATTGAGGCATCAAATGCAGAGGAACAGAAAACGAAGACATGGCTTCACGTTGGTGGAGCTCCTTGTTGTGATCGCAATCATCGGCGTGCTGGTGGGCCTATTGCTCCCTGCCGTACAGGCTGCTCGCGAAGCAGCCAGACGCATGAGCTGCAGTAATAATTTCAAGCAAATCGGCTTGGCAATTCACAATTACCACTCGGCCTACAACCAGATGCCGATCCACGGCGCTGGCACCTACGTCCCTGGCGGACGTGATCTTTGGGATCAACCAAGCCCGGTCAACGGATTCACGGGAACATCGAACCATCGTCTATCGATGCTGGTAGGTCTCACCCCGTACATGGAGCAACAAGCGTTGTGGGAGCAAATCAGCAACCCACTTGCGATCAACACCAATGGGAGCGTCCGCACTCCTCCGTGGCAAGCCATGGGCCCAAGACCTGATGAGCTCCAGTACCCACCATATGCAACCGATATCCCAACGTTGCGTTGCCCTAGCGACCCTGGACTTGGCCTCCCCGCCTTGGGCCGCACTAACTACGCAGCATGCACAGGCGACTCATCCTATCGGTCCCGCGATCCGTATTTGAATGTCAACGAACTTTCCGAAGATGGAAGCGTGACGTTCCCTTACACGCCCAACAGTGGATCCGCACAGCATTCCAATGCAGCTCACCGCGGAATGTTTGTGCTTACTCGAGGTATGAAGTTTCGCGACACAATCGATGGCCTGTCGAACACCGTCATGTGCGGTGAAATCACGACAGACCTGGGTGACAACGACGCGCGAACATCACTGCCTCGCGGTGATGGAGTGGGCGTTACCGGCGAACGCCAGAACTGCCACCTGAATCCTTCGTTTTTGGAAGCAACCCTGGACCCAGAGCGACCACAATTCTGGATCCCAGGACTTAACATCAACGCAAACTGGGGTCGTGGCTACCACTGGCACGACTGCATGCCAGTTTACAGCCAAATGCACACAATCCTCGCACCAAACAAACAGATTTGCACCGATGCAAACGGTGCTGCACACGGCGACTTGGTGGCAACCGCATCAAGCCGACACCAAGGCGGTGTTCACGTTCTGATGGGCGATGGAGCCGTGAAGTTCATCACAGATTCAATTGAAGCTGGTAACTCTCAAAACCCCGTGGTCTACCTGAACGGATCAGCTGCCAACAACAATCAAGCTGGTGGAAAGAGCCCATTCGGTTTGTGGGGAGCATTGGGATCACGAGGCGCCAGAGAAGTGATCGACGGTGAGTTCTAGACATGTAGGTTGCGGGTACATCCAAATATCCTCCACCTATAAGCACAAAAAAACAGCGTCGTTTCATTCATTGAAACGACGCTGTTTTCGTTGACATTCATCTAGGCGACGGAACAAGCCCTCAATCACTTAGGTCCGTCATAGTCGCCAAGTGCCTTGGCATCTTCTTCTGCCTGTGCATTGTAGGCATCAATTTTTGCTTGATCCGCATCTTCGAGGACGTTCGTGGACTCACCTGATGAACACCCTGGCACCGCCAACAATAGCAGCAGAGACATTCCACATAAGAATCGAATCATTCCAAACCTCAGAGTTGAAAGAACAGACTGCCAGCCAAATTCATCTGGCATCGATCAATTATAAGACAAGGAGAAAATTCCGACACTATAAGAAATTGCCAAAACAGACTTTCATGCAAAATTGGCGATGAAAGAACTGTGCCTTCGATTGCAGCTTGATCTCCCAGTAGTTATCAGACCTGTTCTGGGAACAGGGCGTCGAGGGTGAGTTGGCTCCAGGTTTCCAGGTGCTCGCGTTCTTCGCGAAGTTGTTTCACGGACACGAACTGGCCCTCGGCGAGCTCGGGTTCGTTGCTGGTGACGAGCGGTTGCTCCAAGATAAATCGGTGGACGACTCCCAGGTGCACTCGGCCAACTTCGTTGCTGGGGTCGTAAAGCAATCCTTCACGTTGATCGACGTAAGGTGCTCCGATCGTCACTTCCTCTTCCAACTCACGACGCATACCGATCGTGTAGGGATCTTCTTCACCGCCTGCATCTTCCTGGCTGATGTGGCCACCAACGCCAATGCTGCGTTTGGCGTGCAAGCGTTTTTCACCGGAACCACCGCCCCGAGTGTACTGGAACCACTTGACGTCTCCGTCAGCTGGATCAGTCCACTGCATCACGACGTAAGGGATCAGCTGCTTGAAGCTGGGATCGAGCTCCATCGCACCTCGCGGACGATAGGACAATTCATCGCTGGCCAAAATGGGCTGCAAGAATCGGTCCACGTTGCGGTCAAACCCTTCCAACTTCCCGATCGATTCAATCAAGGTCGCGGGAATGACGAGGACGTGTTCTTCGGTGGTGGAGTTGGAGGACATTCTGCAATCGAAGTCGTGGACAGGCTGGCAAGTTCAGATCAATCGGCACCGCAATTTGGCGGCCTCTTGGTCGCCGGCAGTGTAACGAATTCTCAGGGGAGCGAATCCCGTCGAGGTCGACGATGCTGGCCAGCTAAACCGCTGACGTAGCGATTTCCATCGACGAAGAAACGCAGCGGCAACTCCTTGGATTGCGAAATTCCGATCCGCGAGGTGGCAGTGATCCGATTCCTCGGCACCTTGGCCCCGACGAACAGGCACCAGTTCGGGTCAGCAATCGGGTCCACGCGATCGGAACGGCGGTCGATCGCCAAGGAGTGACAAAGTCGTCCAGGCCCGGTGGTCAGCATCCTGCCATCGGAAACGTCCAACGAGCTCAAACCTCGATGTTCAATCATGCGTTCGATCCCCCACACCGGCTGGAGAGCCCGGATCAAAACCGCCGACCCGCGACCAATCGATTCAGTGACCAAATTCACGCAGTGCTTGGCGTGAATCGGATAGACATACAATGTGCTGGGCCGACCGAACATTGATGCGTTCCCAGGTTTCTCACCCCTCGCACTGTGACTCGCAGCATCGCGACTGGACAGGTAGGCTTCGGTCTCAACGATCCAACCACCAACCCAAACGCCCTCGATCCGTCGAGCGAACCCGCACCCCAACAATTGGCGAGCAACAACCGCCGGCCGACGATCGAAAAACTTCGACTGCAACGACTCCGTCGACTCCCAATCACGTTGCCGATCGCCGCCATCCTCATCGTCCTGCTTCAGCTTTGCATCATTCATCGAAACAAACCTATCGCGCGCGTTGGCTACTGCCCATTGATGGCGATCCGATTCCCAATGGAATGATGGCTGTTGATTCGGGCATAGTCACTTCAATCGGTTCGTTTCAAGACTCGCAGGTGGAAGGCGACCTGGTCGACCTAGGCGATGTGGCGATGATACCGGGACTGGTCAACGCTCACACGCACTTGGAATTCAGCGACCTCACCAATCCCGTGGGGCATCCAGGCATGGAACTCGCGGATTGGATTCGCGAAGTGATCAAGACTCGTGGGATGGTCGATACCGCGACTCGACAACAACACATTCTCAAGGGGCATGCGGAAGCGATTGCGTCTGGCACGCAGTTGATCGCTGACATCGTGACCACGCCACTCACAGCGATTCCGAGCAACACCATTGCGTTTGCGGAAGTGCTCGGGCTCAGTCGAGAACGAGGCGATGAGCGAATGACTCAGGCTGAACTTCATCTTCGCAACGCGGCCGCGAAAGATTTGCCAGACGATTCAGCCGCAATCAGCCCGCACGCTCCGTACTCGACTCCGTTGCCCTTGATCGAGCGATGCGTCCAACACGCGAAGCAATACAAAACGACACTTGCAATGCATGTGGCGGAGTCGCCCGCCGAACGGGAACTCCTGAGCCAAGGTAGCGGCCCGTTCGCCGAGTCATTGCGGGCGTTGGGATTGCCCGTTGAAAAGTACTTTCCGTGGCCTGCAGCCTCACCGCTGATTCAATTGATTGACACGCTTGCCAAAGCACCTCGTGCGTTGATCGTTCACGCGAACGACCTCAACGAAACTGAGATTCAGCACGTCGCAACCAAACGAAATTGCAGTGTTGTGTTTTGCCCACGAACGCACCACTTCTTCCAGCATTCCGAACACCCGGTTGCCAAACTGCAGGCCGCGGGCATCAACGTGGCACTCGGAACCGATTCTCGGGCCAGCAACCCGGACTTGAATCTTTGGCGTGAAGTCCAGTTCCTACTCAACCATCGCCAGGAGCTGGCTCCAGCGTCCGTTCTTGAAATGGCGACGCTCAATGGTGCCCATGCACTTGGACGCTCCGCCACAGATGGAAGCCTGAAGGTTGGAATGCCAGCCAACTTCATCACCGTGGCAACGAAAGCCGATCGTGCAGATCAGCTGTGGTCGGACTTCTCTTCGTCATCGTCAACCGCTCGCCCGGCACCCCAAAGCTGAACTGCGTCGTACAGAGCATGAGCGGTGATCGGGATCAACAGATTCCCGCTGACGATTAGCAGAGCCCCAAAGTACAAACCCATCAGAGCCGTGACAGCGATGTAAAGTTTTGTGATTGGGTGAAACATCCCAAACGCGAAAGAAGAAACCAGCCAAGCTGCTGTCAATTCCCAACCGCCAACGCGAGACCACCAAGCCATCAGGCCTTCTTCTGGCCAGGCGAATTCGGTGACCGAATTAGGCAAACTTCCTAGCCAGCCGCCATAGGCCCACCAACGTGACGGGGCTTCCAAATCGGGGGCGAGCGATGCGGCGTCTCCGGCCAACCAAGGCAGCAACCAACCGCGAAACAAGAGTTCCTCGCCAACACCTGCACACAGACTGATCGCAAACAGCTCCCAGCCGTTCAGACGCAACATCAACCCAATCATGGGATGGTCGCTGAGCTTGTCGAGTTCTTCGATCGCCGGATGCTTAACGCGTCGCAGCACGGCAATGAACAGCAGCAACGGAACGGTCGCAACGATGCCCAGCCCGATGCCGCCGATGACCGCGGACGAGGCGACTTCGCTCAGCGGCGGAACCAACTCGCGAGCACTGGGGCCGAGCAGATATCCAAGGACCAACGCCAAGGCACCCAACCCGGCTTCGACCGCGACCGCGGTTCGAAAAACATCGTCCGGGGTTTGTTCGTCATCCGCGTTGGTTTGCGTCACACGCCTCTCTCAGGATGGGCTTCGGTGTCGGTATGGATTGAACAGCAAGTAGTTCAAGTGGCGATACAAATCGCTTGAATTCAGCAACTCGGTGTGACGCCCCTCGCCGACCAAATTAGGTCCATTGAGCAACATCACCCGATCACATGAACGTAGCGTCTTCAGCCGGTGAGGCAACATGACCACCAACGAACCGGCGTCGGCCAATTCACGCAATGCATTCAGACACGGGTCTTCATTGACATGCTCGGTCGGGGCAGGGGGCTCTTTGGCGAGCACGATCGGAGGCCGGTGCAACATCGCACGGGCAATTCCAACCGCGTAGCGAACATCCGTGCCGAGCGAATCGGAATCTTCGGTCGCCCCCAAATTCGAACCGGGCTCAATGATCGTCTCCAAGCCCTCGGGCAGACGAGTGATTCGTTCGTAGATCCCAAGTCGCTCGAGCGTTTCGACCATGTCACGGTTGTCGACGCTGCGGTCGACTCCCGCCATCAAATTCTCACGTAACGAACCTTCCCAAAGCGGACCGTCGGGACCGATCCACATCACGTTCTTCGCGAGGGCCTGTGGGTGAACATCCAGTAGCGAGATGCCATCTATCTGGACTTTGCCACGATGCGGCCGACCAAACCCCATCAACAATTCGAGCAACGCCCGCGTTGAAACATCTTCGGTCCCCAAGAACGCCACCAGCGACTTTGGTTGCAGCGACAAACTCAGGTCTCGCAAGATCGGCTTGCCCGCCGAATCTTGTAGTGACACGTCTTCCATCGTCACGCAATCACGAAGACCGCCCAGTCCAACACGTTGTTCGCTGGGAGACGTTTCGCTGTTCGGCTGCAGATACAAGTAGACCGATTCGCACGCTTTACTACTGCGACGCAATTGACGATTCAGTTCGCTCAATCGAGCCGCAGCCAAAGCCGCACCGGTCAGCGACAAACCAAGCACCAGCGCCGACGGAAGGCTCAACCCTTGCTCGCCTTGCAGTGTGTTCAGGCCAAGCCCCAACAACATGACCGCGATCGCAACGCCGCCGGCCATCATCATCACCGGCCACAGACGACCTCGTCTCGCGTCGTCACCAGCGATCCGGCGATCGAGCGCTTCCAGCTCCGCTTCGTAGGCTTGATCAGCCAAACCACCGGCTTGCAAACGAGCCATCATGGGTGCGTCGCCAATCAATCCAATCAGACGATCGCGAATTTGAGGGATTTCGAAACGCGACAGCTCCAACCAGTCTGGGTTGCGAAGCTTGGCGTACAAACGCCACAGAGCAACGCCACTGATGACGGCAAGGATCGCCAGCCAAACGTTGACAAGCAATGCCAGTGTCACGCAGCCGATCAACATCAAAACACTGCGCGGGATGGATCGGTACCACAGCGAAAGACCTCGGCCGACTTCGGGTAGATGCCGACCGATGATCACGCGTGCTCGTTCGCGTTGGGCAGCGGCACCTTCGACTTCTGCGCGACGCAAGCTTTGCTTCAGCGTTCGCGAATGCAACATTTTGATGACGCGTCGGGACCGCGCATCGGCCGAGCGGCGATGCAACCAAACGGCGAAGCAAAAGATCACTGCGATCGCCAAGGACACACCCACAAGGCCGAACAACTGAACGACTTTGCTTTGCGCCAAAAACAGTTCTGGCAATGGAATCGACAGGTGAGTGCCCAGACGCAGTGGCGACTGCGTCAGCCCGTCACCTTCGTCCACCAGTGCGGCGATCACACCGAAGACCAGAACCAAGACCGGTATGATCAAACCAGCAACGGCAGCCCAAACCAAATGCAGGGGAGCCCCCGCCGCCTCGGGTTCGCGACGCGGTTGTTTCAGACTGGAAAAGCGATTCACTGTTGCGAGCCTCGTTGAAAACCTAGCCACCGTTCGTTTGTCATCCCGATCGCACTCGTTGCGATCGACGATCCGTCACGACCGGTCACTGTTCTTCCTGGAACGAGTTTCCAATGCAACAGATGTGGCAATCAAGCCAAATCGCGATCTTCAAACAACAACATCGCGACCATCCAAATGGCAATGACAAAGACCACAAGATAGTTGAATGCGGCAGCAAGGTAGATCAGGGGGATGGCATTTCCCGCATCCACCGCCGCCTGAACGTTGAATGAGTTCAGGTTGGGGACCACGACCGCTATCAATTTACCAACAAATCCGACCAGCTCGGTGTTTTCCCTGGCAGATGCGACCAGCGGACTGAGAAGGTTCCCGACAACATAAATTGCGAAACACGTGATGAAATTGGCCAGCAACGGCAATCGAGTCGCCAACGCCACGGCGATACCGCCGATCGCCATCGTTTCCATGAAGTACAGGCCCAAGATCGGAAGCGTCGTGATGATCTCTTCGTGACCGACTTGCCATGGCGGTTGTTGCTGGCTGGTCTCGCGAGCGTCATAGATCGGCTTGTAGGACATCACGACCAACAGGACCGCTGCCAAAATCACGAACAGCACCAACACGGACAACATGATTCCGGTGTACTTGCCCAAGATGAACGAACGTCGACTCACTGGTTTACTGAGCACGGTCAAAGCGGTCCGGCCGTCGATTTCGTCGCTGACCGAGGTGCCCGCACTCCAAACGGCGAGCAACATGCCCAGGACCATGATCATCGTCACGCCGCTGTCCTTCAACAAACGAATATCGTCGCCCAGCGTGTTGAACGGGAAGATCCCAAAGAGCAGCACCGCGAAGATCCCGATGGCCAACAACAACAGGTAAAGAGGCTGAGCCATCTCGTTTTTCGCAGTCGACAAAGCCAATGCCCACACCCGCGGTGCAGCCTGCCGCACGGCCATAAAACCGGTCAGCGTCAAAAACAATGCGACGGCCGAGAAGACGATCGACGAAGCTTGCGGAACCTGGGGCAAGTTCTTGAATGTGAAGACCACGCGAGCGGGGTCGATTTCTTGGTTGTAAATGTGCAGTTTGGACGGATCACCTGGAATCGGTGGCTGCTCTCGGTCCTGGTATTTGTAGGTGACTGCTTCGGTGCTGCCGGGGTTCAATTCGATGGGAGCACGGCTGAAGGCTTCCGCTTTGTCCGAATCAGCCAGGAAGACTTTCTTGTCGCTTTCGATCCGCAGTTCCGCGACGTTGCGAAAGTTGTAGGTGATCTCAGCAGGCAGGAACTCGGGGATGTCAGGATCCGACGAGGGATCGATCGTCGCGACTTCGACCACCGTTCCGTCTCCGACCAAATTGACCGCGGGCACGCTTTCCAAAATGGCCATTGGCTCTTCGACAAACGGCGTCGAGCCCAGACCGATGACAGCGAACAAGCCCAGCGTGCCCAAGATGTACGGGATGACACCTTCACCGAGAATCGACAACCACTCCGAACGAGTCCGATGCCACATTCCATAGATCAGGCCAAACCCGAGGATCATGCCCAGGGTCACCAATGGCAGGAACAGAAGCTGACCGTTCTCGCCGCCTTGTGGCACATAGAAGTAGCACAACAAACCGGAGAAGATCGCGCCGGCAACCAGCGACAACGTGACACCCCGTTTCGGGTCATCCGCCAGATTCCCAAGACCGGGAATGAACGACAGGGCACTCAAAATGCCGTGGATCACAGCGGTCACCAACGCACCGAGCAGCAACCCAATCGACAGCACCCAAATGGGCGTGACGAAGGCAGGCAACCACTTGCCAACCTGAGCGAGAGGTAGCAAACCCGATTCAACACCAGCAAAATCGGAGAAGAGTGAAATAGCGGACCCAGCAATCATGCTTGGCGACTCGTGTCGAGAAAAGTACGAAATGAACCTTCGGTCAGGCTGCTACGTGAGACCAGCCCGTTTGGTTTGCTACCAGGACGCGGATTCAAAGGATTTGTTTGCCCTGGCCAGTTTGCTTTTCTAAGCAATCGACCAGGTCCAACCGTTCCGTGAAAGCGGCTTCAGGAGTTGGAAGCGGACTCCGCACCGGGGGTCTTCTTCACCCCAACGCGAAAACCGCCGGTCGCCTTCAAATGCTCACGCAGTCTCGCCCGGCAATCCGCCGCGAATTGAGCGACTGTTTCGGTGCGATAGTCTGGGTAGCTCCATCGGTGATGGATCCAACGGCCACCAACATAGTTCAGAGTGACCTCGGCAAAGATCCCATCTCGCAGATAAATCCGGTGATCGCGGTCCTTGATCGTCGCCAGCACCAATTTGGCTTGGCTGACGTATCCCGGATCCAAATTCAGCGGCCTAGGCTCGGAGTGATTCGAAAGTGAAGCGTATTCAGCTTCCCACTCGTTGGTGAGGTTCTTCCAGTCCGCCAATCCGGCCGGATCCGCGAATTCTGCGATGCCGATCAGCTCCTTGGTCAAACCATCGCCCATTTCCGGTTGGTAAAACCCGCCCGCTTCGAAGGGACTGGGTGTGCCATTCTCACCGAGTTCACCCCAGCACTCCGCTAAACGCTGCTTTGCCCACTGACGAGCCTCCTCGTGCCGTGAAATCACGGCGCAGAAACGCACCACCGGCTCGATCAATCGGATTTCGCTCATTCAGTTCTCTTCCATCGCATGCAAACTCTTGTTTTCATTGGCCACTCGCACACGCAACTGACCGTCCGAATCTTGGGCGGGGCAGGGCAGGGGTGTCAATCGATCGAGCCTGACTCCCAAACGCGGACTACCGCAACCCGATGCGGTTGATATCCTGATCCACGAAACGAGCGTGATTTGCCGGAGATTTCTCCCGCATCCAGCCACAGCTTCCAACCTACATTCACCGGCACGAATCAACATGCATCCTTGGATCGCGGATCGAACGGCCTCCTTCGATAGCAGCGGAATCCGCAAAGTCTTTGACTTGGCGGCGAAACTGAAAGACCCGATCAATCTGTCGATCGGGCAACCCGACTTCGATGTCCCCGAGGAAATTCAAGACGCGACCGTCGATGCCATTCGATCTGGCAAAAACGCGTATTCGCCGACCCAGGGGATCGCTCCGCTGCGGGAAAAACTGCTGGCGGAGGTGAACGCCAAGTATCCCGGCCAAGATCGCGATGTGTTTGTCAGCAGTGGCACTTCGGGCG
This sequence comes from Rhodopirellula bahusiensis, assembly GCF_002727185.1. Lineage (NCBI taxonomy): Bacteria > Pseudomonadati > Planctomycetota > Planctomycetia > Pirellulales > Pirellulaceae > Rhodopirellula > Rhodopirellula bahusiensis. The sequence continues at coordinate 260,153 of NZ_NIZW01000007.1, forward strand.
GTTTGGTCCTGTCGCTGCTGTCGATGATCAATCCGGGCGACGAAGTCATCTTCTTGGATCCCTATTTCGTCATGTACCCGGCGTTGGTCAGCCTGTGTGGCGGCGTTCCCGTGACGATCGATTCTTACCCGGACTTTCGTTTGGATCCGGCCAAGATCGAAGCCGCGATCACACCGAAGACCAAGATGATTCTGGTCAACAGCCCCGCCAATCCGACCGGCGTGACCGCATCGGAGCAAGACTTGCGCGACGTCGGCGAGCTAGCTGCGAAACACAACATCGCGTTGCTATCGGACGAGATTTACAGCCGCTTCTTCTACGATGGCGACTTCGCATCGCCGGCGGCGACCAACCCAGACACAATCGTGATCGACGGTTTCAGCAAGTCTCACGCGATGACCGGATGGCGAGTGGGTTACGTCCACGGGCCGCCCGAAATCATTGCGACGATGCTGAAAATCCAACAGTATTCGTTTGTTTGCTCGCCACAGCCCGCCCAGTGGGGTGCTCTGCGAGCGATGGAAATCTCGCTGGACGGCCACATCGACGATTACCGCCGAAAACGCGATTTCATGGTGGAACAACTGTCGCCACACTTCGAATTGACCAGCCCCGGCGGCGCGTTCTACCTGTTTCCCAAGGCCCCCGGCAACGAAGGCGGAACAGCATTCGTTGAACGCGCCATCGCCGATGGCCTGCTGATCATTCCTGGCAAGATCTTCAGCAGCCACGATTCTCATTTCCGAATCAGCTTCGCGGCGAGCGATGACACGCTGCGTCGCGGTGCCGAAAAGCTGATCAAGCTGGCTGGCGACAATCGCTGAACGATTTGTTAGCCTGCTGCGTTCCCAACGCAGAAATTTCCCACTTTCAAACATCCCTGATCGAGTTTTTGCATGTCCGCCGATCCGACCCAAAATCATCGTCTGGCCACCCGTGCTCTCCACGCTGGACAAGTTGCTGACCCAACAACCAAAAGCCGCGCGGTGCCGATCTACGCCACGACGAGCTATCAGTTTGACAGCACCGATCACGCGGCAGCCCTGTTCGGCTTGGCTGAGTTCGGCAACATCTACAGCCGATTGATGAACCCGACCGTCGATGTGTTGGAAAAACGCATCGCGGCGATGGACGGTGGTGCCACGGGATTGTGTTTCGCATCAGGACAAGCGGCCATCACGGCAGCGGTTTTAGCAATCGCTCACAGCGGTCAGAACATCGTCAGCAGCACCTCGCTGTATGGCGGAACCTGGACGCTGTTCACGCAGACTCTGAAGAACCTCGGCATCGAAGTTCGCTTCTTCGATCCGGATCACCCTGAGGAAATTCACGGACTGGTCGATGAAAACACGCGACTGGTCTACATGGAGAGCATCGGCAACCCAAGAAACGATGTTCCGGATTTCAAAGCCATCGCCGACGCGGCCCACTCAGCTCCTCACGGGGCGATCCCGGTCTTGTGCGACAACACCGTGATGACGCCTTACTTGCTGCGTCCGATCGAACACGGCATCGACATCGTGATCTACAGCACGACCAAATTTTTGGGCGGACACGGCACTCACATTGGTGGCTGCATCGTCGACAGCGGAAACTTCAAATGGGCCGACCAACCTGAAAAGTGGCCTGAGTTCTGCGGCCCCAGCCCTTCGTATCACGGTGCCGTTTTCGAAGAACACCTGCGTGGCATGGGCAACATTGCCTACAACGTCCACATCCGCACGCACTGGTTGCGTGACACGGGTGCAGCGATGAGTCCTTTCGCCGCGTTCCTATTCCTTCAAGGAATCGAAACTCTTCACCTTCGCATGCCGCGTCACTGCGAGAATGCGATGAAAGTCGCTGAGTTCCTCGAAGCTCACGACGCGGTCGAGTGGGTGAACTACCCCGGACTGAAGTCGCACTCTCACAACGCGATGGCCGAGAAATTCCTGACCAACGGCAAGGGTGCCATCCTTGGCTTCGGTATCAAAGGCGGCATGGAAGCAGGCAAGAAATTCATCAACGCTTGCCAACTGTGTTCGCATCTGGCCAACATCGGCGACGCCAAGACACTGGTCATTCACCCCGCCAGCACCACGCACCAACAGCTCGCCGAAGATGAGCAACGTCGCGCGGGAGTCAGCCCCGAGTACGTCCGCGTCTCGGTCGGGATCGAAGACATCGATGACATCCTCGATGACCTGAAACAGGCTCTTGCTGTTGCAACCGCGTAACCCAACCGGAAATCGAAACGCCGCTTCCGAATCCTTGGATCTCCCGCGAAAATTCTTCTGGGGGATCCGTTTGGGAAACGCCGTTCGAAAGCAAAGCTTCCATGGGTGAGCCTTCCAATGAGGACCTGTCCAGCACCGACGATGTGCGGACCGACGCTCCCTTGGCGCACGCCAAGTACGTCACGTTTGATCAACCGCTGCCTCTCGAGCGTGGCGGCGAACTTCCCGAAGTTCGGTGCTGCTACGAGACTTGGGGCACGCTGAACGACGATGCATCCAATGCCGTGCTGGTCTGCCACGCGGTTTCGGGTGACTCTCACGCTGCTCGTCACGACGCGGGCGATCAACCGGGTTGGTGGGACGGCTTGATCGGCCCCGGATTGCCCATCGACACCGATCGACTGTTTGTGGTTTGCCCCAACGTCCTGGGTGGCTGTCGCGGTAGCACCGGCCCCGGCGATGCGGATCCGACCTCAACCGACGGCAAACCCTACGGTGCCAACTTTCCACGGATCACCATCGGTGACGTCGTGGAAGTTCAGAAGCGACTGGCGGACCACCTTGGAATCAAACGATGGCGAGCGGTTGTCGGCGGATCGCTGGGCGGTCACCAAGTGTTACAGTGGATCAATCGCTATCCCGACGCGGCCAAAACCTGCATCGCCATCGCGACCTCGCCTCGACTGAACAGCCAAGCGTTGGGGTTTGATGTCATTGCTCGAAACGCGATTCAAACGGACCCGCACTTTGCGGGAGGGCAGTACTACGACCAAGACCAACGTCCTGACACTGGATTGGCCATCGCGAGGATGCTCGGCCATATCACTTATCTTTCGGTCGAAGCGATGGAGGCCAAGTTCGATCCGGACCGCCACGATCCACGACAGATCGCTTCGCAATTCGAACAACGATTCAGCATCGGATCATACCTGGCACACCAAGGCCAAAAGTTCACGACTCGCTTCGATGCGAACAGCTATGTGACCCTGTCGATGGCGATGGACCTGTTTGATCTTGGCGGCACACGTTTGAAGTTAATGGAAACGTTTGACGAAGCGACTTGCGATTTCCTGCTGGTCAGCTTCAGCAGCGATTGGTTGTTCCCGCCGGCTCAATCCCGTGAAGTCGTCAACGCACTGACCGCCCTGGACAAGCGTGTGACCTACGCTGAAATCACCACCAACGCTGGTCACGATGCGTTCCTGATCGCGAAAGACATTGCGACGTACGGTCCCTTGGTCCGCGAACGATTGCGAGACACAGAAACTCATCCAGCGGTCCCTTCCGATATCGCTCTCAATGTGGATGAGGAATCGATCCTGGACATCATCCCGGCGGGATCCAGTGTGCTCGACCTTGGCTGCGGCAACGGACAACTGCTCGCCGCGATTCGAGATCGATGCCGAGACTCTGGTCTCGTTGCGACAGAGCACCGCTTGATGGGAGTCGAGGTCGCTCAAGAGAATCTTCTTGCGACCGCGATGCGTGGCATCGACGTGATCGACTACGACCTCAACCATGGATTGCCTGCTTTCATCGACAACCAATTCGACTACGTCATTCTCAACGCGACATTGCAGGCGGTCGAGAACGTGGAGGAACTGCTGGGCGAGATGCTACGAGTCGGTCGACACGCGATCATCAGCTTTCCCAACTTTGCCTATCGCCAACTCAGAGATCACTACGTGACACATGGGCGATCGCCGAAAGCACCCGGCGAGTTTGACTTCGATTGGCACAACACGCCGAATCGTCGCTTCCCCACAATTGCCGACGTCCGGGACCTGCTGGGTCAACTGAACGTCGTGATCGATCAGGAAGTCTTCTGGGACGTTGATCAGGGCCAACGCATTGACCCTGACAACGATCCCAACTTGAATGCCGATACAGCGGTGATTGTTTTTCACCGCAAAGATCAGTAGGTCGGGGCGACCAACGCCGCCCCGACAGAACATCAATCAGAATTCTGTATTGATGACTTCTCGTGCGGCTCGAGTGCCTAAGGCACCCCAAACACCAAACGGTGATTTCGAACCAGGCGCCAAGAATCCGCCACCTTCACGAACCTGAGCGCTGTTGCTGTTCCCGGCTTCGATCGAATCAGTGATGAACTTCACGGCACCGTCGCACATCAGCACGTGGACACCGCCTTGGTGACGACTGCTGGGCGTGACATCGCCTTCACGTTCTTGGTTGCCTTGAAAGCACAACTCATCGTTGGGTGCCAAGACCGTGACGAACCCGGTGTACAACGGACGAGCAAGAGCCCATTTGAAACCGCGACGCTGTTCGGCGTCACCGGTGAAAGGAGTTCCACCGTCGTTGCGCCAAAACTGAGGCCGCTCCGCATCGATGTATTGTCGACATGACAACGCATTGTTCTCACGCCACACTTCGTCGGGACTGTCGACCGCGTGAGTACGAACGTCGTAGTCGCCCAAGTCAGTGATGATCTCGCCCATTCCGATCGTGTTGGACAATCCATCCAAGATATCGCGGAATTTGGTTTGCGTTCGAGGAACGAAGGCACCGCGACATGCGCTTTGCTGGTAGACACGCAAGCCTCGGCTGGTGCCGTTGTCATTCGTGTCACCAACATCACACAACGTCCCCGAGTCACCCAAGCAAACGGCGTAGTTGGTTCGACCGTGAGCAGGCAGCCCCACACCGGGATCGCTGGGGCAACGGAAACTTGGAATGTTGGTCAACCAAGGGTCGTATGGGATCGCGGCATGGTCGGCCAATTGGCGGTTTGGCCAAGGGCCCATCGCCTGAAAACCAGTGTCGGTGGGATTACTGATGACTTCCCACAAACCTTGCTGTTCGATGAATGGCAACATGCCAACCAAAACCGACAAGTCAGACCGATTGCCACCAGGCGGATTAATACCTGTGTCCGGCGGATACTGGGTGTAGGTTCCGGAACCATGTTTCGGCATCGCGTTGTATGCCGAATGGTAGTTGTGCATTGCCAAGCCGAGCTGCTTGAAATTGTTGCTGCAACTCATTCGGCGAGCGGCTTCACGAGCAGCTTGAACCGCCGGCAAAAGCAAACCCACCAGAACGCCAATGATGGCGATCACCACCAGCAACTCCACCAACGTGAAGCCCTGGCGTTTTCTTTGAGAACTCATTGAAAAACACCTTGATTAGAAAAATCACCGGTGCGGCACTGCAAGCCGCAATCGATGGAGAAGGAAGATTACGGATTCTTTGGGTCCGACGCTGGAGCGTCGTCTTTGGGTTCTTTCAGCTCTGGGTTGTCGTCCAAAAACTGCGTCAGCTCATCGGTCGGGGTCGCTTCGGGCTCCGATGAACCTGTGCAACCACTGATTGAAGCGATCCCAACCACTGCGGCCAAGCTGACCGATTTAAAATGACAAAACTTCACAAACACAACTCCATAGATTTACATCGCAAAATGCAATGATTGACCACTAAAAAATCTCGTTCTTTCTGGGCCGCTTCGCGACCGAACGACTCTGGTCAGCGCGTGATGAGCACTCGCTAAAAGAGAACACAGAGCAAGAATCATGCTCAATTGACTGCTTAAGTCAATCGATTTTCACCTTAGCTTCACGATATGTCGCATTTAATTGACATTTTCACACCGGCTGCTCGCGTGAATTACAAGCGAACTCGAGCGATAGCGATGGTTCAGAAAGGCGAACGAACGAGACGTTCGCCGCAAAAAACGCCATGCCAATCCAAACAGACCGGGCACTAACCCCTCCCTTAATGGCTATCCATGCATCATTAAACGCCATCAAAGAGCGACCAATTAGCTTAGTGTCTCCCAGCCTGTTTGGCGGCGACTAGAGCCAGGTTCAAGTTTTGTCGGCGATCAGAATGACTCGATCACCGATCTTGACCGGAACGCCTGTCACGGAGACTTCATCACCTTCGCTGATGTTTTTCTCGTCCGACTCGAGCCCCATGTCCACGGTTAGCATCTTGCCGCTCTTCGTTTTCAGTTTGACGACGCGGTGCTTTTCACCTCGGACCGTGGCGGCTTTGGTCGACTCAACGACGCCGCTGTACTGACTGCCGGATCGCTCAACCTTGTACATCCCGTGTTTTGGCAAATCGACTGCTGTCGCCACTAACACTTCTTTCTCGCCTCGTTTGACCATCGGCCCGAAAAACGTGGCTTTGTCGTCCTTGAAAATCTGCAACCCGGTCGCGTGCCCTCCGAGGTCGATCCAGACATCTTTGCCGTCTTGCGATTTGACCTGCATCATCAACGAGTACTCGTTGCCTCGCTGGACGGTTTTTCGATCGCGAATCGTGCCCGTCACTTCGCGTCGTTTCCCGCTCAAACCATCTTTCACCGACTGAGCGATCTTCGAAGGAGGAACTGCGTTTTTGGATGTGCTGCCCAGTTCCGAGTAGTCGTAGTTTTCGTACATGCCGTCACCGTCTTTGTCGTCATAGGTGACGTACGCATCGCTCAAGTGGTCACCGTCGCTGTCGATGTACCGAGTCGATCGCTCATACGTCCCGTCTTCATCGCGATCCTCGTACGACACATAACTTTCGTTGTAGTCCTCGCCATAAAAGGTGTCGGCGGGAATGATCAGTTGGTCGTTGTCTGAATCTCCGCTGGTGCGAGCATCTTCATACGAGAACACTTCGTCGTCCCAGCGTCCGATCGCCTCGTCGGTCGGGTTGTAGTCGTTGCCGTCGAACCATTCCGAGACGTCGTACCAAGCGTCGTCTTCGACTTTGCTGCCGCGGTCCTCCGGATCAAAGTCACCAGTCTGGGCCATGGCCACCGGAGTGCATGCCACCGGAAATGAAACGGCAGCGGTCGCGACCAATGAGCGAAGAAGTCGTTGTCGGCGATGAAGGAAAGTCATGGGGATGAGCCTTTCGTTTGAGTGGAAACAGCCCCGCATTCGACGGGGCGAGAGTCAATTCACTCACAAAAGAGGCAAAATGCGCGCCACCCAGCCCGTTCGCTTGAATTGGCTCGCCGACTCGGAGAGATCACTCGATCCCACTCCACGGCGGTCGCTCAACGATCATCCCCATCGCCCAATTCCCCTCGAAACCCATCTCCAAAAGTCTGCTTCGCATCGGCATCCCTCATCAAATCATTAAAACAGACGGTTTGCCGTGAGCTGAAACGATCGGTAGACTCCGGCGATCACGCCTTTTTTGTCGCTAACAAGAGATTGCGAGCATGAGCTTTGGTGCCGGTGCAGACACGCAATTCGATACGATGCGCGGTCGCGAATTTCCCGCGATTCGTCAATTCACGATCTTCCTCGAAAACCGAGTCGGGCAATTGCTCGAAGTCGTTCGCCGTTTCGAAGGGACCGGAATTCGAATCGTGGCGTTGTCGATCAACGACGCGGCAGAATGTGCGTTCGTTCGGTTCTTGATCAGCGATGCAGACCGCGGTCGTGAAATTCTGGAACGAGCCGGGCTGGCGATCATCGAATCCGATTTGGTCGGAGTCGAACTGCCCGAGGGCCCGCAACCACCGCTCAGAGTTTGCACCGCACTTCTGCAGGCCGAACTCAACATCATCCAGGCCTACCCGTTGTTCATGCGTCCACACGGCAAACCCGCCGTTGCGATCATGGTCGAGAACATCGACCTGGCGATGAAAACGTTGACTGAAAAAGGCTTTCGCATCATCACCGAAGATGACTTGGATGCGGACAACCTTCCGCCACAAGATATCTACTGAGTCGAATCGCCCTCTCAGGCCAAACCGCACGATGGTTGATCACTCCGTACGATGGCCTTCCAAGGCCGTCGAAACCTATGCTGGCGACTTCCAACGGCCATCTGAATCAGGTTCGGCGACCTTGGAAGGCCATCGTACATCTCGTCCAACCGCCGCCTTCGTGATTTCCCTTCATGAGTGAACTGCCTCCCTACGACTCGTTCTTGCTGGTTTCCTTCGGTGGCCCGGAGGGACAAGACGACGTGATGCCGTTTCTCGAAAACGTGTTGCGAGGAAAAAACGTGCCGCGTGAGCGCATGTTGGAAGTTGCCGAACACTACAAACACTTTGGCGGTGTCAGCCCGATCAACCAGCAAAACCGTCAGCTCATCGCGGCATTGCAAAAACGATTTGACGCCAACGGAATCGACTTGCCGATCTATTGGGGCAATCGGAACTGGGATCCATACTTTGCCAACACGCTTCGCCAAATGAAGTCGGATGGCAAGAAGCGATCGCTGGCGTTTTTCACCAGCATGTTCAGCAGCTACAGCGGATGTCGCCAGTACCGCGAAAACATCATCCAGGCTCGCGAAGAAGTCGGCGAGGGAGCTCCTTTGGTTGAGAAGGTCCGCATGGGGTTCAACCACCCGGGATTCATCTCGGCGATGGCGGACAACGTTTCCAAGGCGGCCCAGACAATCGGTGCGTCGCCCGCGGAAACCAAGGTGTTGTTCACCGCCCACAGCATTCCAATGGGAATGGCTGACAACTGTGATTACGAAAAGCAGCTTCAAGAATCCTGTCGCTTGGTTGCGGACGCCAGCGGCGCGACGGATTGGGAATTGGTGTACCAAAGTCGCAGCGGCCCACCGTCGCAGCCTTGGTTGGAACCCGATGTTCTGGACGCGATCGCCGAAATGGATGACGCGAAAAAGCTGGGCTCGTTGGTAATTTTGCCGATTGGTTTTGTCAGCGACCACATGGAAGTGCTGTTTGACTTGGACGAGGAAGCGGCCCAGCTTTGCCAGGAACGTGGCATCAAGATGGCGCGGGCCTCATCGGCGGGCACCCACCCTGATTTCGTCGAAATGATCTGCGGTTTGGTCCGGGAACGGCTGGGTATTTCGAGCGAAAAACCCGCTTTGGGCGACCTGGGTGCCTGGCACGACGTCTGCCCGCAGGATTGCTGCCTGTACACGCCTCGCAGGCCTCCGATGACCGGTGGGCGACCGGTTCAAGCCAATTGATGCGGCGGCTAGAATCAGCGACGAACCATCTAGGCAGGTAAGCAGGAACGATTGGGAATGCCCCGTCAATTGATTGGGCATGACCCGCGTGAGCCGATTGGGCATTTGCCCGGTTGCACGAGGGGACCGTGGCTCACGCCAAACGGCTCCTTTGTCCAAAGCCCCTTGCCTGGCTGCTTCGATTTCCGCCACGCCGACTTCGTTTTCATTTCCACGAAGCAGCGTTCCAGTCCTTTTTTCGATCCTTCGTGAGCACCATGCCCCGACTCGCCCACCAAGTCTTTTTCACGACCAAAGACCGCAGCGACGAAACTATCAACGCGTTGTTGGACGATTGCCAAACCTACTTGAACGACCATCCTGGTTTGATCGGCTTCGCCGTGGGACGCTGCGAGCCCGATTACGATCGCCCGGTCAACATGGACTTTGATGTGGTTCTGCACACGGTCTTTGAAAACCGAGCCGCCCACGATGTCTACCAAACGGCACCTCGCCACCTAGAATTCATCGAACGTCAAAAACCCAATTGGGCCGAAGTTCGCGTGTTCGATTCCAACCTTCGCGACTGAGTTCTTCCCACTCAGTTCGTTCAGCATTCACCACCACTTTTCACTCTTTTTAAAAAGCAAGCATCACCATGAGTGTTTTGGTCACCCAAAAAGCCCCTGACTTCACCGCCACCGCTGTCATGCCCGACGGCACGTTCAAAGACGACTTCAAGTTGTCTGACTACGAGGGCAAATACGTCCTGCTGTTCTTCTGGCCACTCGACTTCACATTCGTTTGCCCGACGGAAATCATCGCGTTCAGCGACCGTGCCAAAGACTTCGAAACCCTCGGTGTGAACATCATCGGCGTTTCGATCGACAGCCATTTCACGCACTTGGCCTGGACCAACACGGCTCGCAACGAAGGCGGAATCGGCAAGACCGAGTACCCATTGGTTGCCGATTTGAACAAGCAAATTTCGCGTGACTACGACGTGCTGCTCGATGGCGGCGTCGCTCTGCGTGGTTTGTTCTTGATCGACCAAGAAGGCGTTGTGCGTCACCAAGTCGTCAACGACTTGCCACTCGGCCGCAGCGTCGATGAAGCGTTGCGAATGGTCAAAGCCCTTCAGTACTTCGAAACCAACGGTGAAGTCTGCCCGGCCAACTGGCAGGAAGGCTCCCGTACAATCAAAGCCGACGTCGAAGGCAGCAAAGAGTTCTTTGGCGCCGAATACAAAAGCTAAGAAAGCAACCGAGCACCTCCCATGTGGCAATTTCAAGATTTCGCGGCACCGACTCCAGGCTCCGCTTGTGACCAGAACGCTGGCCAGTGCTACACCGCGCACTGGAACGCGGACGGTCATGACTGGGTTTGCCACACCGCGGGTGGTTCAAAGGGGATCAGCCTCGGCGATCCCGATGGTTCGCTGCACGTGAACTTGTTGCCCGTTGGCGATGACACGCTTCCCGTCGCGACGGAGCAATCCGTTCGCGGCGACGTTTGGAACGTGACGCTCCCGCAAGGCGACAATCAATACTCGCTTCGCTTGGCTCTCCGCGTGATCGAAGCGACTGAAACACGATTGGTGATCGAACCCACGCTTTCGATTCAAACGCTTTTGCTCGACACACACCCCACCTTGGACCTCACTGCCTTGGGTGATTGTGGCGTGATATTCGACGAAGGCGACACGCTGGGTGACGGCAGCCCACCGATTTCGACCGTCCAATTGCATGGCGAAACGGGATCGGTTGCCGTTCTCTTGGCACCCACTGACGCTCCCTTCACGACCGATTTGCGTCGCGAAGGGCATCTTCAACTGCGTTTGTTTGGCGAATTCCTTGAAAAAGGTGTGATCCGCAAGGCTCGCCCCTGGATCGTGCTGGATCGTTCCAAACAGGGCGTTTCTGAGTCAGAACTTCAGGCGTATCTGAAACGATTGTGCGAAACGCCGCTGCCTTTGACGGCATAAGCCAGCGTTTTTGGGCCTCCGGGCTCGCTCGTGCATTGAGTTTGGCTTTTCAAGAACGCGTCGGGCGGCAAGAATAGCGGGCTTCCCCACCCGCCTCCCTTCTGATTGGCCGACAATTCAGTGGAACGCCGACTCTTTTCGTTCATCCTCTCGTCGATGGCGTTTTTCCTGATTTACATGTCCCTTCGGACCATGTTCGCGCCACCGCTGCCCCCTGAGGAAGACCTGGCTGCGGAAGTCGACGGCGAATCCGTCGAACCGGCCGAAGACTTGGTCGCCGACACCGAAGTGGATGCGACTGAAACCAGCGACGGTGAAGAAGCCACCGAAGAAGATGCGGATGCGGTCGAGCGTCCGGACGCGCCGACATGGTCCACACTCGGATCGATGGATCCAGCCAGCGGCTACGTGATGTTGGTCACGTTGAACAGTCGCGGCGGAGGGATCGAACGGATTGAGCTGACCGAACGCAAAGAAAATGGTCGCCTGAAATACCGACGTGTCGATGTTCGATCGGGTTACCTCGGTTACTTGGCCGCGGACCCCGCCGCCACCGACCTCGGAATTCGAGTCAACGTCGTCGGCCCAGGTACTCCCGCCGATTTGGCAAAAGCGACAGGCGTGCAGGGCGGTTTGAAGCCAGGCGACATCATCACCGGTTTCAACAATGCCAACGTCAACAACCTGTCATCGCTTCGCGAAGCGATGTTGGAAACCAAGCCGGATGAAACCGCCACGATCACGGTCCTGCGAAATGGCAAGTCGATCGACTTCAAAACGACGTTGGCCGAACATCCGCTGGATCTAGTTCGCTTGGCCGAACACGGTGGAGATGACGAAGTCGCGGGCAACCTTTCTCGGCTGTCATGCCTGCTGACGGTGGGACGCGTCGGACGCCGTGAAATCCAGTCGGGCGAAAAGACAATCGAAGGAATGGTCGACACGGGCGACTTGATCTGGGATGCCTCACAAGATGGAGCCAAGGTTTCCTATGAATTGCAATTGTCCGACTCCGAGATGGAGCCGGCTTCCGGCAAATCGGTGTCACTGCAACGCACTTACTCGCTGCAACCCGACAGCTACTCGTTGGACATGGACGTTCAGATCGACAACCGTGCCGATGAGGCACAAGAACTTGCCTACCGGATCGAAGGTGCCAATGGCATCACTTTGGAAGGCTGGTGGTACAGCAACAAAATCAGTCCCAACTGGGGCGGCTCAGCCGCTCGCGATGTCGTTTACAAAACCACCGCCGAAGGCCACGAATTAGTTTCCGGTTACGCATTGCTAAAACGGGCTAAGAATCCTTCGGAAGCGAATGACCAAACCTTGTTCGCGCCCGATTCCGCACCACCGGCTCGCAACCTGAGTTACATCGGTGTCGATGCTCAGTACTTCACGGTCGCGATGCTGCCGCCGGAAGGACAGGAATCGCTCAAGACGTTCCGACGCGCGGCCGCCAATATCGTCGCGGATCCGAACACCGTTCCTGAGAACCAAGAGAAGGCAGTCAATACAAGCTTCTATCTCGACAGTGCGATCGCTGACGTGCCTCCCGGATCATCGCTCAAACAATCGTTGCGACTGTTTGCCGGCCCTAAGCAACCCGACGTCATGGAAGCCTACGGGCTGGGCGACTGCATCTACTACGGTTGGTTCTCATTCGTTGCCAAACCACTCGGCGGCTTGCTGCACATTTTCTCCAACGTCGGCAACTACGCGCTTGCGATTGTGCTGCTGACACTCTGCGTTCGTGGCCTGATGTTCCCGCTCTCTCGCAAGGCGGCGATCAACGCTCAACGAATGCAAGAGTTGGCACCGGAACTGAAGAAGATCGCCGAGAAACACAAAGACGACATGGAGGCTCGCGTCCGAGCCCAACGAGAACTTCAGCAGCGTGTCGGGTTCAATCCGATGGCAGGCTGTGCCCCGATGTTCCTGCAGTTGCCCATCTTCATCGGCTTGTACCGGACGCTGTCCGTCGACATCGAATTGCGACAAGCCGCGTTCGCGTCGTGGACCACCTGGGCGTCCAACTTGGCCGCTCCAGACATGATGTATTACTGGGGCGACTGGATGTGGGACTACTTGGCTGGTCGCGGAACCGGTTGGTTGGGTCCGTACTTCAACTTGCTGCCAATGATTGTGGTCTCGCTGTTCTTGGCTCAGCAAAAGATGTTCATGCCACCGGCAACGGACGAGCAAACTGCGATGACGCAAAAGATGATGAACTACATGACACTGGTCATGGGTTTGTTCTTCTTCCGCGTTCCAGCCGGTTTGTGCGTCTACTTCATCACCAGCAGTCTGTGGGGCATCGGCGAACGGATCTTGGTCAAGAAAACGTTGCCGTCCAAGCCACACTTTGATCCCGCGATGCTGCAAGGCGGCGATGGAAACGGGACCGTCCAGGGAGCGGTGAATTCGGGCGGAAGATCAGGCGGTGGAAACGGCAAGGATGGCGACCCCAAGAAACCGAGCTTGAGTGACATGATTCGTCAACGAATTGCTCCCGAAGAAGAAGCGGCCCCGCTTCCCAAGAATCGCAAACGACCACCGTCGAAGGGTTCGGGCAAAAAGCGTCGCTAGCCATCGGCCGGATCTAGTCTCTGCCCGAATAACCGTACGACGGACTTCCAAGTCCGTCGAAGCAGACGACCTCTGGCAACTTCAAGTTTTTCCAAGCTTTGCAATCCTGAAAATCGGATCGGGGCAGGGCAGGGCGGAGCTTCACTCAGCCACTTCCCAGCCGTCCTTGGTCAGAATCAGTTCCATCGATTCGTCCACCGTTTTTGCATCCAATCCATCGACTCGGAATGTCGTTGGAAAACAGCGTTTCATGCTCACGGTGGTCCGAGGTGGCATCTCGAAATCATCGACACTCTCGTTGGTTTCGATTGACAAGGTTTTGGCCTTGCCGGACCGGTTCAACACCGAGATCTCGATCTGAGCGGACTTGGGCCGGCCGAACAAATGGACGGCGTAGTAAGTCGTTTGATCCGTCGTTGCGACAGCCACACCCGTTTGCGTGATGTGCTTGGCCACGATGTTCTCGTGGTGCGGCGGCGAGTCGATCCATCCCTGCACGAAGATGTCAATCAAACTCTCCGCGGTGACTTCGCCAGTGTTGGTTCGATAGGCAATGTTTTCTCTCACGACGCAGTACTCATAACCGGCCTCCTTGGCTCGCTGAGCCGGCGTCTTCCCATCAGCGTGATGGCCATACTTGCCTGACTCAGCCATGAACGCCGCGAATTTTTTCGCGGTGGCCTGCAGCTCGTCGTCTAGCTCCAACCGACGAAGCTCCTTCTTTTCGCGGTAGTCGTTGATCTGCTTGACGATCGCTTCCTCAACTTGTGTGACCAGTTGGCCATTGTCCTTGGACTCGGCCTCAACGGTCCTCGCTTCCTCCTGCGCCATCAACGGAGCGACCAACAACAACTGTCCCAATACGAGCCATCCACGCACAACCACCACTCCTTCACGAAGAACTGAAACGCCAAACTGCTTGAAGTGGCCGATGCAATCATCATGCCCATTTCACCACGATCTTCATCAAGTTGGTAAAACGTGTCGCAATCTCAGCCCGCCGCGAACGTTTGGCTCGCCAATCACTGATTTGACACACCACCCACATCAACATGCGAATTCAAGCTCCCTCCTTCGTTGATCTCGACACGCCCACCGGTCCAATGCGGACGCATCTGTTCCGCCCGGACGGTCCCGGCCGCTATCCCGGCGTGATTCTCTACAGCGAGATTTATCAAATGACGGCGCCGATCGCTCGGACGGCGGCGGTGCTGGCGGGACATGGTTTGCTGGTAGCTGTTCCCGATGTCTATCACGAGTACACCGAATTGGGCGAATCCTTCGCTTATGACAAAGAGGGCACCGATCGCGGAAACAATCTGAAGATCGAAAAAGTGATCTCCGCCTACGACGCCGACGCACGATCCGTCATCGACTTCTTCGTTGACGATGAGGGCTGCACGGGAAAAGTCGGATCCGTCGGCATCTGCCTGGGCGGCCACCTGGCGTTTCGCGCCGCGATGAACAAAGAGGTTCGGGCTGGCGTGTGTTTCTACGCCACCGACATCCACAAGCGAAGTCTCGGCAAAGGCATGAATGACAACAGCCTCGATCGCATCCCCGAGATTCAGGCTGAGATGATGATGATCTGGGGACGCCAAGACCCTCACATCCCCGCCGAAGGCCGCCGGATGATCTACGACGCCATGTCCGCGGCAAACGTCAGCTTCTCGTGGCATGAGTTCAATGGCGAGCACGCCTTCATGCGAGACGAAGGGCATCGCTACGACCCCGAAATCGCATTGCTGCTCAACTCGATGGCCTGTCAGCACCTCAACCGTCATCTGCGGTAGCGTGCGGAGAATCGTCCCACTTACGAAAGAGCGAGGATCGCGTATCCTTTGCGGTTCATTTTCGCGAATATCGAAACCATCCATCAGCCTTTGATGGGCCGTTTCGTTGCTTTTTCCCCTCGAACCCTTTGATTTCGACCCGTGTTACGAACCCACACCTGCGGCGCGCTTCGCAAATCTGACGTTGGCTCCCCCGTGACCCTGTGCGGATGGGTGGACAGTAAACGAGACCACGGCGGAGCGGTTTTCATCGATTTGCGAGATCGATACGGACTGACCCAGGTCGTCATCGGGCCACCAGAAGCAGGCGAATCACTGATCAAGCAAGCGGGCCACGTGCCCAACGAAAGCGTGATCTTGATCCGTGGCGTGGTAGCAGATCGCTTGGAAGGCAAAACCAACGCGAAACTTGAGACCGGCGAAATCGAAGTACGCAGCGAGCATTTCGAAATCCTCTCGGCCTCCGAAACGCCCCCCTTCACCCCCGGCCAATCCGATTTGCCCGGCGAAGACTTGCGTCTGAAGTATCGCTTCCTGGACCTTCGCCGCAAAGAAATGCAGCAGGCTCTGATCCGTCGCAGCGAAATCATCAAGTGCATGCGAGACTACTTCGCCGAGCACGATTTCATCGACGTCGAAACACCGATCCTCGGCCGCAGCACGCCCGAAGGAGCTCGCGATTACTTGGTGCCCAGCCGTGTGCATCCGAGCAACTTCTACGCGTTGCCTCAATCGCCACAGCTCTACAAACAAATCTTGATGGTCGCCGGTTTTGACCGCTACATCCAAGTCGCCAAGTGTTTCCGCGACGAAGACTTGCGAGCCGACCGCCAGCCCGAGTTCACGCAGCTCGACTTGGAAATGTCGTTTGTCGACTCGGAAGACATCATCGGATTGATCGACGGCTTGGTCGCCAAAACCGCAAAGCAAGTGTTGGGCAAAGACATTTCGCTGCCACTGCCTCGCATGACTTATGCGGACGCCATGCGACGCTTTGGTTCCGACGCGCCCGATTTGCGTTTCGGTTTGGAAATCGTCGACGTCACCTCGGTGGCTGCCAAGACCGACTTCCGAGTCTTCCGCGGAACCGCCGACGCCGGCAACTTCGTTCGCGGAATCAACGTCAAAGACTCCGCCCTCAAATTCTCGCGTCGCCAAATCGACGAGCTGACCGCGTTTGTTCAACAAGACTTTGGTGCCAAGGGATTGGCTTGGTTCCGCGTCGAAGATGACGGAACGCTTTGGAGCCCGATCGCAAAGAATTTTGATCCGGAACACTTGGCGGAGATCAAAGAGTTGATGGGCGGCGAACCCGGTGACTTGCTGATGTTCTTGGCCGACACTTGGGAAGTCACCTGCAAAGGCCTGTCGGGTCTTCGCAAACGCTTGGCCGTGGAACTGAAACTCTACGAAGATGGTGAGCTGAACTGCAGCTGGGTGACCGAGTTTCCGATGTTCGAGAAGGACGAAGAGGCCGGCCGCTACGTTGCCATGCACCACCCCTTCACCGCTCCACTCGAAGAAGACCTGCCACTGCTGACCGAGTCGCCTGAGAAGTGCCGCGCCCAAGCCTATGACTTGGTCATCAACGGATCGGAAGCCGGCGGCGGAACCATCCGGATCCATGACAGCAAAGTTCAATCGCAAGTCTTTGAACTGCTGGGCATGGACGAAGAAACCGCCCGCGATCGTTTCGGCTTCCTGCTCGACGCGTTGCGTTTTGGTGCTCCCCCTCACGGCGGGATCGCCTTGGGCGTTGACCGCTGGGTGATGCTGTTCGCCGGATTGGAAAACATTCGCGAAGTGATCGCGTTCCCCAAAACGCAAAAGGCCGCAGACATGATGACCGGTGCACCTGGCGAAGTGGACTCGGATCAACTCAACGAACTGCACCTGCGAACGGTATCCGCAAAGACTTGATCGCCGGTTCAGGTGGATCCGGTCCCCAGCTCACCTCGTTGGTCAATCAACCGATACTTGCTACAAACATCGGTTGATGCGAGGTCGGAGCAGGGCAGGGCACTCGTTCGTTTATCGCCGCCCGATCTCGCCGATTGAATCTCATTTCCATCGCCGGATTGCATCATCGCCGCTAATCGCCACCTCGGTTTGTTTGGAGCCACCAGCGTCGGCGTCGGCGCGATCGTGGGTGGCGGGATCCTCGCATTGGCCGGAGTCGCATTCGCGACCACAGGTCCTTCGGCAATTCTTGCGTTTGGCCTGAACGGCGTGATCGCGGTTTTGACCGCTCTCAGCTTCGCCGAGATGGCATCCAAGTTCCCCGAGTCCGGCGGCACTTACACCTTCAGCCGCAAAGTCCTTTCAGTCGAATCCGCATTCACAGTGGGCTGGGTCGTTTGGTTTGCCTCCATCGTCGCCGCGGTTCTTTACGCAATCGGCTTCGGCAGTTTTGCGACGCTGCTTCTCAGCGAACTGTACGCGACGCAGGGCTCCGTGCCACATTGGCTGGAAGAATCATGGAGCGTCCTCGCGGTTGCCCTCGCCACGACCGTTGGCATCGGTGCGATGATGACGTTTCGTTCCTCCGGAGGTGGTGCCTGGATCAACGTTGCCAAGGTCGCGGTCTTCACCGTCTTGATCGTCGGCGGATTCTGGGCGTTGACGGGCCAACCGGCCTCCAAAACCACTCAGGAATTGCGTCCGTTTCTCGCATCGGGTTGGGGCGGATTGGTCCAAGCGATGGGATACAGTTTCATTGCACTACAAGGATTTGACTTGATCGCCGCGGTCGGTGGCGAGGTCCGTGAGCCGACCAAGAACATCCCGCGAGCGATGCTGCTGTCGCTGGTGATCGCATTGTTGATCTACTTGCCGTTGCTATTCGTGCTGACCACGGTTGGCACGGATGAATCACAAAGCATCCGTGAACTCGCGGCTTCGGATCCCGAAGCCGTGGTCGCGTTGGCGGCACGTCACTACCTCGGCACCTCGGGATATTGGTTGGTCTTGATCGCCGCGGTTCTCTCGATGTTCTCGGCTCTGCAAGCCAACCTTTTCGCGGCATCGCGAATTGCTTTGGCGATGTCACGTGACAACACTTTGCCAACCGCACTCAGTCGCATCGCCGCTGGTTCAGGTTCGCCTTGGGTTTCGGTGCTGGTGACGACCGGCTTGGTGTGTTTGCTGATTCAACTTTTGCCCGATGTCGCTGCCGCGGGTGCCGCGTCGAGTTTGATATTTTTGGTGACGTTTGCGATCGCCCACTGGTTGGCCATTTTGGTTCGACAACGCAGCGTCAGTGTTCCGCCCCCGTTTCGAGTTCCCGCCTATCCTGTCGTGCCCGTGATTGGCGGACTGGCATGCTTGGCCTTGGCGATTTTCCAAGGCATCGCGGTTCCCGAAGCTGGAATCATTGCGGTCATGTGGATCGCGATTGGCGGCGTTCTGTTCTTGTCGCTCTTTGCGCGACGAGCCCGTTTGACCGACGTGTCGAACATGGCCACCAATCCCGAGTTATCACTTCTGCGTGGCAACTCGCCGTTGGTGTTGGTGCCGATCGCGAATCCGAACAATGCTCGTGCGATGATTGCCTTGGCCGACACCTTGGTCCCCGCTGCTCTTGGACGCGTGTTGGTTCAAACCGTGGTCGTTGCACCTGACGATTGGGATCCGCGGGTCAACCACCGCCCCTCGGCGCAACTCCATGCGGTGATGACCGAGGTCCTGCATGCGTCGGCAAGCCTCGGCGTTCGATGCGAAACGTTGACCACTGTTTCAGCCGAGCCCCTGGAAGAGATTGCTCGAGCGGCCAAACTGCACCAATGCCGATCGGTGTTGCTTGGATTGAGCGAGATCACTCCGGAGGCACGCGATACTCCACTGGAAGGATTGCTGGGACAACTGTCCTGCGACGTCGTTGTGCTGCGAGCACCGAAAGATTGGCAACTCGACCAAAGCGAACAAATCCTGGTCCCAGTCGGCGGACGAGGTGGCCACGACTACTTGCTCACCCGGTTGCTCAGCAGTCTGTCTCGAGAACAACAGCGGCAAGTCAAATTCCTACGAGTGATTCCGACCGACACGCTTCGTGCCGATCAAAAACGCATTCGCAAGGAATTGGATCGAACAACTCGAGTCAACGCGGGTCGGGTTTGCGAACGCGAAGTGGTGCTGAGCAACGATCCGATCAAGACCATCGCTGACCGAGCGGGCGATGCAGGATTGGTTATTCTCGGTGCCCAACGTCTTGGCCCTCGACGCAAGCTGTTTGGCGACTTCACACGAAAAGTGGCAATGGAATCCAATTGCCCCGTGATCATCATCAGCCGCCGCGGCTAAAGAACGAAAGAGCCGAGGTGTCATGGCGTCAATCAGCATCGTTCCGCTCACCGAGGCCCGAAGGGTCGACACAGCAATCCCATCCGAGCAGAAAGACGCTGGCAAGTCACGTACAACAGACATCGGCAAGCTCATTGTCTCGTACCTGGAGGTCGTGCAGTTTTTAAGTGCCGCTTTTCGGCGGATCTACACACGGCGTACCTCTCCCGAAACAAAGTTTGGGGAGAGGTCGAGCGACGCCGTTCAGGCGTACGCGAGGGTGAGGGCCGAGCATGGGAAACGGCGCGCACTTCCCTCCCCGGAATTCTCGCTGAACGCTCGCATTCCGACCTTCCCCAACTGCGTTCGGGAGGGTGATTTCAACCTTGCGAGCACGGCACTCCAAAACTGCACGACCTACCTGCTGGGGAGCCCAATCGCTTGCTGCGATTGGTTGCGCTCATGCCGACGGAGAGCCTCCGTCGGCTACAGGTGCTACCAACAAACCAGCCTAGAAAGATTCAGAACCGGACGGGAGCCCCGATTCCGCGCTGTGCGAGGCAGGAAACACCTTCGCGAAATCACGACAACTTTTTTTTCAGCTTTGCGTCGGCATCATCCATCTCTTCATGTGATTTGAAGTCCACCCGGACCGTCTTCAGCCGAGAGGTTTCGCCGGCGGTGATTGCGACACAGCTTTTGCTGACGCCGAACCATTCCGCGAGCGAAGCAATGACGGCCTTGTTGGCTTTGCCATCTTCAGGCACCGCGTGAACAGAAACCTTCAACGCTCCATCATGAAGCCCACCCACCGAAGCCTTCTTGGCTTTGGGAGTGACCCGCACGCGAAACTTCCATGTCAATCCTTCGCGCTGTCGGTCCAGTGCGACGCTCGGTTCACTCATCCGCTTTTCATTCCTCCGCGGGTTTCGACAACGCTGCGGAGCGACGCCCCAAGTTGCCATAGCGGTGGTAGTCGTGCGAGATCGATTGCTCGTTCAAGTACCGCAGACATTCGATGCGACCATGATCCACAACCGGTTCATCAATGACCGTGATGAAGTTTCGCCCGCAAGCTCGACGAATCGATTCTCTCGCGGGAGTCAGGGTTCGCATCCGGCTGACACCGCCCGCTTCCACTCGCTCGACCAGTAGTTCGACTGATTCTTCGATGGGATCGATTAAACCGGGCAACCAATCAGCGGTTGTTTCGAGCATCGCCAACTTCGACCGATCCAGCTCCGACGACAACGAAAGCGTGAACTGAGTGCCGACGCAAACCGCAGCAGAAATTGCCACGATCGCATCAACAATGCTGTCGCCTTTCTCAATTCGAATGGTCATGCCATCCACAGATCGATAGCGACGAATGTTGTCCTGGCCGACCAACTGATAGGTGTCGTGTTCCAATGCAAAATCTGTTTCGTTGGCGATCTCTTGCGAGGTGATCGCACGTTCCATTCGGAACTTCTGATCTTCGCCCAGCATCTCGTCCGAATATCGACCGCGCTCAATCCAATCTCGCATGCGATCGAGCTGATCGTGCGAAGCGTCCACTTCATCCGTGGACGGTTGCCAGTCTTTGACGTGCGTGACACGCGAAAGAGCCAACACGTAATTGGGCCCGCCAGCTTTGATCCCAGGTCCGTACGCGGAAAGACCGACGCCGCCGAATGGTTGTCGCAACACGATCGCACCGGTCGTCGGACGGTTGATGTACAGGTTGCCAGCGGGGATCGATTCTCGCCAGAGCTTGATTTCGCGATCGTCCAAACTTTCCAAGCCGCTGGTCAACCCATAGCCGGTCGAACGCACAATCTCGATTGCTTCTTCCAGTCGACCGAAACGCATCACGCCCATCACCGGCCCAAACAACTCGGTCGTGTGAGTGAAGCTGCCCGGTTGAACATCCCACTTCACGCCCGGTCGATACAGCGTTGGGTTGCCGTCGATATGCTCGGACATCACCAACCAAGATTCACCACCCTCGAGCTCTTGCAAACCGCGTCGCAGTTTGTCGGTTGGCGGATCGACCAACGGGGTCACGCGTGTGTGCAAATCCCAAGCGGATCCCACTGGCAGACTGCGCACGGCATCCGCCAAAATTTCGCGAAACTCGGGATCGTCGAAGACTTCGTTTTCGAGCAACAACAGCGACGTGGCACTGCATTTTTGTCCGCTGTGCCCAAACGCGGAGTGCAGCACGTGCTTGATCGCCAAATCGCGATCCGCCATCGCGGTCACGATCGTCACATTTTTGCCGCCGGTCTCCGCCAACAAGTGCAGATCCGGTCGCACGTCCAACATGCGTTTCGCGGTCGATGTGCCACCGGTCAAGATCACAGTGTCCACAATCGGGTTTTTCACCAACCACTCCTCCGCGACTTCGTCGTCACAGATCACGAACTGCAATGCGTCGCGAGGAACTCCCGCGTCCCAGAATGCCTGGCACATCAACCAAGCTGGCAACAACGTTTGCATCGATGGTTTCACGACCACCGGGTTGCCCGCTGCGATGGCCGCAGCGATACCGCCACAGGCAATTGCCAACGGGAAGTTCCATGGCGTGATGACGGCGACGACGCCGCGTGGCTCGCACTGGATTCCCTCGCACTCGTCCCAGGCTTTCATCGTCAGCGGATAGAACTCCAAGAAGTCGATCGCCTCGCTGACTTCGGGATCCGCTTCGGCAACCGTTTTGCCAGCACCCGCGACCATGCTGCCGATCCAATCTCCGCGTCTTTCGCGAGCCAATTGCGCAACCGCACGAAGCACGGCAAGGCGTTCGTCGACGGAGAGATCCGCCGCCCAGGTTGACTCACTGGAAGCTCGAACGGCCGATTCCACCGCTGGCGACGTCGCCTTCTTGTAGCGGCACGTCACCACACCCGGCCTGGAAACATCGTCGGTTGTGAACCACTCCGGCGATACACGATCGTCTCCATCGAGCCCGTCCGCGTTGGGCAAACCAACCAACACCGGCATCACTTGGGTCGCTTGGTCGTCACACAATGGTTTCCAACGATCCAAAGTCTCTTGCGCCCACTTCGAATTGTGCGGCAAAGACCAATCCGTGTCCGGTTCGTTGACAAACTTCGTCCAGTGCTCCGCGACCGGAGGTTGCACAGGAATTTGGTGCCGGTCTTGTGTTCGCCGAGGCTGCGCCGAAACCTTGTTGCAATCCAGCAGCGCGTCCTTGAAGCGACCTGCCAACAACTCAAAGTCGGGTGTGTCGGGCTGCAATCGATACGCGTGACGCAAAAAGTTCTCGGCACCGGTGTTTTCATCCAGGCGGCGAATCAAATACGTGATCGCATGCAAGAAGTCAGATTTTGTACAAGCGGGTGCGTACAACAACATCGCGGCATCGCGTTCAGTCAACGCGCGACGTTGATGATTCGCCATTCCCTCCAGCATTTCAAACTGGACCGCATCAGATGCACCCAATCGCTGGGTCCACATCATGGCGAGTGCCACATCAAACAGATTGTGCGATGCGACACCGACGCGAATGTTTCCAGCCGCCGCGGCCGTGATCAACTCCCGCAGCATCCGTTTGAAATTGGCATCGGTGTCGTGCTTGTTCGTGTAAGGCGCCAGCGGCCATCCACCGACGGATGCATGCACGCGTTCCATTTCGAGGTTGGCACCTTTGACCAACCGAATCGTCAGCGGTGCCCCACCGGCGGCAACCCGTTTCGTCGACCACTCGATCAGGTCTCGCATCACCAAGCATGAATCAGGCACGTAGGCTTGCAATGCGATGCCGGCTTGGACGGAATCCAAATCCTCGCGTTCCAAAGTCTCGCGTAGCACATCCGCGGTCAGGTAAAGATCACTGTACTCTTCCATGTCCAAGTAAACGAACTTGTCTTTCGCCTTGGAACCGTCGTCCATGTGGTTGGCGTTGCGATACAAACGCTCCAGTCGATCAGAGACCATCCGGATCGTGTGGTCTCGTGCCAGCGGTGACACTTGGCTGTAGAGCGTGGTGAGCTTGACCGAGATGCACCGAACCTCTGGCATGCGAAGGAGTTCGTAGAACGACTGCGTTCGCTTGCGTGTCTCGTCGTTGCCCAACAATGCTTCGCCGAGCAGGTTCACATTCATCGCCACGCCGTGACGCTGACGTGACGCCAAGTGCGGAGTCAATAGATCTGGTTCCGCGGGCAGAATCACATTGGCCGTTTCGCGGCGCATCTTTTCTTTGACCAACGGCACCGCCACACCAGGCAGGTACTCGCCGAACGACTGGAATCCTTTCAGCATGGCTTGTTCGACGGGACTGAAGAACCGCGGGATGCCCTGCAAATCCAGCAGGTGAGTCATTTGGTCTGCCACGCGTGCGGGCGTGTGTGTCCGGAAGGCTTGGTCCGTCATTTCGACCAAAGTCGCTTTGTCGGCGTCGTGGCCGATCATCCGATCCAGCTCGGATTGCTGGCGACGTTCTTGAGGTGTCTGCAATGCTCGCGACTCTCGCAAAAGGTCAGCCGCCATTTCAATCGCGGCTGCGGCATCCTGTTCGGGATCAAAACCCTGCAAAGTTGACGATGGAGTTGAGTCGGGCTGATTCAAGACACGATCCTTGACGAGAGTTTTTTTTTGGAAACGAAGATCTGAGACACGAGGTTCGCCTATCAACCATTGACGGCTAAACTTTCTGAACTTGCAACCGCCTGTTTTCACAGCGATTTCTCTATGGCATTCCGCCGGGACCCAAAGACGCCTGCAATGACGACAGAATTGCCGCAACATGTGTTCCGTTTGCGAGTCCGTTACGACGAATGTGATCCGATGGGATTGGTTCACCATTCAAATTACTTGCGGTACTTCGAAATTGGCCGCACTGAATTCCTTCGGTCGGCGGGGGGGCGGTACCGCGAAGTCGAAGAAGCAGGGCTGTATGTCGTGGTCGTCCACATCGATTGTCGCTATCGTGCCTCGGCACGTTATGATGATGAAATCGATATCGTGACACGAATCGCTAAGATCACCGCGGCCAAGATCATCCATGAATATGAGATCCGCCGCGGCGACGAGGTGCTCGTGCAAGCGACCGTGACTCTGGCGGTGATTGATAAGAACGGTCAATTGCAACGTGTTCCCGAAGCATTGTTGACGTAAAGCTTCTTTGACTCCTTCCTCCTGGTGCCCTCCCAATGCGTCCTGACCAACCCGCCCGATCGATCAGCAACCGCCGCCAATTCCTTCGCCGCCTTGGAACGACCTCCGCCGTCGGCTACGCGGCCTACTTGGCTCATCAAATCAGTCCGTCACCTCTGAGCAACCATGCCAATGGATTGCCGGGGCAGGGCAGGGCACTTTGGGCAGCCGAAGCGAACGAGACAACAACCAGCACGGGCTACCTGAAACAATCACTCAAAGCGGGCATGATTCGCGTCAAGAAATCTGACGCTGCGAACCCCTGGATCGAACGCTTTCGTCTCGCCAAAGAAGTTGGCTTTGAAGGTGTTGAGCCCAACACGTCGCCGGGCATGGATGTCAAAGCGATGGTCGCTGCATCGGCTGAAACCGGTCTGACGATCGACGGAACCGTGGGTGGTTATCACTGGGGCACAACGCACACCAGTCCCGAGGCAGCGACTCGCAAGAAGGCTCAGCTGTTGCTCGAAGAATCACTTCAACAGACTGCAGACTTGGGCGCCAACACGTTTCTGATCGTCCCCGGACACGGCAAAGACGGCACGGCCGAAGAAGTTCGCCAACGAGCCTTCGAAGCCCTCGATCGCGCCGTTCCTCTGGCTGAGAAACTTGGCGTGAAGATCCTGATCGAGAACGTTTGGAATCAGTTTCTTTACGACCACGGCGGAGACGAGAACCAATCGGCTCAGCCGCTGGCCGACTTTGTCGACTCGTTCGATACACCTTGGATCGGTGTCCAATTCGATCTGGGCAACCACTGGAAGTACGGTGACGTGGCCGAGTGGGTGACGACGCTGGGCCATCGCATCGGCAAACTGGACATCAAAGGTTTCTCTCGCGAGAAGGGTCGCTTCACCGACGTCACCGAAGGCGACATCGATTGGGCCAGCGTCCGAAAGGCCCTTGCCGGAATCAAGTTCCAAGGCTGGGTCGCCGCAGAAGTCGGCGGTGGAGATGCCGAGCGTCTGAAGAAGATTCACGGACAAATTGAATCCGCGTTGCACTGCACCAAATCGCTGTCGCAAATCGAGGCGGAATCTGCGTGACAGAGTCGCAACCTTTGGAATCGAACGACCAAGACTCTGAACGATCTTCCGCGGGGGTAACCTCCGCGGAAACAGAACACGTCAGCGTGATGCCAAACGAGATCGTTCAATGGGTTCGGGAAATCAATCCCACCACGATCATCGATGGCACCTACGGTGGCGGCGGACACACCCGCTTGCTAGCCGAGGTGCTGACTGACACGGGTTCCGCTTCCGGCACACCACGCGTGATCGCAATCGATCGCGATCCGGCGGTCGTCCGTCGTGACGAGCAAAAACCTTGGATCCAAGACGATCCACGAATCGAGTTATTCCTCGGCAGCTATGAGAACTCGCCCAAGGCACTCGACGCGTTGGACCTGACGCATGCCGATGCCTTGGTGCTGGACCTGGGTTTGTCCAGCGATCAACTTGCCGACCGAAATCGAGGGTTCACCTTCACAATCGAAGACGCGGAACTGGACCTCCGTTTTGATCCGGAAAATGGAGTCCCGGCATACCGTTGGCTTCAACAGCACAGCGAAAAGGAAATCGCCGACGCGATCTATCAATTCGGCGAAGAGCGATTCAGTCGCCGCATCGCGAAACAAATCTTCTTGCGAGCCCGAGAACGCAACCCGGTCACCAAAGTGGGCGAGCTGGTGGAGATCTGCCGCCGCTGTGTGCCTCGTTCTCGCAACCATGACATCCATCCAGCCACTCGAACCTTTCAAGCGTTGCGGATCGCGGTCAACGATGAACTCGGTGGTCTCACGCGAACCCTGCAATCGGCTCCCGACTGGATCGCACCCGGTGGACGAGCCGTGATCATCAGCTTTCATTCGCTCGAGGACCGGATTGTCAAAAACGCTTTTCGAGATGACGAGCGTTGGGAGATTTTGACGAAGAAGCCGCTGCGTCCTACCGATGAAGAAGTCCAAGCAAACCCACGCAGCCGCAGTGCGAAACTCCGCGTCGCCAAACGAGTTGAGTGACGCGAGGCGTTCAGACGCGTCCGGTTTAGAGCAGCGTGTTGAAGTCGGCGGATGGGATCTCCATCGAGCGGAGTCGATGGGCGACGGTCAACCTGTAACACGTTGGTCTCCAACGTGAGTGCCGCGTGTCTCGGTGGGGACCACCGAGCTACAAACTTCCTCGGGAAATGAGCCAGCCTTCCGGTGGAGGTGGCAGGTCAAAGGCTTCGTGGTAGTCACGCTGACGCAGCTCAATCCAAACCAGGGTCTCTTCGGCCAGAGATTGGTTCACTGGTGAGAATGCCGATCGACGAACCGCCTCGGCAATCCGTTCCCTGGCGGCTGAAAAATCTTGTCGCGCGGCGGCCGCGATCGACGCATTGATCAGCGCTGCCGGATTGCGAGGTTGAGACTCCAGGACGCCGTTCCACACTTGCTCCGCCATCGGCCAATTGCCCGATCGAGCCAGCTTGTTGCCGCGTCGAACCGCTCGGCTGCCGGGCAACATTCGCGGCGAAGCCAATGTGACTTGTTGGCGATCGACGCTGGCGGCAAGCAATCGTTTCGTTTCCAGCACGGCCGCTTGTCGGGTTCGTTCCGCCACATCGGGAACGTTCATCAATTGTGGGTAGCGTTGTTCGATCAGGGCTTCGTCGATTGAAACCGGCATCCCTGCGGATGATGCATCGGGCTGCAGACCAGTCAATCGCCATGACAAACTGATTTTGTCGTCGCGGTCCTCGTGCCCCGTCGCCTGCAGGATTTCACCGTGCAAGAGGTAACGCAAACCTTCCCGGCGTGCGGCTGCACTGACAGCCACATCGTTCGGTTCTTCTTCGAAGCCTGAAACAAGCCGAATGGACGATTCACTCTCCAATCGCTCCGCGGCAATCAATCGCCAACGCGTGGGTTGGTTCTGCAGCAAAGATTTTTCGATCGGGTCGGCCCACTCATCAGGCCCGGAAATGCCCATGAAAGCCACTCCAGCGGGCTCGACTGCCAACTCCGGTGGACGCCAGACGTGAACTGGAGCCGTCGTTTTACAACCAAGCAGAAGGATCCAGCACGCGCACACCCCCATCCACGCACCCCGAGACACCCAAGGTGAGGGCCAACGTCGCTCGATGGGAATCGCCGAGCCTAGCATGCAGAAAATGAGCTTCCTCACGAACAAGAACCGGATCCCAATAGAAAGGGGCCCGAAGCGGACGGTAGCCAAACAGAACCGTCCGCGGCAAGTTATCTTGTGTGAACTAGACTTAGAAATCGTTCGTGAAACTCGTTCTCGCCCCGCGTTGATTTTTGTATGGCTTCGTTGTTCGTCATTCGAGGACGTGACCAAGGAAAACACTTCCAACTCGCGCCCACGGTCACGCGATTGGGACGTGAATCCAGCAACAACGTGCAGTTGCTCGACAACGAAGCCTCGAGAAGTCACGCCGAAATTCGCGGCGATGGGACCGGACGCCGGTATGAGCTGGTCGATTTAGGCAGCAGCAACGGCACGCTGGTCAACAATCGAAAGATCACGCGACACGTCCTGACCAGTGGTGACCGAGTCGAGATTGGATCGACGCTGTTGATCTTCACTGGCACCGGCAACGTTTCGGCTCTCGATGCAGCTCACGGCGTCGACATCGTGCGACAGGTCCGCGGCGGTGACGCCAGCAACATTGTTTCGTCGCTGTCTCGCGAAGGGGTCGTCTCGCCGTACTCACCGAGTGACTCATCCTCTACCGGCACCTCATCGGCAAAGAAGTCGTCTTCGCCAGCGGTGTTGCCGCCGCCAATTCCACCGCCCATCGAAAATGGTTCGGCACCACCTCGCGAGGAAGACAAAGCGTCGTCGGTGGTCACTGCAGAACGAACCGGCCAATTCCACGGCCCGCCCGTTATTGGCCGACTCGATGCCGACCGTTCACTTGAAGTCATGTACCTGACCGCGATTGCCGTTGGGCGGACCGATGACTTGGACGAGGTGCTCGACCGTGTTCTGAGATTGGTTTTTGATTGGGTCGAGGCCGATCGCGGATGCATCATGCTTCGTGACCCCGAGTCCAAACGGCTGACTCCCGCGGCCAGGTGTGACCGCGATTCAGCGACCGATGGAACCAAACCCAACCGATCAGCCAAAACGCAAGACCGCATCCAAATCAGCCATACGATTTTGGATTACGTGCTGCAACACAAACAAGGCGTTCGCACCAACGACGCACTCGACGACGAACGATTCGATTCCGCTGCATCAATTGTTCAAGGCGGAGTTCGCGAAGCCCTTTGCGTTCCGTTGCAAGGTCGATATGAAATCGTGGGCATGCTCTATGTCGACACCTACACCACGCCGGGCGAGCTTGTTCGCAAGGGCGGGGCAACGCGATTCCACGACGAACACCTGCGGTTGATCACCGCCGTGGGACACCAAGCCGCGCTCGCGATTGAAGACACGTTCTATTACTCGGCGCTTCTGCAAGGCGAACGCTTGGCTGCGATGGGTCAAACAATCGCGACGCTGTCACACCACATCAAAAACATCCTGCAAGGGGTTCGTGGTGGCAGCTATTTGATCGAATCGGGTTTACAGAAGGACGACACCGAAGCCATCCGCCGAGGATGGTCGATCGTCGATCGCAATCAAGAACGAATCAGCAACCTCGTGCTCGACATGCTGACGTTCTCGAAAGAACGCGAACCGGAAATGCACGAAGGCAACCTCAACGAGGTCGTCCACGACGTGGTCGAGCTCATGCAGAGCAGGGCGGGGCAGGGCGAAATCGAATTGACCGCCGACCTGGAAGAGACGCTACCGATCGCGAAGTTTGACGGCGAAGCGATTCACCGAGCCGTGTTGAACCTGGTCACCAATGCCATCGATGCAGCGACCAAGACAGTGGTCGTGAAAACGTTCTACGATGCCGCTCAAGGCTGGATCGTCGATGTGGAAGACGACGGTGAAGGCGTCCCCGAAGAAGACCGCGAACAAATCTTCTCGCTGTTTGAATCCAAGAAAGGTGCTCGCGGAACCGGGTTGGGCCTGCCCGTCAGCGCCAAAATCCTTCGTGAACACGGTGGCTCGCTGACCGTCGAAGACTCACCCAGTGGCGGAGCTCGTTTTCGAATGATCCTGCCCGCCACCGGAACTGACATCAGCGAACTGTCTCGCAGCGAAACCCAGGCGTAGAACAGTGCGAAAGAACGTGGCCCCGGGACAATCGCTTTACTCTGATTAGGCGACGATTTATGAGTGAGACATTGTGGCCAGGGTGAGATGCCGTCACTTGAACTCCAATGATTCGAAGAACTCGGAAGGCTTGTCCAGCTCACTCTCGTTGGATCTTGGTTCGCGTTGGCCGCCGACGAGGTCACGGATCTCGGAATAGGGCGAGTACATTGCAACGATGAGATTTCCGTTGTGCACGAAGATCTCGCAATCGGAGCCCTCGATTCCGCCCACGCCTGATTGCATCGTTCCCGCCATCCCGTTCACGCCCGATCGAGTGACCGGGTATTGATTGGACAAACGGATCAGCATGTCCCGCAACAACTCCTCAATGGGAATGTTTTGTCGAATGACCGAGGGCAACTTCGCCACCACCAATGAATACTGAGACCCGGTTTCTTTCCGCCGGCCCGTCAGCTCATGAACCGTTGTGCCGGGGAACTGTTGCGACTTGTCTCGCCGATCTTCGCCCGCCGGCATGTTGATCGTGTATCCCTTGTACTTCACCGACGTCCAACCACTGTGCCGCGAACCCAAGTATCCGATCGCGAAAATCCCTCCCGCACACATCAGGATGCTCAGCACCCCGACACCGGCGATCGTGCTGATGATTTTCAGAGCAGCGTTTGAACCACCGCCACGCTTCTTCGCGGCCTTGGGTGGCTGGTAAACGGTGACGGGTCCCGCGGGTCGGAAAACCGAACTTGGTGGCGAAGCGTTCGATGCACCCGAACTGGGCAAGCTATCGAACAGGTTTTCTTCGGGCACACTGACGGTCGCAGGAGCCCGGACGGCCAGCATCCGTTCGCACTTCGGGCACTTTACTTTTCCCGCACCCATGGTCGCGGGAAGCTGCAATGTGGTGCTGCATTGAGGGCATACAATTCGACGTCCGGTCATCGAAACTCCCACGCGGTCCATCACAGAAAACGTGATGCACGGTCAGTTTGGCTCTGACGCCAGTTTAACCCAGCGCGGCGGCGAGTGCTTCTCGAACGACGGGGAGAACTCGGCCCTGGACATCATCGAGCGTCCCTTCCAAGAAGGCTCCCGCGGCGGCCTTGTGACCTCCGCCGCCGAACTGCCGAGCGACCTCGTTGCAATCCATCCCGCAGCGACTGCGGAAGCTCAGCTTGAACCCGCCGCGAACTTGGCCGACGAAAATCACCGCGGCTTGGGTGCCGCGAATGGCGAGGGTCAAATTAATTGCATCTTCCGTATCGTTCGGCTGTGCACCGCACAACTCGAAGTCTTCTTTTTTGACGGAGGTGTAAACCAACGTGCCGTCCATTTCGGTGGTTGTTCGGGACAGAATCAAACCGCGAAGTTTTAACCGCCCGAGCGTGTCACGTTCATACAAGTCGCCATACACCTCGCTGGGGACAACGCCCGCATCCATCAAACGCCCGATCGTTCGGTACGTGTCCGAGGTAACGCTTGGGAACCGGAACCATCCGGTGTCGGTTGCGATCGCAGCAAACAACGGAGTGGCCATCGTTCGGGTCAGCGGTACGTTGAGCGCATCCGCGGCTTGAACGACCAAATGTCCCGTCGCTTCGGACTGGTAGTCCTTGTACATCCGAGCATCCAGTTCATCCTCACCGACGTGATGATCGAGCACCATCTTGTCGGCGCGAGAGGCACGGATGACGTCTCCCATGTCGCCGAGCTGAGCCCACGCACTGGTGTCGAGGATCATGATGCAGTCGGCCTTCACGTCTTCGGCTTCCACCGAATCACCCAGCACCTCAATGTTGCCAGCGGGATCCAAGAATGACAAAGCCGCAGGGGTTCGGTGAGCGTTGATGATTCGGACGTCTTTGCCGATCGCTCGCAGCACTTCTGCCATTCCGAGTTCACTGCCCAGTGCATCGCAATCGGGACGAATGTGGCTTACCAAGACAAACGATTGGTAGTGCTGGATTTGGTCAACAAATGCTTTCCAATTGACTCCCACGAGCGGATCTTTCTTTCAAGGACGAGAAGGCAGAGAAGAAACCGTCTCTCGAACGGTTTGCAAATCGATTTGCAATTGTTGTTTCAAAGCGGATGCGTCAACGAATCGTTGAACGCCGCGGACTTGGCTCACCAGTGTCAGTGACAGCATTTTGCCATAAAGATCACCCTCGTAGTCGAGCAGGTGCGCTTCAATTTTTGTTTCTTGGCGATCGTTGAAAGTCGGATTGGGCCCGATGTGAACCGCAGCGGGTTGGTTTGTCGGCTCATCACTTCCTTCGACGCTGGCCAGCGCCGCGTACACACCGTGTTCGGGCAGCAACGTCTGAACGCCATCCAAGTTCGCAGTCGGAAACCCGAGCGTTCGCCCGCGTTGTTCACCCGTCGCCACCGATCCGGTCAAACGGTACCGGCTGCCGAGCATTTGATTGGCCAGCGGAAGATCACCGGATGCGATCGCCTCACGGATTCGAGAGCTGCTGACCATCCGATCGTCTCGGACGGATGGCACCACAATTTCAACATCGATCTGACGTTCATCAGCCAACTCTTTCAAGCGAGTCGTGTTGCCAGCCCGATCGCGTCCAAAGAAAAAGTTGGGGCCCTCGATGATCGCCTTGGCCGACAATTGCTCCACGATCAGGCGCTGAAAAAACGCTTCGGCGGTCTGATTCAAAAATTCGCGAGTGGCCTCACAAACCAGCAAATGATCGATTCCCAAATCGGTCATCAGCTCCGCCCGACGGGGCAGGGCGGTCAAGCTGGGCGGCGCTCCATGAGGCCGCAACACCGACGCCGGATGAGGATCCATCACAATCGCGATCGCTTTGCCACCGACTCGATCGGCTTGCCGCCGAACCCGCTCCAGCAAAGCACGGTGTCCCAAATGCACGCCATCAAAGTTGCCAATGCTGACCGCGCCTCCTTGAAGCGATTGTTGCAGGTCGGAGTCGCCCGCAAGGTCGCTCAAGTGGATCAGGGAAGTCATTCAGTCGGGGCAGGGCAGGGGAGAAACAAGGAAAATCAGGCGGCGGCGGGCCAGTATGCCTGATTCACCTCGATTTCGTCAGCTCCCCTGTTCGTTTGCCGCTTCGGTCATCTCGTCGGCGACCAACATGAGTGCGTCCAAGACTTGTTGAGCGGTCATCCCCGCGCGACTGAACCGTGCCGCGGCTTCATCCCCGCTGCGACCATGAATCCAAACTCCCAACCTGGCCGCATCGGGGCCGCTTAATCCCTGTCCCAGCAAAGACGTCACGACTCCGGTCAAAACATCGCCGCAACCCGCAGTGGCCATGCCAGGATTGCCGGTCGTGTTCCGCCAGACATCAGCCTCACCGTTACCGTCCTGATAAACCACATGTGACGGGCCGCCTTTGACAACAATGGTCAGCCCCAAACGATTCGCCATCTCCGTGGCGGCCTCGAGTTGTCCATCGACTTCGCTCGCCGGTGCTCCCGTCAATCGCTGCAGCTCACCCGGATGAGGCGTCAGCACGCAAGCGGCATCGTCCTTGTTTCGTCCGAACCGGTCATCTGCAAACCAATTCTGCTGGGCGATGAGATTGAGCGCGTCCGCATCCAAAACCAACGGCAGGTCTTTTTTCGCGAGCAGTCCTTCCACCATCTTCGCGCCTCCGGATCCCGTCGTGATCCCAGGGCCGCACCCCACCGCGGCTTGAGCCGACAAGCGATCTTGCGTCGATTCCCACGCCGCATCCGAAAACCTCTGACCGTCATCCGGCAATCCGATTGTCATCAGAGCCGGATGAAAACCAGCCACACAATCCAAGATGCAATCGGGGACGGCAGCGGCCACCAATCCCGATCCCGTGTGCAAGGCCGCGATCGACGACAATGCGATCGACCCCGCCATGCCTCGCGAACCACCGACCAATAACACCCGACCAAAATTGCCTTTGTGTGCGGAGACTTCACGACTTGGAATCCGCAGCGGCGGCGGGCTGGTAGACTGAGTCACGATGGATGGCATTTCTAGCTCGCGGGTTGTTCGATCGTCGCATGCGTGTGGCGGTCAACGTATCAATTCGGGAGTCATAGGTGCAAACGGCGTGCTCTGTTTGCACCGCAAAGCTTGAGCCAGATTCACCAGGTGACTGGCTTTCTCCGATCCACTCATCTCTCACCGTTCACTTAATCGCCCACTTCCGTACGCCATGCAGCCCACACCGCTTCGTCGAATACTGCTCGGCCTCGGCGTGTTCTTGATGATTTGCGCGATCGCGATCGTTGCCTACATCCAAATGGGATGGTCAGTCAGCGATGCGATTTACATGGTTGTGATCACGATCTTCGGCGTCGGCTACGGCGAAGTCAAACCAGTCGACACACCCGCACTGCGGACCCTGACCATCGCGATCATTGTGCTGGGATATGGAGCCGCGATTTACACGGTCGGTGGATTCATCCAGTTTTTGGTCGACGGCGAACTACAAAGCCTCTTAAGGAATCGAAAAATGAGCCAAGGCATTGCCAGTCTTCGCGGGCACACGATCGTCTGCGGATTCGGACGAATGGGAGTTCGCGTTGCCGAGGAACTTCAGCAGCTCGACCAACCGTTCGTGGTGATCGACGAAAATTCATCGCGAGTGGAACTAGCTCAGCGAGCGGGCATGCTAGCGATGGTCGGCAATGCCACGGACGAAGACACGTTGCTGTCCGCCGGCATCAACCACGCTCGCGGTTTGGCCACGTTGCTTCCCGATGATGCCGCCAACGCGTTCATCTGCGTCACTGCGAGAGACCTGGCCGACACCGTCGAGATCGTTTCTCGAGCGGAGAATCACTCAGCTCAGAAAAAGCTGATTCGCTGCGGTGCCAACCACGTCGTGATGGCCGCGACGATCGGTGCGATGCGTGCGACTCAGTTGCTGGTTCGCCCCACCGCGTCCGCCGTTTTAGAATCCTATGGGTTGTCACACGGGATCAGTGAAGAACTGTCCGCGATCGGGTTGAGCCTGGAAGAATTGGAACTGTCCGGAAGCTCGCCCCTGGTCGGCAAACCGCTCGGCGACATCCAAGTTCGCGGCAATCGAGGATTTCTGATTGTCGGTGTGAAGCGGGGCGATGACCCGATTCAGATGAACCCCAGTGGCAGCTTGATCTTGAAAGCCAAGGACACAGTGATCGTGGTCGGCCATCAAGACGACATCACTGCCTTGTGTTTGGCTCACAAAGTTCAGCGGCACGAGATGCTCTACCGCGGCGTCAAAGTCTGACTCAAATCAACCGCCGCGACGCTTCCAACATCCGGCCGATCAGGCGTCTTTCGACGAAGCCGCCTCAGATTTCGCACTAGCGATTCCGCTGGCAATCAAACCGGCCATGTACCCGCCTTTGAATCCAGCATCGATGTTGACCACCGCCACGTTCGCGGCACACGAAGTCAACATTCCCATCAAGGGCGTCAGACCAGCAAAGTGGGCACCGTATCCCGTGCTGGCGGGAACCGCGATCACGGGAGTCGCCACGTGACCGGCCAATGCGGCGGGCAGGGCACCTTCCATTCCCGCGACTACCACGATGGCGGCGGCGGATCGCAATCGAGGCACCGCGGCCAACAAACGCTGCGGTCCGGCAACGCCGATGTCGTCGATCCGCTCGCAAGCGATTCCCATCCAAGCCAGTGTTTCAGCAGCTTCGTCGGCCACGTGCGCATCGGTGCTCCCAGCGGTGACAACAGCGACATGAGTCGAGTGGCCCTCGACGCCGATGGGTTCCAAGCTTTCGTCGCCACAACCAATTCGCAACGTGCGAGCGGACGGGTTGTACCGGGTGTTCTCGAACACCCGCCGCAGTTGAGCCGCCGCAGTCGCGTCGATTCGTGTGATCAAGCACGCTTGACCAACCGCGATCTGAGTTTGCACGATTTGGGTCATCAGGTCCGTTGATTTCCCCTCGCCGTAAATCACTTCGCCAAAACCACAGCGAGCCTGGCGTCCCAAGTCCACGGTCGCACCGGGCACCGTTTGCATGTCCGCAGACGCTCCCAACGAACTGGCCTGAATGGATTCCACCGCGGCTTCCACGTTGGTTTGCCCGGAAGCGACATCCTGCAGAATTTGAAGCAGGGCGGGGGAGGGCGGTTGATTGGAGGGTGGGTTCATAGCGTTCTGCTTGACTTTCCGGCCAGGATCCTTCTGACCGTCCTTGCGTGTTTCGCACCGGACAACTTAAATGCGAGACCTTCAAACATAGCCGATTCCCCCGCATTTGGATGCAGATCTGAGATGAAAAGTTGTGTGCTAGCCTATTCCGGTGGTCTCGATACGTCCGTCATTCTGGGCTGGCTCCAGGACCAAGGCTACGAAGTCCACTGCGTCTACGTTGATCTTGGACAACCCTGCGAGGACCGCGACGCCATCATGGAGAAGGCTCGCACCTGCGGCGCGAAATCGTCTCGCCTGGTCGACGTTCGCGAAGAATTGTGCCGCGATTTTGCGTTTCCCGTGTTGGCGTGGCAAGCCAAGTACGAGCAAATCTATCTGCTGGGCACCTCGATCGCTCGCCCGCTGATCAGCAAGGTCTGCCTCGAAGTCGCTCGCGAAGTCGGCGCGACCGCCTACGCTCACGGAGCAACCGGCAAGGGCAATGACCAATGTCGTTTCCAACTGGCCGCGGAAGCTCTCGATCCAGGCATCGAGATGATCGCTCCTTGGCGGATCAAATCGTTCCGCGATGCGTTCCCGGGCCGAACCGAATTGATCGAGTACTGCGACGTCAAACGAATTCCCGTCAAAGCCTCGACCGCGAAGCCATACAGCAGCGACGAAAACGTCCTGCACATTTCCTATGAAGCTGGCAAGCTGGAAGAACTCGACGTCAACGGTGTCGAGTTGGTCGAATTTGGAATGGGAGTTTCGCCACAAGAAGCCCCCGACAAAGCAGAAGAAGTCACGATCACGTTTGAGTCCGGTGTGCCCAAGACGCTGAACGGAAAAGCCGTCAACGCGTTGGAAATGGTTGAGCAACTCAACGATATCGCTGGCCGCAACGGTGTCGGCCGGATCGACATGGTCGAAAACCGATTTGTCGGCATGAAGAGCCGTGGCGTCTACGAATCACCCGGCATGACCGTGCTGTACGACGCGTTGATGTACATCGAACAA
This sequence comes from Rhodopirellula bahusiensis, assembly GCF_002727185.1. NCBI lineage: Bacteria > Pseudomonadati > Planctomycetota > Planctomycetia > Pirellulales > Pirellulaceae > Rhodopirellula > Rhodopirellula bahusiensis. Next base: position 297,383 of record NZ_NIZW01000007.1, read on the forward strand.
CTGACGATGGATCGCGACCTGATGCACCTTCGCGACCGGATGGCTCCCGAAGTCGCAGAGATGGTTTACTACGGTTTCTGGTACACACCCAAGATGGACGCGTTGATGTCGTTCATCGAAACGGCCCAGCGCCCCGTCACCGGCGAAGTCACGCTGCAGCTCTACAAAGGCAACATCATGGTGTCTTCGCGAACCAGCCCAAACAGCTTGTACGACGAAGAAATCGCGACCATGGAAGGCGGCGGCTCGTACAACCAAGACGACGCCGAAGGATTCCTGCGAATCCAAGGCTTGCCTTCGCGAGTCCAAGGCCGCGTTTCACCACGCAAGTTCTAATTTGCGACCGAGATTCATTTGACGGCGGCTGAGTCCGCGATCAATCAACGCAAACGGCGAGGTTTATCCCTCGCCGTTTTTTTGTCGCTGAAACGTTTCCATACCAAAGTGTTTCAGTTCAAAGACGACAGCGAGTGCCTCAATAAACTCATCGTTCTGTCGAGGCCCATTCGTCCAACACGTCATCGGGCAGTGGCTCGCCGCCGGCAGGAGAGATCAACGCCTGAACGGTCAACGGCGGTGTCGTATCTGGCAGGAAATACCCCCTGCCATCCACGGTCGCAACGCAAACGCCACCTTCGGTTGCTCCGCCAAGTCCATTTCCGGATGGGGCGTTGATGAGACCGCCAATCGATGCGACATCTAAATCGTAAGGCTCCATCCACGACTCGGTCATGGAATTCATCTGACCTTCCGCCAACAGGATTGTCTTTGCGGCTCCGTCGGTCACCTGCCTGGGCCCCATCGGCCCGGTACTGGGAAACAAAGTTCCAGCCCCCGTCACCAAATGGTAGACAGTCCCGGCCCCCCAACCGCTACTCTCAGGATGCCGGTAGACCGCAGGAATTTGCCAGGAGAGCTGCTGATTCTCGCCCTCGTTCCACGGCACGCCCTTGTCGATCTGACTGAACAGAGCATCCTCGTCGAGGTAAGGCAGGATCGTCACTCGCCATGAATGCAACTTTCGTCCCGTGCCATCCGTGGTGTATGGGGCAGGGTAGACACCGTGATCGGTGGCGTAAGCGTTCAACGCGGTCGCGATCTTTTCCATGTTCTTGATGCTGCTCAATCGCTGACGCCCCGTGCGAATCTTCTTGGCCGTCCGACTTCCGACCTGGATTGCCGCGATCAAACCGGCTCCGATGAGCAACAACGCCAACCCAGCCGCGACGAACCAAATTGCCGATCGTTTTCGATTCGTAGGCCGACTTCCCTGTCGCCGCGCACCAGCGAATACAGGCATTGTGATTTCGCGACCACACACGACGCAGTCACCGGTGCGTCCGCTGAATTCATCTTCGACTTCGGTTTGCGATTGGCAGTGTGGGCAAGTGAACAGAAACGTCATACGATCCTTTCCAGCAAATCTGTGATGCACCGCGTGTGCGTCCAGTCACCAATTTAGCCCATCTCGCCACGACTTGGATCGCGAACCGACCGATGAAAATTGTTTTGCAACGCAGCGGACAAGCCAGCGTTTCAGTGGACGGAGAAATCGTTGGCCAAATCGACCGCGGATTGGTGGCATTGATCGGGATTGGACACGACGACACGGAAGCGACCGCAGCCGCACTGGCTGACAAAACCGCTGGGCTTCGGATCTTTTCCGACGAAAACGGAAAGATGAACCGAAATGTGATCGATGCCGGTGGGAATGTTCTCGCGATCAGCCAATTCACGCTGCTGGCCGATTGCCGAAAAGGACGCCGGCCCGCGTTCACCGACGCCGCGCCTCCCGAGCGAGCCAAAGAGCTCTACGAGCATTTCGTCAGCGAGCTTCGCAAAACGGGACTGTCGGTCCCATGCGGCATCTTCGCTGCCGACATGGCCGTTTCGCTGACCAACGACGGACCGGTCACGATCATCTTGGAACTCTGAGAAAGAGCCAGCGAAAACCGACCGGCGGATCACCGGGCGGCTCGCGCCGCTCAATGCGGAAGCGTTTCGGGACCGTCGCTTAGCGTCGGGGCAGGGCAGTGGGCCAATTCGGGCGAGCAACCTGTTGTCCCATTCCCGACTGAATCGCTCCCGGCGGAACAGCTCCCGGCTGCGGTTGAGAAGGCTGAGACGGCCAACCAAAGTTCGAAGGCGATTCTTGCGGCGAAGTCATCCGCGGCTGCCACTGCGGCGGCTCACGAGATTCCCACGGCGCAAACAATGACGGATTGGTGTAGTCCGGATTGATCTCGTCCTGACTCGGAACGGCGTAGCGATCTCGATCCATTCGCACACGCTGACGCAAGCGATCCAAGATTTCGTGATCGCCCCAAGCCAAGTAAATGAACAGCCCGAGTTGGCCCCAGACAAAAATGTTGGCCAGCGGACTGCTGCCGAAAAATTTCAGTGCCGTCCCAAAGGATTTCTTCACTCGCATCGAGCCGCGGCTGAAATCCAACGACCAGATCTCGTCCAAGATCAAATGGGTCAAGAATCCAACCAACACCGCACAGGATTTGTAGACGCGGACGGCTTCGCTAGCGCAAGGCATGGCCATGTAGGCGATCAGCCCCGCGACCAACGCCGCTGGAATGCTATGCCACATCCCTCGGTGAACCGTGAAC